>NZ_CP022464.2:6216140-6570176 GCF_002234575.2 Enterocloster bolteae | reverse complement strand
TTTTTGTCTCCTAAAACTGTATTGCAGAATTGCCCAATCTAAATCTATTGTATACTAAAGTAAAAATTTTTTCAATGACAAGTGTAAAATATTGTGGATAACTTTGTGAATTGGGGGTGGATGCCCTGTGTAAGCAGTGTGGAAAGATCTTTTGTCCACAAAAATCGTGAAAAAGTTAACTGGAGTTTTACACATGGTGGAAATATTCATAAATTCTGGATTTTTTAGATCGGGCTGGGGAAAAAGCAGGCATTATCCCATACTTATCCACAACTTATCCACATTTTGTGGATAATGTTATGTTAATCTGGGATCCCATGTGAAAATAGTCTTGCATAGAAAGGGAAACATAAGCCTGAAACATTGACGCTGATGTGATTTTTACTTATAATTACGTTGTAGCATTGCATTGTATCTTTATCATAAGAACAGTAGCAGGAGGAAAAAATGAATACTTTATCCAAAACCCGTGACCTGGTATTGGCAGCAGTCATTGCAGCCATTATCGTAATCATGGCATTTGTGCCATTCTTAGGGTATATTCCGCTTGGATTCATGAATGCGACCACCGTTCATATCCCTGTGATTATCGGAGCCATTATTCTGGGACCGAAATACGGGGCATTCCTGGGGTTGACATTCGGTCTGACCAGTTTGTGGAAGAACACCTTCATGCCAAATCCCACGTCCTTTGTGTTTTCACCCTTTGTTACCATGGGACAGTTTCACGGAAATCTGGGAAGCCTGGTTATCTGCCTGGTTCCAAGAATACTGATTGGGGTTGTGGCCTATTATGTATACCGTCTGTTTATGAGAACGCTTAAGAACAGGAGGAATAAGCAGGGGACCGCATTGTTTGCGGCAGGCGTGGCCGGATCCCTGACCAACACCCTTCTGGTTATGAACCTGATTTATTTTTTGTTTGGGGATCAGTATGCGTCCGCTGCCAGCTGGACAGCCAAATGGGTATATGGAGTAATATTGGGAATTATCGGTATGCAGGGAGTGCCGGAAGCCCTGGTGGCCGGAATTATTGTGACGGCTGTAGCCGGAATCCTGCTGAAGCTGACACCTGACATCAGAGGATAGCAGCGTATAGGAAGGAAAACGGATTTATACTAAATATAGTAATGTAGTTTTGCAATGCACACATTTTGTTGGGACAGTCTTTGGGACTGTCCTTTTTTGCCGGTTTTTTGTTGATTTTTTGAGAAAATCCGCTTGACGAAGGCGGATTTCTTCTATATAATTGAGAAGATGTTTAATTATACTAGTCTAAATGTGTGTTTTCACATTGCCACATAATTTTGATAGGAGGTGCCCGGATATGAAGATGACATTTCAGCCCAAGAAGAGACAGAGAGCGAAAGTTCATGGCTTTAGAGCAAGAATGAAGACTGCAGGCGGTAGAAAAGTTATTGCTGCCAGAAGAGCTAAAGGTAGAGCAAAATTATCTGCTTAATTGTTTCAAGCTTAAAGCAAAAGAACTACGGGCCACAGCATCATGTGGCCTTTTCTTTTCTTACCTTCCCGGAAAAAGGGGAGTGTTTTGACAACCTGATTGTAAGGAGTTTCGGATGAAACGATTTCCTTCCGTTAAGAAGAACAGTGAGTTCCAGGTGATATACAGGAATGGAACTTCCTATGCGAACAGACTGCTGGTGATGTATGTGATGAAAACCGGGGAAGATGAAAACCGCATTGGCATATCTGTGAGCAAAAAAGTGGGCAACAGTGTTGTCCGCCATCATATAACAAGGCTTTTAAGAGAGATTTTCCGTTTAAACAATAATAGAATAAAGACTGGGTTAAACATCATCCTGGTAGCCAGAGGCGCTGCCAGACAATCGGATTACAAACATTTGGAGGGTGCTTACCTGCACCTGTGCGGACTGCATCACATTTTAAAAGAATCGAAGTGAAGTGATTATGGCAAGATGTCTGATTTTGTTGGTAAGGGGATACCAGAAGTTTCTGTCGCCCCTTAAAGTAAGAACTCACTGTATTTACACACCTACATGCTCTCAATACGCCATTGAAGCATTAAAAAAGTATGGTGCGTTAAAGGGTACATGGTTGGCCTGCAAGAGGATACTCCGGTGTCACCCATTTGCAGAAGGCGGTTATGATCCAGTTCCGTAGATCGAAGGAGGTAGTGTATTGAACAGTATAGCTGGCGCAGTATTATTGACAAAAACAGGAGGTATTCTGGGGCCGATAGCTGATATCCTGGGGTGGATCATGGACTTATTGTTCCGTTTTACCAGTACCTTCGGAATATTAAATATCGGTTTATGTATCATTTTATTTACCCTGGTAACCAAGGTGCTGATGATACCTCTTACCATTAAGCAGCAGAAATCATCAAAACTCATGGCAGTCATGCAGCCCGAAATTACAGCCATTCAGAAGAAGTACAAGGGCAAGGAAAGCGACCAGAAGTACGCCATGATGATGCAGACTGAAATCAAGGCGGTTTATGAGAAGTACGGCACATCCATGACAGGCGGATGTCTTCCTCTTCTGATCCAGATGCCTATTATTTTCGCGTTGTACCGCGTCATATACAATATTCCTGCATATGTACAGTCCGTAAGGGTATATTATGAAGCAGTGGTAAGCAAGCTTCCCAGCGGATATGAAGCATCCCAGGCATTTACAGACCTGGCACAGGCCCACAAGATGGTGGGTGAGAGATTTGACTATACCAATGTAAACACAGTCATTGATTTATTATATAAGCTGACAGGACAGCAGTGGGATTCACTGGTCAATGCCTTTTCTTCCGTGGGACAGGCAGTTACGGAAACCGGCGTGAGAGTGGTGGATGCCATTGAGAATATGCAGAACTTCTTTGGTCTGAATATTGCATACACACCCCTGCAGGTTATCATGAACTATTTTAATAAGGTTGACAACACCACTCTGATGACTGCCTTTGCAGCACTGTGCATTCCGCTGTTAGCAGGTTTAAGCCAGTGGTACAGCACCAAGCTGATGACAGCCAACCAGCCCCAGCAGTCTGAAGATGCTCCGGGCGCAAACATGATGAAGAGCATGAATGTGACCATGCCTTTAATGTCCGTATTCTTCTGTTTCTCATTTGCATCCGGTATCGGACTTTACTGGGTTGCACAGAGTGTATTTACCATTATCCAGCAGGTGGGAATCAATTCTTATCTTAATAAGGTTGACATTGACGACCTGGTTCAGAAGAACATTGAAAAGACGAACAAGAAGCGCGCAAAGAAAGGCCTTCCTCCTACAAAAGTGGGCAATGTAGACGAGATGCTCAAGAAGATTGAGGCAAAGGAAGAAAAGGCAGAGCAGGCCCAGATGGCTAAGATCGCTAAGACCAAGTCTATTGTTGAGGAGTCTACCAAGTACTATAATGATAATGCCAAGCCTGGAAGTCTGGCGGCTAAGGCTAACATGGTTTCCAAGTATAATGAGAAGCATGAGAAGGGTAAAAAGTAGGAGGGTTTTGTATGGATATGATTACAGTTACTGCCAAGACAGTGGACGAAGCAGTTACAAAGGCGTTAATCGAACTTGAAACCACCAGCGACAAACTGGAATATGAAGTAGTTGATAAAGGAAGTACAGGATTCCTTGGTATCGGCGCAAAACCTGCCATTATTCGTGCTAAGAAAAAAGAGTCCATTGAGGATAAGGCCATGGATTTCCTGTCTCAGATTTTTGGGGCAATGAATATGCAGGTGAATATTACAGCTGCATATAACCAGGAGGAGCAGGAGCTGTCCTTAAACCTGGAAGGCGAGGACATGGGGATCCTCATTGGCAAGAGGGGGCAGACCCTGGATTCTCTCCAGTATCTGGTGAGCCTGATTGTGAACAAGGGAACAGAAGGATATCTCAGGGTGAAGCTGGATACTGAGAATTACCGTGAGAGAAGGAAGGAAACCCTGGAGACCCTGGCTAAGAACATTGCCTATAAGGTTAAGAGAACCAAGAGACCGGTATCCCTTGAACCTATGAATCCTTATGAGAGAAGAATCATTCATGCGGCTCTTCAGAATGATAAGTATGTTACCACCAGAAGCGAAGGGGAAGAGCCCTTCCGCCATGTGGTGATTGCCCTTAAGAAGGAGGCAGCGTCCGGCGACCGTAAAGGACGCTATGACAGAAATAAAGGGGGACGTTTTGAGCGTTCCGACCGTTCCGGCGGATATAGGAATAACCGCCGCACCAATGGAAACAGTGCATCTCAGACAGGTTCAGATGCATCAGCAGAGACTGCTGCCGGTGAAGAAGAATAAGCCCATCCGTGGTTGATCGGATGCAGGCAGTAATGAAACAGGTTAAGAGGCTGTTGCTGAAGCGACGGCCTTTTTGCTCTATTGTGAGGAGAGCCTATGAAGACAGATACGATAGCGGCTATAGCTACAGGTATGAGCAATTCAGGAATCGGAATCGTGAGAATCAGCGGAGAGCAGGCGTTTTCCGTGATTGATTCCATATTCCGGAACAGAAAGGGGGAGAGGGTCAGACTGAGCCTTTCCCAGTCCCACACAGTCCATTATGGGTATATATATGACGGTGATGAGAAGGTGGACGAGGCCCTGGTCATTATCATGAAGGGGCCCCACAGCTATACGGCTGAGGATACGGTGGAGATTGACTGCCATGGGGGAGTGCTTATGGTCAGGCGGATTCTGGAGACTGTTCTTCACGCAGGAGCCAGAACAGCGGAACCGGGAGAGTTTACAAAGAGGGCTTTCTTAAATGGAAGGCTGGATTTGTCACAGGCCGAGGCGGTGGCAGATGTGATTCACGCCACCAATGAATATGCGTTAAAAAGCTCTGTGAGCCAGCTGAGCGGTTCAGTGTCCGCTAAAATTAAGGAACTGCGCAGCCGGATACTGTATCAGATAGCTTTTATCGAATCAGCTCTGGATGATCCGGAACATATATCACTGGATGGATATGGGAGCCGGCTGATGGATGATCTGGTGCCTATGATTGGTGAGGTGAGGAAGCTGCTCCTGTCTGCGGATGACGGAAGGGTTATGTCCGAAGGGGTAAAGACAGTTATACTGGGTAAGCCCAATGCAGGTAAATCCTCTCTGATGAATGTGCTTTTGGGAGAGGAGAGGGCCATTGTTACTGAAATTGCGGGAACTACCAGGGATACCCTGGAAGAGCATATTTATTTGCAGGGAATCAGTCTTAATGTGGTGGATACGGCGGGAATCAGGGATACAGAGGATGTGGTGGAGAAAATCGGTGTGGACCGGGCGATGAAAGCAGCCAGGGACGCTGATTTAATTATCTATGTGGTGGATGGTTCCAGGCCCTTGGATGAAAGCGACAGGGAAATAATAGAATTTATCCGGGACAGAAAAACCATTGTATTGCTGAACAAATCGGATTTGGATTTGGAAGTGGGTACGGCCGAGCTGGAACAGATTTGCGGACATAAGGTGCTCCCTGTTTCTGCTAAAGAAGAACAGGGAATCGAGCTGCTGGAGCAGGAAATCAAGAAGCTCTTTTATCACGGCGACCTGTCTTTTAACGACCAGGTTTATATTACAAATGCGCGTCATAAGGAAGCCCTGGAGCAGTGTCTGGAGAGTCTGCTGATGGTAAAGGGAAGCGTTGAGGACAGCATGCCAGAGGATTTTTATTCCATTGACCTGATGAATGCATATGAACAGCTGGGTTTCATTATCGGGGAGGCAGTGGATGATGATGTTGTCAATGAGATATTTGCAAAATTCTGTATGGGTAAATAGGGAAATTTAATATGGAAGAGGAACGCGGAATGATACCTTATTTAGAAGAAACATACGATGTGGTGATTGTCGGAGCCGGCCATGCAGGATGTGAGGCCGCTCTGGCCAGTGCAAGACTGGGTATGGAAACGATTATGTTTACTGTCAGCGTGGACAGCATAGCGCTGATGCCCTGTAACCCTAATATAGGAGGAAGCTCCAAGGGGCATCTGGTCAGGGAGTTAGATGCGCTGGGCGGAGAGATGGGGAAGAATATAGACAAGACCTTCATACAGTCCAAGATGCTTAATGAATCCAAGGGACCGGCTGTTCATTCCCTGCGGGCTCAGGCTGACAAGCAGGATTACAGCAGGCATATGAGAAGGACCCTGGAAAACACAGAACATCTCACCATACGTCAGGCGGAAGTGTCTGAAATTATGGCGGAGGATGGTAAAATCAGGGGAGTAAAGACATTTTCCGGCGCAGTGTATTACGCAAAGGCCGTGATACTGTGCACGGGAACGTATCTGAAAGCCAGGTGTATCTATGGGGATGTGAGCAATCCTACAGGGCCTAACGGCCTTCAGGCAGCCAACCATCTTACGGATTCTTTGAGGGAACATGGAATTGAGATGTTCCGGTTCAAGACAGGGACGCCGGCCAGGGTGGATAAAAAAAGCATTGATTTTTCTAAAATGGAAGAGCAGTTTGGCGACCTCAGGATTGTGCCGTTTTCATTTTCAACGAATCCGGATGAAATCCAGAAAGACCAGGTTTCCTGCTGGCTGACTTATACCAATGAAAATACCCATCGTATCATCAAGGATAATCTGGACCGTTCACCTCTGTTTTCAGGGGCCATTGAGGGAACCGGACCAAGGTATTGTCCTTCCATTGAGGATAAGGTGGTTAAATTCCCGGATAAGAACCGTCATCAGGTATTTGTGGAGCCGGAGGGCCTTTACACCAATGAGATGTATCTGGGAGGCATGAGCAGTTCACTGCCGGAGGATGTACAGTATGCAATGTACCGTACGGTTCCGGGACTTGAAAAGGTAAAGATAGTGAGAAATGCCTATGCCATTGAATATGACTGTATTAACGCTCTCCAGCTTAAGCCGACTCTGGAGTTTAAGAAGATTTCGGGCCTGTTTGCAGGCGGGCAGTTTAACGGAAGCTCAGGGTATGAGGAGGCGGCCGTCCAGGGGTTCATGGCTGGTGTGAATGCAGTGATGAAGATACGTGGACAGGAGGCTGTGGTTCTGGACCGTTCACAGGCATATATAGGGGTTCTGATTGATGATCTGGTAACAAAGGAAAACCATGAACCTTACCGGATGATGACTTCCAGGGCAGAGTACAGGCTTTTGCTGCGCCAGGACAATGCAGATATAAGACTCAGAAAAATCGGTCATGAAATCGGCCTGGTATGTGATGAAGAGTATGAGCATCTTTTAAGGAAGATGGATGATATACAGTCAGAGATCAAACGGCTGGAAAAGACTGTTATAGGTGTAAGTGATCGGGTACAAATGTTTTTGGAAAATTATGGAAGCACCTTATTGAAGTCCGGAATAACGCTGGCAGAGCTGGTCAAGAGGCCGGAATTGGATTATGTTAAACTGGCGGAACTGGATGAAGGCAGGCCTGAACTTCCTGATGATGTCAGAGAACAGGTTAATATTGAGATTAAGTATGAAGGATATATAAAGCGTCAGATGCAGCAGGTGGCACAGTTTAAGAAGCTGGAGGATAAGAAGCTGCCCGAGGACTTTGACTATTCAGAGGTAAACAGCCTTCGCAGGGAGGCAGTTCAGAAGCTGAACAAAGTACAGCCGGCAACCATTGGACAGGCATCCCGTATATCAGGTGTATCACCGGCGGACATATCTGTTCTGCTGGTGCATTTTACAAGAAAACAGTGAGAGGGTCTGATATGACAGATACATTTAGACAGCAGATGGACCGGGAGCTTGGCCTTCTGGGGATAAAATTAAGTGAGAAGCAATTGGAGCAGTTTTTTACTTATTATGAAATGCTGGTGGAAAAGAATAAGGTTATGAACCTGACAGCCATAACAGATGAGACAGACGTAGTATCCAAACATTTTAGTGACAGCCTGTCACTGTTTAGGGTGTTGAAACGGGTGATGGATTCCGGTGATGGGTGTGACGGCAGCAGAGTGTATGAGGAAGAACTGTTGGAGGGAAAGTCGGTTATTGATGTAGGAACAGGCGCAGGATTTCCAGGTATACCCCTTAAAATAGCTTTTCCGGGAATAAAACTTACCTTGCTGGATTCCTTGAATAAGAGAGTTAAATTTCTGGAGGAAGTCTGTGATGCCTTGGAATTAAAAAACGTGGAATTTATTCATGGGAGAGCTGAGGATATAGGAAGGCAGAAAGAGCACAGGGAAATGTATGATTTGTGCGTGTCCAGGGCTGTGGCAAATTTGGCTTCTCTGTCTGAGTATTGTATGCCCTTTGTGAAGATTGGCGGTTTCTTTGTTCCTTATAAATCCGGCGAGATAGAAGATGAGCTGAAGTCTGCCGGCAGTGCGGTTGGAATATTGGGAGGAGAACTAGAATTTGTAGATAAATTTATGCTGCCCGGTACAGATGCTTCCAGATCTTTGGTGGTAATAAAGAAGGTGAAAGGGATTTCTAAAAAGTATCCAAGGAAGGCAGGAATGCCAACTAAGGAGCCTTTGGGATAGAAGTGGATGTGGGAATGTTTCACGTGAAACATTCCCTTTTTCTTGACTGAATTTATTATTGTTATAAGCTTGTATAGATTTAATTGTTTTTAATTTTAAGTGTAATAAAAACTCATAGATATTTTTTTGTTATTATATAGGGGATGAAAAATTGAAAAGATGGAAGAGCGTATATGAAGTAATAGGATTTACTAAGTTATATGATGCATTAAATTATATAATTTATTAGATGACAAAATGTGAGAAGGAACTTATTGCGTTAAATAATATAAGGTGTTTTAGTTAGAATAATGAGTTATTCAGTATCTTGGATTAGTCAGAGTAGTGAGTTATTCAGTATCATGGGTTAGTCAGAGTAGTGAGTTATTCAGTATCTTGGATTAGTCAGAATAATAGGTTAGTTAGTATAATTGTATAATTAACATAATGCATTAATCTATATGATTGGTTCCACATTACAATAAGTTATTGAGTTTAATATATTGAGTAATATGATGGGACAGTCAACATAATACATTATTCACTATAATAAGTTATTCAGTATAATGCATTGGTTATATACTGAGTTATTCAGTATAATGCGTTGGGCATGTAATGTGTTATTTAATATAATGCATTGGGCATGTAATGAGTTATTCATTATAATGCGTTGGCCTTATAATGAGTTATTCAATATAATGCGTTGGCTATGTAATGAGTTATTCAATATAATGCATTGGGCATGTAATGAGTTGTTCAGTATAATGCGTTGGGCATGTAATGAGCTATTCAATATAATGCATTGGGCATGTAATGAGTTATTTAGTATAATGCGTTGGGCCATAATAGGTTATTAAACATAATGCATTATCCTACATAATAGGTTAGATAATGCTATATATTATGCGATAAAATGTATTAGTTAATACAATACATTAGTCAGCATAATACCGTAATTAATATAAATGTGTCATCTCACTTTTAATAGGTAATAAACATCTATTAATATTTAATATACATATAAAACTTTTAAATATAATTGAATATAAAAATAAGAAGGCAAAATACATCGTATGCCTTCTTATTACTTCATTTATATTTGTACATGAAGAAGTCACGCACTCAAAATATCTGATTAACTAGAGTTAATCTGCCGCCTCACGCATCATTTGTATTTCATGTGCATATCCATCCAAATCATTAGGAGTCTCTAAAAAGAATGGAAGATGTCTCAATTCAGGATGTGTGACAATTCGTTTAAATGTGTCTAATCCTATATAGCCTTCACCTAATTTTGCATGTCTGTCTTTATGAGCGCCTATTGGGTTCTGGCTGTCGTTTAAGTGTATGGCCTTTAAACATTTTAACCCGATTTTATTATCAAACTCTGTCAATATATCGTCTAAGTGATTGACTATATCATATCCCCCGTCCCATATATGACAGGTATCAAGACAAACACCCATATGACTTTTTAATTCAACTAAATCAAGAATCTGCCGCAATTCTTCAAAAGCCCCACCTACTTCACTGCCTTTTCCCGCCATTGTTTCCAGCAAAACAGTAGTGGTCTGTGCCGGAGAAAGAATTTCATTGAGCATTTCTGCAATAAATTGTATGCCAATTTCAGTTCCTTGTTTTACATGGCTTCCCGGATGAAAATTATACATATTTCCAGGTGTATACTCCATCCTAACTAAATCATCCGCCATGGTTCGTTTGGCAAAGTTTCTTAATTTAGGATCAGCCGAGCAGGCGTTTAGTGTGTAAGGTGCATGGGCTAATATTGGAGTAATGTCCAAAGACTGGACTTCCGTTAAAAAAACTTTTACATCGTTTTCATCTATGGCTTTTGCATTTCCTCCGCGTGGATTACGGGTAAAGAACTGAAATGTATTTGCATTTATCTTTTTTGCATCTTTTGCCATAGCTCGATATCCCTTTGATGAGGATAGATGACAACCAATTCGCAGCATATTGTATTTTCCTTTCTTATATATACAGTTAAATAATTTATTTTATTGTACAGAGGTGGTAGTAAAAACGGTTCGGAGTAGATGTCCGAACCGTATGTTTCACGTGAAACATTTTATATTTTAAGATAAATAGGTTTGAATCATATCAAATACTTCTGCAGGTTTTTCTAAATGAGGAAGTAACTTTGTGTTGGGGACATCAGCATATTCAACAGCAGGGTTGTATTCTTTATATTCTTCCATACATTCGCCTATGTCATCTATGGCACCTCCGCCTAACAGATATATGCTGTTATCAATTTTCTTTAAAGCAGCTGCAATATTGCATTTAACATAATTACATTTTAAGCTGGCATAGACGGACTTGGGAGATTCTCCTAAATGGGCTGATTCGTGATATGCATCAATTACACGGGTCTTTACTGAGTAAGGATTATAATAGTAATTAGTTAAAAATTCCTTTGTTATGAACTGTTTACTGCAGGCTATATTATATATTAAAGTTCCGGCAATCGGTAAATCCAAAATTATTTTATAAAGCTTTGCATTCTTACCGGGCACCTGACTGCAGGAGAGGAGGCTCTCTGGATTTATAAATAACAGCTGATTGAATAATTCAGGACTGTTGCTGCAAGCCATGATACCCAATGCAGCAGAGGAACCACTGGCAATTATATCCGTCCTGTGTCCTATCTCTGATTTTATGAAATCAGAGAGAAGCTGCACATACAGATAATTGGTATAGGTAAGATTGGGTTTTTCTGATCGACCAAAACCAAGCAAGTCAATGGTATAGACAGTATAAGTTTCCGCAAGTTTACCTACCAGATTCTTCCATTCATACCCACTGGAAGCAGGAGCAAGGTCGTGTACCAACAGAATCGGTTTACCTGTTCCGGTCTTAGTATAATGTATATTTCCTAAACGCCACTTATAACACAATGCCTCTGGTTCTTCCAATACATTTCGGGACGTTGCCGAAAGTTTTATCGCTTTGTTAATCAGAGCAGTAGCAGCAGCAGCTCCGGATGACAGTATAAGTAAGGTCAGTAATTTATTCCTGGTTTTCATTCAATAGTCTCCTGAAATTACATATTATATAACCGGTTTTTTGATTCTTCTCCATTATAATACAAGCTGGGGGCTATTACAACGGTTAGAGGATTAAATTATTATTAAGACACTACAGGATTAGGATGCCCAATTTTCTGCCTTAAAAATGTTTCACGTGAAACATTTTTTTGTATAAAACATGAAAATTCTCCTTTTCTCCTAATTTTCCGTAGGAAAAGAATAGGACTTGTGTTATAATCGTAAAAGTAATCGAAGAAAGGTTTGTTTTTTCGAGAAAGGAATTTATACATATGGGACGAATCATAACAATAGCCAACCAGAAGGGCGGGGTAGGTAAGACTACTACGGCCATTAATCTTTCCGCCTGTTTGGCTGAAGCAGGACAACATGTTATGCTGGTGGATTTTGATCCCCAGGGAAATGCCAGCAGCGGTTTGGGGCTGGAACAGGAAGATTTTGATAAAACAGTTTATGATATGATGATTGAAGAGGCATCTGTAAATGAATGTATTATTAAGGAAATACAGCCAAATCTGGATGTGCTTCCATCTGATATGAACCTGGCAGGAGCGGAGATTGAATTTCAGGAAGTCGAGGATAAGGAAAAACTTCTGAGCAGCTGTCTAAATCAAGTTCGTGATACATATGATTTCATCATCATTGATTGTCCCCCATCTCTAAATATATTGACCATTAACGCACTGACGGCAGCAGATACTGTACTGGTTCCTATACAGTGTGAGTACTATGCCTTGGAGGGACTTAATCAGGTATTAAAAACAGTGGACCTGGTTAAAAGAAAGTTGAATCCGGAGTTGGAATTGGAAGGCGTGGTCTTTACCATGTATGATGCAAGGACAAATCTTTCACTGGAAGTAGTGGAAAGTGTTAAGAGCAGTTTGAACAGAACAATTTATAAAACCATTATACCGAGAAATGTACGTCTGGCTGAGGCACCCAGCCACGGTATGTCTATTAATCTTTACGATTCCAGATCAACGGGGGCTGAGAGCTACAGGATGCTTGCGGCAGAAGTAATGAGCAGAGGAGAAGAATTGTAATGGCTAAAAAAGGATTGGGTAAAGGATTGGGAGCCATCTTTGGAGAAGATGTTATAAAGGAAAGTGAAGAAGAGATTGCAAAAGCAAAAGCGGCTGTGACGGATAACGGGGATGGCAAAAGCGGTGAGTTGATGGTAAAGATGGCTTTGATTGAACCTAATAGAGAACAGCCCAGAAAAGATTTCAATGAAGAACAGCTGGCTGAGCTGGCTGATTCCATCAAACGATACGGTATTTTGCAGCCCCTTTTAGTTCAGAAAAAGGGGACATTTTATGAGATTATCGCCGGGGAACGCAGGTGGCGTGCTGCCAAAATAGCCGGATTAAAGGAAATACCTGTTGTGTTACGGGAGTACAATAAGCAGGAAAGCATGGAGATAGCACTGATTGAAAATGTGCAGAGATCTGACCTGAATCCCATTGAAGAGGCATTGGCTTATCAGCGTCTGGTAACAGAATTCAAGTTGACTCAGGAGGAAATAGCAGCCAGAGTATCAAAGAACAGGGCTACCATTACCAATTCCATGCGTCTTTTAAAATTGGACGGACAGATACAGGAAATGCTGATTCAGAATCTTATTTCCAGCGGTCATGCAAGAGCTTTATTGTCTTTAGAGGATAAAGGACTTCAGCTGAAGGCAGCAAAGATGATATTGGACGAATCGCTCAGTGTCAGAGAAACAGAGCGCCTTGTAAAGCGCCTTGCAAAAGAAGCGGAGAACGGGGAAGAGAAGAAGGATAAAAATAAGGATGAAGCCCTGGCTTTGATATATCAGAGCTTGGAAGAACGTATGAAAAGCGTCATGGGTACAAAGGTCAGTATCCACAACAAGGATAAAAATAAAGGACGCATTGAAATTGAATATTATTCAGAAGCAGAATTAGAGCGGATTGTAGAAATGATAGAATCAATTCGCTAGGTACAAAGGAGAGATGGATATTATATGGAGAACAGCATCTTAAATCAAATTCCCTTTGATCCTGCATACATAATAGCGGGATTATTGATATTAGTGGTTCTGTTGCTGATATTGACGATTACAACAATGACAAAAGTGAGAAGGCTGGATCGCCAATATGACTATTTTATGAGAGGAAAAGATGCAGAAACTCTGGAAGATGTCATTCTGGACCAGATTGAAGAAATCAGGGATTTAAGGGCCGAAGACAGGTCAAATAAGGATTCCATCCGAACATTGAACCGGAATCAGAGAGCCTCATTCCAAAAATATGGGCTTGTCAAGTATAATGCCTTTAAAGGAATGGGAGGAAACTTAAGTTTTGCCTTTGCCATGTTAGATTATACAAACAGTGGATTCGTATTAAACTGTGTCCACAGCAGAGAAGGTTGTTATCTGTATATTAAGGTGGTGGATATGGGGCAGACTGATATTGTTCTGGGGAATGAGGAACAGGAGGCATTGGAACAGGCTCTTGGTTATATTAAGAAAAATTAAATCAATAACAATTGTAAAAGACTGGAAATTATCTGGTCTTTTATTTATTTTGGGAAAAAGGCGGAAAGTTGGCGCATAATGGATTTGGCCTGCATATGATATTGGTAAGAGAAAATTGGAAAAGGGAGAGTAGATGCAGGACATTGAATACCTGAAAAGCATGTATCCGTCAGGAATAAGAATTCTACAGGGGTATGTGGCAGAAGCTTGCGACAGATTGGATTATAAAAACAGCCCCATGTATGATGAGTATCCTGACCATATAATGATTAACCGGCTTTGTGATACAATTTGCGACACGGTGATTGCATCCGAAGGCGCGGAAAAGGTCAGAGGCATGTGGAACATATCAGAGCATGATAAAGCTGTGATGGAAATGGCAGAACTCAAAAAGGATATGAAACGTCTGGATGTAGATTTCTTTACAGAGGATGATGACCCGGTGATGGAGCAGGAGCAGAACATAGAAAATGTTCCGGCTGAAAACATAGGTAATGCTGAGGTTTTAACCACAGAAGAATCACTGGAGGAACAGTCTGTTTCCAATAGCCAGAATGAGTTCCTGGGTTATAGGGAATCAGTGGTGAACCCGTCCGGAATTATAATGGAGACTCAGGAAATGAGAGGGAGAGAACCTGGATTTTCGGGAAATGGAAGAATGGGTGGACGACCTAATATGGGTCCGGGCCCAGGAAGACCACCCATGGGAAATAATCCAGGCAGGCCGCCTATGGGTCCAGGTCCGGAACGTCCGCCTATGGGGCCAGGCCCGGAACGCCCTCCCATGGGGCCAGGGCCAGTGAGACCGCCGTCAGGACCTAATCAGGACAGACCACCAGTGGGAGGACCCGGACCAGTGAGACCGCCGCAGCCACCGAGGCCAACGCCGCCTCCGCCAAGACCGCCGCAGCCGCCGAGGCCAACGCCTCCGCCCCCGAGACCGCCGCAGCCACCGAGGCCAACGCCGCCTCCGCCAAGACCGCCGCAGCCGCCGAGGCCAACGCCTCCGCCCCCGAGACCGCCGCAGCCACCCAGGCCAACGCCGCCTCCGCCAAGACCGCCGCAGCCACCGAGGCCAACGCCGCCTCCGCCAAGACCGCCGCAGCCGCCGAGGCCAACGCCAACGCCGCCTCCGCCGAGACCGCCGCAGCCGCCGAGGCCAACGCCTCCGCCCCCGAGACCGCCGCAGCCACCCAGGCCAACGCCGCCTCCGCCAAGACCGCCGCAGCCGCCGAGGCCAACGCCCCCGCCCCCGCCGAGACCGCCGAGGCCACAGCCACCCAGGCCAACACCTCCCCCTCCGAGACCGCCAATGCCGCCCAGACCAATGCCGCCCAGACCGGTTCCGCCACCTAAACCCGGAAACAGGCCATCCTGGCTTAGAGACATGGTCAAGGTACTTCTGCTGAATGAAATGTTCCACAGAAGGTGTGCCAGAGGTCTGTGTGCCTTATAGGAGCAGCAAAGATATTATTAATAAAATTCCGAAAAGATTAAGTTGTAGTTTTACTGGATATTATATAAAATAGAAATGATACAGAGCAACCAGTATAAAGGATAAAATCACATATGAAAAAAATATTGCAAAAAGCAGGGATTTTGTTCCTGATATTTATAGGAGCGCTGGTAGTTTATTTTATCAGTGCCAGAAACACGATGGAAAAAGAATCAGCTGTATATACATCTATGGAAGAACCGTCTTTGCCAGTGGTTTATACCCAGCTGGGCGGTCAGGAAATCAATTGCCTGCATGGATACATGCAGGATATGGGGAATCAGGCAGCCAGGGAGAGTATCTCTGTGCTGCCTGAAGACCGTGGGCTGAATATCCGGATTGAAGAGTATGGAAATACCATTACAGGCATCAGTTATGAAGTGAGAAATCTTACTCTGGACAGGCTGGTGGAGAGGACAGAAGTGGAAGACTGGGTAAGCGGGGACGGAAGCGTCAGCGCGGTGCTCCCGATTCAAAACCTGCTGGCCAGAAATGAGACATATCTCCTTTCAATTACCGTGTCCACAGGAGAAAAGGAGCTGCATTATTACACCAGAATCATGTGGCCGGATAACGCTTATGCGTCAGATATGGTCAGACTGGCCCAGGAGTTTACCAGGAAGAGTCTGGACTATAATCAGGCAAGAGATTTGGTATCCTATCTGGAAACCAATGACACAGAGGATAACAGCTCACTGGGGCATGTTACCATCAGGGCCAGCTTCAGCCATTTAACATGGGACGGCCTGGATGTGGAGATGGTGGGAGAGCCTCTGATGACTCTCCAGGAGTTTGACGGCATTATGGGACAAATCCAGATTCGGTATCAGGTCGCCATTAATGAGGAAGACGGAACACGTTCCATGGTTGACGCAGAAGACAATTTTACCATGAAATGGAATGAGCAGAGAATCTACCTGATGAATTACGAACGCAATGCCAATGAAGTGTTTGACGGAGGTCACCAGTCTTTTTCAGGTAAAAAGATTCTTCTTGGAATTACAAATGACAACAAAGTAAGAACCATGAAGAGTCCAAAATCCAAGTATGTGGCATTTAAAACAGGAGGAGATCTGTGGTGCTATGACTATGATGATAAGCAGGCGGTGTGCGTATTTTCGTTCAGAAGCAATTCGGACGACGGTGTGAGAAGCAATTATGACAGGCACGACATAAAGATATTGTCCATGCAGGATGACGGCTCTATGGATTTTCTGGTGTATGGATATATGAACCGGGGGAAGTACGAAGGACGGATGGGAGTGGTATATTACCACTATGATAAGGAACAGGATACGGTACAGGAAAAGTTCTTCCTGCCTGCATCTGAATCCTATGATATGGTGAAAGCAGACATTGATAAACTGTCCTATCTCAGCGAGAATGACATGATGTATATTATGCTTCAGGGTACTGTGTACGGTATCGATCTCAAGAGCAATGAATCCCTGGTAGTGGCCCAGGGGCTGACAGAGGGAAGCTATGCTGTCAGCGGCGATGCCAGCCGGTTTGCATGGCAGGAAGGCCAGAACCTCTATGAATCCGAAAAGGTCCATGTTATGGACTTTAATACTTCCCAGAAACAGGAAATCGTAGGGGAGGTAAATGATTATGTCAGAGTATTGGGATTTGTTGGAAATGATTTGATATATGGACTGAGCAGTTCCAAGGATAAGTGGATTGTCAATGGCCGCATGAAGGGTATGCCTATGTATGCAATGTACATTGTCGATACGCAGATGCAGGTGGAGAGTGAATACAGAAAGGATGGCATTTATATAACGGATGTAGTTGCACAGGATGGACGGATTCATCTGAAACGGCTTGTGCCATTGGGCGAGAACCAATATCTGTATCAGAATGAGGATACCATTGTATGCAACCAGAGGGTTGAGAAGGACCCCTTGGAGGGAATCGGCTGGTTTGCCTCCCAGGATAAGGGAAAGGTTTATTTTGTACAGGCAGATTCGGAAATACACGGAAATGAGGTCCGTACATCTGCGCCAAAGGCATTTTCTTATGAATATACAAGTGTTCTGGATACAGGAACCAGTGCTTCCGCATCATCTGATAACAGCATGATATTCAGGGCATACGGAGGCGGACATTATTTAGGTTCATCCAGAACCTTCAGCCAGGCAGTGGAGATGGCCTATGGGCAGATGGGGTATGTGACGGACAGCAGCCAGCATATTGTGTGGGACAGAATCAACAGACAGCCCATACGCAATATCAAATCCCCGGTGGATGAGGCCAGGAAGGTGACAAAATATCTGGATTCATTTGACGGAAGCCGCGTCTATGAGGATGGACTTATTCTCATTGACGCAGGAGGATGCAGCCTGAGCCAGATACTGTACTATATTGACAAGGGTATTCCTGTGATTGCCTATGTGGAATCAGGCCAGTACGTGCTTTTATCCGGCTACGACCAGTACAATGTGACGCTCTATGACCCTCAGACCCAGGAGACACAGAAGATGGGGCTGAATGATGCCACAGAGTATTTCAAGAACCTGCAGAATGATTTCCTGTGTGCTTTGGCAGTGGAGTAGACAGTGTACTTTAGGGTGTGCATTTTCGTTTTACTTTACAAATCTGATTCTTATGGTATAATCTAAGAAGATGTAAATAAATTATGAACAAATTTTTAAAGATTTCTTTAGGAGTATTTTCCTTATATATTGGATTTGTTTAAATAAAAATCAGAGGTGTGGAATGGAACAATATATTATCAAAGGCGGGAATCCACTGGTGGGAGATGTGACCATAAGCGGAGCCAAGAATGCCGCACTGGGAATACTGGCTGCTTCTATCATGACTGACGATGATGTGGTGATTGATAATCTGCCGGATGTAAGGGATATCAATGTACTGTTAGAGGCGATTCAGGAAATCGGTGCAAGGGTTGACCGGATTGACCGACACACTGTAAAGATAAATGGAAGCAATATAAGCGAGGTATCTGTGGATGATGAGTATATCCGCCGGATACGTGCTTCTTACTATTTCATAGGAGCTCTTTTGGGCAAATATAAAAGCGCGCAGGTTCCCCTTCCCGGGGGATGTAATATCGGCAGCAGGCCCATTGACCAGCATATCAAGGGATTCAGGGCACTGGGGGCTGAGGTGACCATTGAGCGCGGGGCTGTCATTGCCCATGCCATCGACCTGGTGGCAAGCCACATTTACCTGGATGTGGTATCAGTGGGAGCTACTATTAATATCATGATGGCCGCGGCCCTGGCAGAGGGACAGACCATTCTGGAGAACGCTGCCAAGGAACCCCATATTGTTGATGTTGCCAACTTCTTAAACAGCATGGGCGCCAATATAAAGGGAGCCGGTACGGATACAATTCGTATCAGGGGAGTGAACCGTCTTCACGGCACTGAGTATTCCATTATACCGGATCAGATTGAGGCAGGCACATTTATGTGCGCTGCAGCTGCCACCAGAGGCGATATCATGGTTAAGAACGTGATTCCCAAGCATCTGGAAGCCATTTCGGCCAAGCTGACGGAGATAGGCTGTGAGGTGATTGAATTTGATGACGCTGTACGCGTGGTGGGAAAACCTGCCCAGAGGCATACGGATATAAAGACCCTTCCCTATCCCGGCTTTCCTACGGACATGCAGCCTCAGATGTCGGTTGCCCTGGTCCTGGCCAACGGCACCAGTATGGTGACAGAGAGTATTTTTGAGAACAGATTCAAATATGTGGACGAGCTGGCCCGCATGGGCAGCAATATAAAGGTAGAGGGCAATGTGGCTGTCATAGACGGCGTAAAAGGCCTGACAGGAGCCCAGGTCAATGCACCGGACCTGAGGGCGGGAGCAGCCCTTGTGATTGCGGGATTGGCCGCCGACGGGTATACGGTGGTGGATGAAATCGGTTATATCCAGCGCGGATATGAGTGTTTTGAGGAAAAGCTTCAGGGATTGGGAGCTATGATTGAAAAAGTAGATTCCGACCGGGAAGTACAAAAGTTTAAATTAAGGGTTGGTTGATAACAGGAGAGAATACAAGGCAGGAGGATGTACCGGAAGGTGCATGGTTCCTGCCTTTTCTTTCAGAGGCAGGACAAACAGACTTAAGAAGGATATGTGGAACGAATATGAAACAAGAATTTTATTACCAGCAAATGAATAAAGCTCAGCAGAACGCCTATAGGGCCATGTTGGATGGATTTGAGTCACTGTCGCCGGAATTTCCGGTTCTGCGCTTGGATGGTAAGGAGCTGTCAGATATTTTTTTCCGGCTCCGCCTGGACCATCCGGCCATATTTTATGTGGAGGGCTTTCACTACAGGTTTGCCCAGAATTCAGAGTATGTACAGATGATTCCGGAATATATGTTTGAGAAGAAGAAAATAAAAGAGATGAAAATAGCCCTGGAGTCCAGGATAAGCCGGCTGGTCCGGCAGGCAGAGGGAATGGCGCCGGAGGAAAAGGAAAAGTACGTGCATGACTTCATCTGCTCCAATGTGACCTATGACAAGCTGAAAAAACAGTATTCCCATGAAATTATAGGGCCTCTCCAGCAGGGGATCGGCGTCTGCGAAGGCATTGCCAAGACCGTGAAAATACTGTGCGACAGGATGGGGCTGGAGTGTCTGATAGCCATAAGTGAATCAGCTCCTGACAGGGGAATCCGGTACCGCCACGCATGGAATCTGGTAAGATTGAAGAACACATGGTACCATCTGGATGCGACCTTTGATAATTCCCTGGGACGGTATGGACAAAAGCGGTTTGATTATTTTAATCTGGACGACAAGATGATATTCAAGGATCATCAGCCCCTGGTGTATAAGGTGCCTGCGTGCACAGACGGGGGAAGGTTTTATTATAAAGAAAACAGGCTGTCCCTGACCAAGTTGGAGGATGTGGCGGGACGTTTTAAGGCTGTGCTGAGGAAGAAACAGCCCTATTATGTATTCCACTGGCGGGGAGGATATCTGACCAGGGATGTGCTGGAGCAGATTGCGGGCATTGCGTCTGAGGCAGCCAGGGAAAAAGGAAAATATGTCAGGATGTCCGTGAACTATTCCCAGGCCGTAATGGAGCTGGCTGTGACGGATTATCAGTCCGGGCAGGAGATATGCAGGGAAGAGGCGAATGAGGGCGAGCTGGCCTGTGAATAACCGAAATGCCGGAGGCAGAAATCAGGCGGCGGACTAAGGATACGCAAAAAATGGGGAAAGAATCCACAGGCAGGATGATTTCCCCATTTTTTTATCAGAACCGTTATCAGCGTTTTTTACTTATCCGCTTAAATATGATATGATGGTGGCAGGAACCTTTGGAAAAACATAATAAGGAGGAAAATCATGAAAAACAAGAGCTTCAAATGGCTGCGCAGCCTGTTTCTTGCAATTGTCCTGACCACTGTAACGGTGGCTGGCCTGCCGCTCACAGGCGGTCCGGTCACGGCACTGGCAGCGGACAAGGATATCGTGGTGCTGTACACCAATGATGTCCACTGCGGAGTGGATGACAACATCGGCTATGCAGGTCTGGCATTGTATAAGAAGGAGATGCAGCAGCAGACGCCGTATGTAACCCTGGTGGATACAGGGGACGCCATTCAGGGAGCGCCCATTGGTACGCTTTCAGACGGCGGGTATCTTATTGATATCATGAACTATGTGGGATATGATTTTGCAGTTCCTGGAAACCATGAGTTTGACTATGGCATGTCCAGATTTCTGGCGCTGGCCGGGAAATTAAATTGTGGGTATTATTCCTGCAATTTTAT
This sequence comes from Enterocloster bolteae, assembly GCF_002234575.2. Taxonomy (NCBI): domain Bacteria; kingdom Bacillati; phylum Bacillota; class Clostridia; order Lachnospirales; family Lachnospiraceae; genus Enterocloster; species Enterocloster bolteae. Next base: position 6,548,919 of record NZ_CP022464.2, on the reverse strand, counting down.
AGACAGTGCCACAGGCGCGCCTGTTTTTGCGCCTTATAAGATGTTTACATATGGGGCTACTCAGGTGGCTTTTGTAGGCGTTACCACGCCTGAAAGCTTTACAAAATCCACACCGGCATATTTCCAGGACAGCCAGGGCAATTATATTTATTCCTTCTGTGAGGACGAGAGCGGCCAAAAGCTGTACGATCAGGTGCAGGCCAGCGTGGATGCAGCCAGGACAGCGGGAGCTGATTATGTGATTCTGGCGGGACACCTCGGGGAAAACGGCATTACCCAGAAATGGTCCTCCGCCAGTGTGATTGCCAATACCACGGGAATTGACGCGTGTATTGACGGTCATTCCCATGAGACGGTCCCGTCGGAGAACGTAAAGAATAAAAACGGACAGAATGTGGTTCTGACCCAGACGGGGACCAAGCTGAATCATATCGGAAAGCTGACCATATCTGCCGATGGATCCATACGCACAGAGCTGGTATCAGAGGTGCCTGCTGCGGACCTGGACAGGGAGTATACGGTACAGGAACATGATTCCTTAAGCAGGATTGCGAAGAGGGAATTGGGCAGCTATAACCGCTGGATCGATATTTACAACAGCAATCTGGATAAGATAAAGAATGCGGACGTGATTCCTGTGGGTCTTAATATTGTGATTCCCGGCAAAAGCTATATTAATCCTGACGGAAAGGCCGCAGACTATGGGACCTATCAGTTTATCCAGTCTATCGAGAACCAGTACAATGAGACATTAAAGACAGTTCTGGGTACCACGCCATATGAGCTGACAGTCAATGATCCTGCCACGGGGAATCGTATTATCAGAAACGCTGAGACGAATCTGGGAGATTTGACGGCAGATGCTTACCGTGCGGAGCTGGGTGCTGATATCGGGCTCAGCAATGGAGGCGGAATCCGAAGCGTTATTAAGCCGGGAAACATTACCTATAACGACACCCTGGCCGTGTTCCCTTATGGGAATATGGGATGTGTCATAGAGGCCACGGGACAGCAGATTAAGGATGCGCTGGAGATGGCGTCCAGGAATTGTCCTGAGGAGAGCGGCGGTTTCCTTCAGGTTTCCGGTCTGACCTACACCATCGACACATCTGTTAAGTCCGGCGTTCAGACGGATGACAAGGGGAATTTCACCGGTGTGTCCGGTGCTTACAGGGTAATGGACATTAAAGTGGGAGGAGAACCCATTGACCTTAAGAAGACGTATACCGTAGCGTCCCATAATTATATGCTGAAACAGGGAGGCGACGGCATGACCATGTTTAAAGGATGTAATGTAATCCGGGATGAGGTTATGGTGGATGTGGATATATTGTCTTCCTATATCCGAAGAATGGGAGGTTCCGTGACATCTGAGTATGCAAATCCAGGGGGACAGGGAAGGATTTCCATAAGGTAAGACAGGAAATGATGGATTTTAGTATTGACATATATATATAATTGCTATAAGATATGGAAGGTAACACATTTTACAATTAAAGAGTTCGTAAATATCCCTTATTCAGAGTGATGGAGGTACAAAGGACCTGTGAAGTCACGGCAACCCCGGTTGAGTATATCAGCAAGATATGCGAAAGGGCCGGAAGGTGCCAGCCTGAGCGAGGAGTATGCTATGGAGCATACTTGGTCGAGCAATAAGAGGATTTGAAGATTTAATGATATTTTCAAGTCCGCAATTGCTGCGGACTTTGTTTTTTGTAAATGGTTGATGTTACAGCTGCTATTAATCATTTATCTGAAAGAAGGAGAGATTAAAATGGAGAGAAGACTTTTTACATCTGAGTCCGTAACAGAAGGGCATCCGGACAAAATGTGCGATGCTATATCCGACGCAATCCTGGATGCTCTGATGGAGCAGGATCCAATGAGCCGCGTGGCATGTGAGACAGCCACCACAACAGGACTGGTTCTGGTTATGGGAGAGATAACCACCAACGCTTATGTGGACATCCAGAAGCTGGTGCGCGAGACGGTGCGTGAGATTGGCTATGACCGTGCCAAATACGGCTTTGACTGCGATACCTGCGGTGTTATCACAGCCATTGACGAGCAGTCCCAGGATATTGCGCTGGGAGTGAATAAGGCGTTAGAGGCAAAGGAAAACAAGATGTCTGACCAGGAACTGGATGCTATCGGAGCAGGGGATCAGGGCATGATGTTCGGTTTTGCCACCAATGAGACAGAAGAATTTATGCCGTATCCCATTTCCCTGGCCCACAAGCTGGCTAAGCGTCTTACGGAAGTCCGCAAGAACGGTACGCTTAAGTACCTGCGTCCGGACGGCAAGAGCCAGGTAACTGTGGAGTATGATGAAAATGACAAGCCGGTCCGCCTGGATGCTGTGGTATTGTCCACACAGCATGATGAGAGCGTGACCCAGGAACAGATTCATGCGGATGTGAAAAAATACATCTTTGACGAGATACTTCCTCAGCATATGATTGATGGGAACACAAAGTTTTTCATCAACCCTACAGGACGTTTTGTTATCGGCGGACCTCAGGGAGACAGCGGTCTGACAGGACGTAAAATAATCGTTGATACCTACGGCGGTTATGCGCGCCACGGCGGCGGCGCATTCTCCGGAAAGGACTGCACCAAGGTAGACAGATCTGCTGCATATGCTGCCCGCTATGTTGCTAAGAACATCGTGGCGGCCGGTCTGGCTGACAAGTGCGAGATTCAGCTGTCCTATGCCATTGGTGTTGCTCACCCTACCTCCATCATGGTGGATACCTACGGAACCGGTAAATTGAGCAATGAGAAGCTGGTGGACATTATCCGTTCCAATTTTGATCTCCGTCCGGCCGGAATCATTAAGATGCTGGACCTGCGCCGCCCGATTTATAAGCAGACAGCTGCTTATGGTCACTTTGGCCGCAATGATTTGGACCTGCCTTGGGAGAGACTGGATAAGGTTGAATTGTTAAAAAGTTATCTATAGGAAGGCGCTTAAGATTTGACTGAACCCCCTATTTTAATAAGTAATCAAAGGATTTCGGTTGAGTCAATGATTAGAGCTTCGGAATATGTTTGATTTTTAGGCTCTTTGTCAATAGTTGGGGTGGGATTTGTTAAAATCCCGCCCCAATTCTATGAAAAGGGCCCTTTTTATGTTTAGTTCCAGGTTTTACTGATTTTGGGCATGCCAAATAAGCCTCCGCATTACCGACCTTTTTATCCTATGATGTACAGTGAAGTATCCGGGTTCGGAACCGTTTGAAATTCCGGATTCCGTAGCTGCTCCGTTTTAATACCTTTATCTTGTTGTTAAATCCTTCTGTGGGACCATTTGTCAACCCGTATTTAAAGGCATTCAGAATTTCTTTTCGCCAGGCCCTGTAGGTCTTAGCACAGGCCTCAAATTCCTTGATCCCACAGCTCTGTGCATTCGCAATCCAGTCATCAAATTCCCTCTGCTGCTGACGATACGCTTCCATCTGGCAGATATCATAAAACCACTCTTTCATGCGGTGTGCCAGACGCAGATCCTCGCTATAGTGAAGCATTAAATCACAGGCCTGTTTGTTCTCATCTTTCAGCTTTTTATAGCGGGTCAGAATGAGTTTCCGGCTGCGTTTATAATACTTACGCAGAGAAACCGGCATGGAGCGCTGCAGCCGTTTGCGTACATTTTCAATCGCCCATGTCATCTGCCGGATGAAATGATATTTATCCACGATGATTGTAGCGTTTGGAAAGAAGGTCTGTGCAAGTTCGGTGTAGGGGCGCCACATATCGCAGACGAAGAACTTTACCTTCAGGCGTTCTTTCCTGGGAATGTTCCGCCAATAATCAGCCAGATGGCTCTGGGTCCGATCCGGGAGAATGTCGAGGATCCGGCGCTTTTTCGGATCAACCAGAATGCACTGATATTTACCGGTAGAAGCATTGCCTTTGAATTCGTCAATGGAAAGCGCTTGTGGAAGCTGGTCAGGCGGAGGATAGCAAATCGTGTCCAGAAGGCGGCAGACCGTCTGGACGGAAACACCGGTAAGCTCTGCAATCTGTTTTAAGGAAAAGGTCTGCCGGAGCAGGGAGACAATGTAAAATGCCAGTCTGCGGGTCCTGCGGTGGTAGCTGGGGAGGAACGAATAGGGTTCCGTGAACCGTTTGCGGCAGTATGGGCAGAGGTAGCGGCGTTTGCGAAGGAGCAGGATTACTTGTTTTCCCAGTAAGGGAATGTCCTGGACTTCTTGTAAACGGTAATCATGAATCCGTTTAGTTTTAGCCCCACAGCAGGGACAAGTCTGTTCTACCGGTTGGGACTGGATGAAAATTTTAATGAAAGAGTCTGCCTGAACCACTTTTTTAATAAAAACACCTTCCAAGTTAAGGAAGGCCTTGGTATAATTAGGGTACATCTATAAGGGGTCACCTCCGTAACATTAAACTTTGGTCGGGATAATGTGTTTAGGAGGCTTCTTATAGATGTATTTTATTACAACGAAAAGAATGTTGGAAGTGTGCTTTTCAGCACACCCCAACATTCAGTATAGAACCGATTTTTAGTTACAGCTATCTTCTATGGCAATAGGGGATAGCTGTTTTCTTGTCTGAGGATTGCCCTGGTTCCCCCCTAAAAAAAATTATAAAATCTTTCATTTATATATTGACATTTTTTTAACGAAGGTTTATAATGCAAACAGTGAGATTGTTAATTAATTATCAATAGCAATTGAGTAACAATTTAAAATGACTTGACAGGCAGGTACAGCCTAAATGTACTGATTCAAACACAAGGAAAATGGAGGATAAGGAAATGGCAAAGAAAATCGAGCAGGTTGTTCCGGAAATCATTGACAGCGTAGACGGACTGAATGCAAAAATGAATGCAATGCGCGAAGCGCAGAAAGCTTTTTCTACCTTTACACAGGAGCAGGTAGACAAAATCTTTTTTGCAGCAGCAAGCGCAGCCGACAAGATGCGTCTTCCACTTGCAAAGATGGCAGTAGAAGAGACCGGCATGGGCGTGGTTGAAGATAAGGTCATCAAAAACAACTACGCTGCAGAGTATATCTATAACGCATACAAGGATACCAAGACAGTTGGTGTGATTGAGGAAGATAAGGAATACGGCATTAAGAAAATTGCCGAGCCAATCGGTCTGATTGCAGCTGTTATTCCTACCACTAATCCTACTTCCACAGCTATCTTTAAGACACTGATTGCCTTAAAGACACGGAACGCAATCATCATTTCCCCACATCCCCGTGCTAAGAACTGTACTATCGCAGCGGCCAAGGTGGTTCTGGACGCGGCAGTGAAGGCCGGCGCACCGGAGGGCATTATCGGATGGATTGATGTTCCTTCACTGGAACTGACCAATGAGGTTATGAGGGATGCGGATCTGATTCTGGCAACAGGCGGTCCCGGCATGGTTAAGGCTGCTTATTCTTCAGGAAAGCCTGCTCTGGGCGTTGGCGCCGGCAATACACCGGTTATCATCGACGACACAGCAGATATTAAGATGGCGGTTAACTCCATCATTCATTCCAAGACATTTGACAACGGTATGATTTGTGCTTCCGAGCAGTCCGTGACAGTCATGGAATCCATTTACAGCGAAGTAAGAAAAGAATTTGAATACAGAGGCTGCTATTTCTTAAAGCCGGGCGAGATTGATAAGGTGCGCAAGACCATCATTGTTAACGGCGCCCTGAACGCCAAGATTGTGGGACAGAAGGCAGCAACCATTGCCAAGCTGGCAGGCGTTGAGGTTCCGGAGGATACCAAGATTCTGATTGGCGAAGTTGAGTCTGTGGATATCAGCGAAGAGTTTGCCCATGAGAAACTGTCTCCTGTACTGGCTATGTACAAGGCTAAGACGTTTGACGAGGCTCTGGATAAGGCAGAGCGTCTGGTGGCAGACGGAGGCTACGGCCATACCTCATCCCTGTATGTGAATGTAAATGAAGAAGAGAAGATTTTAAAGCATGCAGCAAGAATGAAGACCTGCCGTATCGTAATCAACACTCCTTCTTCCCACGGCGGTATCGGTGACCTGTATAACTTCAAGTTAGCTCCGTCCTTAACACTGGGCTGCGGTTCCTGGGGCGGCAACTCCGTATCTGAGAATGTTGGAGTTAAGCACTTACTGAATATTAAGACCGTTGCTGAAAGGAGAGAGAACATGCTGTGGTTCCGTGCACCTGAGAAGGTTTACTTTAAGAAAGGCTGTCTGCCTGTAGCATTACAAGAGCTGAAGGATGTTTTAGGCAAGAAGAGGGCGTTCATCGTAACAGACTCCTTCCTGTATAAGAACGGATACACCCATGCCATTACAGACCGTCTCAATGAAATGGGAATCACATATACTGTATTCTCCGATGTACAGCCTGACCCAACACTGGCTAATGCACAGGCCGGCGCCAAGCTTATGAGAGAATTTGAGCCGGATGTAATCCTGGCCATGGGCGGCGGTTCTGCTATGGACGCAGGTAAGATTATGTGGGTGCTGTATGAGCATCCGGAAGTGGATTTCATGGATATGGCTATGCGTTTCATTGATATCAGGAAACGTGTATATACCTTCCCGAAGATGGGCGAGAAAGCATATTTCATTGCTGTTCCTACTTCTTCCGGTACAGGTTCCGAGGTTACTCCTTTCGCCGTTATCACAGACCAGGAGACCGGTATCAAGTATCCTCTGGCAGATTACGCGCTGCTGCCTAATATGGCAATTGTTGATACTGACAATATGATGAGCCAGCCAAGAGGACTGACCAGCGCATCCGGCGTTGACGTACTGACCCATGCACTGGAGGCATATGCATCCGTCATGGCAACCGACTATACAGACGGCCTTGCGCTTAAGGCCATGAAGAACGTATTTGATTACCTTCCAACCGCTTACAATGAGCCTACAAATGTTGAGGCACGTCAGAAGATGGCAGATGCTTCCTGTATGGCTGGTATGGCATTTGCCAATGCATTCCTGGGCGTATGCCACTCCATGGCTCATAAGCTGGGCGCATTCCATCACCTGCCACACGGTGTTGCCAATGCTCTGCTGATTTCCCTGGTGGTTGATTTCAACGCAGCTGAGAATCCACGTAAGATGGGTACTTTCTCCCAGTATCAGTATCCACATACCCGTGAAAGGTATGCGGAGTGCGCAAGGTTCTGCGGAATCCAGGCCAAGGATGATGCTGAGGCAGTTCAGAAGCTGATTGTTAAGATTGAGGAGCTTAAGAGGACTGTTGGTATCAAGTCCTGCATCAAGGATTACGGCGTTGATGAAAAAGACTTCTTAGACAGGCTGGATGATATGGTAGAGCAGGCATTTGATGACCAGTGTACCGGCGCTAACCCAAGATATCCGCTTATGAGTGAGATTAAAGAAATGTATTTAAAAGCATACTACGGTAAATAATTCGTACCCATTGCGGGTAAATACCTTTATCCTTTGTGTTTGGAACAGGCCGTCTGTCGTTTGACAGGCGGCCTGTTCATATTGTTTTGTTATTGTTTATCCCTGTGGTTCAGCATGATACCATCAAAAAAAGATTCATAATTGATGTTAAATATTTCCTTCATGGCTGCCAGCTCGGAGATTCGTATATTATATGTGCCGCTTTCTATCTGGGAATATATGCTGCGTGAAATATTAATCCCCATCAGCTGCATCTTTGCAGTGACCTGATCCTGGGTGAGATGTGACTGCATGCGGTATTTTCGGATGTTTGGCCCTATCCTTAAATCCTGCTTTAATTTTTGATCCATGGCTTCCTCCGGAATATGCAAGAAATAGGTTGCATTTCCTTGATTTTACGACAAATGTCATATATAATTGCAATGTATAGATTGCACAGGAGAAATTGGAAATATACATGCAGAAAGAAGAATAGGAGTTTTATATGATGCCAGATAAATCCCAGGGGGGGCTGTTGGCCAGATTGCAGGATCTCTCCGGCTGTCAGTACCTTTCGGACCTCCACAGTCCGTTTTATATAGAGGATATTATATATGCCGTGCGCACGGTAAGCATGTCATCCTATTCCATGAGCGAATGGGAGGAGGCTTTCCGGTATATTACTGGCGTCAGGACGGAATTTAAGAGTAAGGAAGAGCTTGTTAAGAATCTGATTCTCAGATTAGAGGAAAATAAGGAACTATAGATAAATAAAGATGCTGTATGGCTGTCCGGATGTATTATGGTATATCCGGACAGCCATACAGCATCTTTTTCATTTATCCTGTTTTTTCCTGTTTTTATGCGGAGCGTATTTTTGTGCGGAGCGCAGTCCTGTCCTGTGCTGGGCAGGAGGCGCTGGGGAGGAGGCGTTGGGGAAGGAGGTGCTGGGGCAGGGGGCGCTGAGGCAGGAAGCGCTGCTGTGGTTTCTGCAGTCACCCGGCGTACCCTATGTAATCTCGCTGTAAAACAGCTCATGCTGCCTTTTTACCCGTTTGCGGATCTGCCGTACAAAGGACGAAGGGCCAACTACCCGGACCACAGGGCCAAAGGACAGAATATCTATGAGAAGTTCTGTCTCATCTGCCAAATCATAGTGGATGGAACAGATCCAGCATTTCATTTCCGCGTCATATTCCGTATGCTTTTCATAGTTGGCAAAATGCAGCATGCACCGTTCCAGGGAGTTGCGTTCCCCGCTGATTTTAAGAACCACTGGTTCCGAGGCCTTTTGGATGGGTTCAAAACAGCGGGATTCAAGGTCTGGTGGGCATGACTTTGAGGTTACGTGGCAGTCCTTTATGCGTGCCAGATTAAGTATGGTGCTGCGGCTGAACGTATTCCGGTGGAGCTGGAGACAGCAGAGCCGGAACTTGTCATCCTTGGAGGAATACTGAAGCTGGTAAGGCGCGGTCTCAAAGGAGTGGACACGGCCGTGTTTTCCCTCATAGGCAACCAGAAGAACGCGTTCCTCCCGAATTGCTTTAAGTATAGCCTGAAAATGCTTCCTGTAGGAGGGGGAATCATAGGAATCCCCGTCCCTGTAGCGGTCATAGTAGTAAAAGTCGTCCTCATGGTAAAGGGAGGGCAGACCGTCCCATTCCCCGGCCAGAAGTTCTAACTGCCTGTCTGTGAAAAACAGTTGGAAACGGGGGTCCTGTATCAGGGATTTCAGCCATGCTTTCTGGAGGTTCGTGAGAGGGAGCGCAGGAACAGCATGGCCCAGACGGGACGTAAAGGTATGTTTGTCCTGTTCTTCCAGAAGGGCCCATGTGCTGTCCGTCAGTTTGGGGATGATGGACAGGGCGCTTTCCTGGAAACCGTAAGCGCGGCATATATCCTCCATATCCTGCCTGGTTATGGGGCTGTGACCTGCTTCATCCAGTATGTGGCGGACCACATTGTAATAACAGCTGTATATTTTGTGAAATAATTCCATGGCATCCTACTCCTCATTCCCGCAGTACATCTCATACATCTTCTCCCAATCCCGGGTTACCTTGGCTATAGAAAAAATATTTGTGCCCTGTATGTCCATGATACGGCCTGTAAAGGTTTTGACCCAGGACAGCATTTCATTGGTATCGAAAAATGTACCTGTGTAGAGAAACTGGTTTTCACGTATCTTCATAATTTCCCCGCCCCTTCCTTCACGGTAAAGACGGTTCAGGATGTAGGGTTCCTTTTCCTCGTCTATATAGAGCTTGATGCAGACCTCCTCCATACGGCTTGTACCGCTTCCAAAGGACACGCCCCAGCATTTCTCCTTATTCTTTTCCAAATCACGGAGTACTTCCTCATAAAATGCACATGGCTCCAGAAGGGTCACCCGGGTAATGGAGTCCAGGCGGGAGTTGCTGAAGCGGCGGCGCTCCGGCAGATACAGGCACAGATACCTGCGCCCGGTCTGGGTGCTGACAAATATCTTCAGGGGCACTCCTGACAGGGTGGAAACCTGTCCGCTGCGGCTGCTTTTGTTCTCAAACCGAATCATGCGTTTCTCACGGACAGCGGTCAGTATGTCGGCCAGTATGCCGTCCTCCAGTGTATGTACGATAAAATGGTGCTTGAACTGGAACAGGTCATTACATTCATCCTGACGGTCCAGGATGGTGCTGCCTATGCAGCCAAAGGGGGCGGCTTCCTGGAAGTATTTCACGGCTGTCATGAGGCACTGCCACAGGTTCTGTTCCCCTTCCTCAGTCCCATCCGGTTCCATGTCACCGGAATTTACACACTGCGGTTCTGTTTCCATGGGCATGAGAGGAGCAAGCGCGTAGGACAGGGTCTTGCCGTCCTTATGGGATACCAGTATACCGAGGGTTTCGTATTCCTTCAGCTTCAGTCGCACGGTCTGGGTGTCGAAAACTACCCCGTAGTTGTGGGATATAAGGTCGGTCACTGTGTTGGATGACATGCCCTCCGGACAGTCCCATAAAAGGTCCAGGATGAAGAAATGGAGCATCAGGTCGTTGTCTGTAAAGCTTTTGGACTTCCAGGCAGCGTACAGGGGATTCTGGGGAATGGTCTTGCTGTCCACATTGATGTAGACATGCTTTCCCTTGGAGGTGTAATCGGACTTTGTATACCGGGAGAGCCAGCTCTCAATACGCCGGCGCTCATTGTCGTAGGTTCTGGCGCTCTTTTCGCTGAAATCATTTCTTACCTTAAACCCATATACGTAAAACTGGCGCATATAGTCCCGGATGCGGTCAAAGTTCTTGATTAGTTCCTGGAATTCAGCCATATATGTCCCCTCCTGTCCGTGGATTTCCGACTGTTTTATCTATCATTTTAATGTAATGTTCTATTTTGTCAAGCTGACACACCTGTTCTTACAGCATACGTTCAATTTAAACGTTAGTATAGATATTATAGTAAATAATGGAAGTTCGCAACTTTTTTTAAATGATAACCACGTTAAAATTGAGTATTATAAGCATGTAGTTAAGATACATACGCAAATATATGAACGGTAAGACAGATTACCACGGCGCCGGCAGGGCGGGATTCATCCCAATCATCCATTGACGGCGTACAGAGTGAAGAAGAAAGGATGTGAGATATATGTTTGTGATGTATGAAAAAGAAAAGATGAAGGTTCCTGTAAGGGTATGGCTTAAGGAACGAGAGGATTTGGAAGGAAGCTGTCTGGAACAGGCATATCATCTTTCACAGCTGCCTTTCCTTCATAAGTGGGTCAGTCTGATGCCGGATACACACGCCGGAATGGGAATGCCCATTGGAGGTGTTATTGCAGCAGACGGCGTGGTGATTCCCAATGCAGTGGGTGTGGACATCGGCTGCGGTATGGCTTATACCGAGACCAACATTAAGGTGGCTGATATCAGGGAGGTTATCACGGGCAACGGCTCCCTCCTCCAGGCTGTCATAGGTGATATCATGCGCAACGTGCCGGTGGGATTTGCACACCATAAGACCATGATGCCCAGCTATACCATGGACGGTGCTTTGGAGGAAATGGACCGGTATGAGGAGGATGGGGAGCTCTTAGGACAGCTGGAGGCGGGATATTACCAAATTGGTACGCTGGGAGGCGGGAATCATTTCATTGAGCTCCAGGAGGATGACGACGGTTATCTGGCTGTAATGATTCACTCGGGAAGCCGTCACTTCGGAAAGTCTGTCTGCGATTACTTCCACTATAAGGCAAGACAGCTAAACCAGAAATGGTTCAGCGCTGTGCCCGATGAATACAGGCTGGCCTTCCTGCCGGTGGATACCAGAGAGGGCAAACAATACCTTAACTGGATGCAGCTTTCCATGGATTTTGCCAAAGAGAACAGGGAAAAGATGATGTTAGCCGTGAAGGCCATTCTGGAAAAATGGATTGGAAAGTATACCGAACTTTCACTGGAGTTTTCCCACGACATAAACTGCCACCACAATTACGCTTCCTTTGAAAACCACTATGGGAAGGATGTATGGGTCCACAGGAAGGGCGCTGTCAGCGCTCAGAACGGAGAATTAGCCGTTATTCCGGGGGCCATGGGTTCTTACAGCTATGTGGTCATGGGAAAGGGAAACCAGGAGAGCTTCTGCTCTTCATCCCATGGAGCCGGGCGGCAGTATTCAAGAAAAGGTGCCATGGCGGCATTTTCCTGTGAGGAAGTCATTCTGGATTTACAGAAACAGGGTGTGATTCTGGGTAAAAAGGGAAAGGCCGATGTGGCGGAGGAGAGCCGGTTTGCCTATAAGAATATTGAGGAGGTCATGGATAACCAGCAGGATCTGGTGGTGCCTGTGAAGCGCCTTAAGACAATAGGCGTGGTGAAAGGATAGAAGGCCGCGGCAGTATGCCGGGGCCGGGGAAAAACAAGCAGGCGCCCGTCAGAGGGACGGGAGGCCTGCCCTACATAAATATCGGCAGTTTGCCTTAAGAGGCGGAGTTTACTTCCTGGGACTCCCCGGTGCCCGGCCTGTGGTTCAAGGGTATGCCGGCAATCTGCAGTTTTTTAGGATGATGTGTCGCGGGTTCGACTCCCGCCGTGTATGATAACACGTAGCTAAGTGGGTATAGCAATCATTAAAAATGATGACATAACCAAATGTCTCCAGGAAGGAGAAGGGATGCCTTCGCTCCTGCCGAACCTGTTTAAAACAGGGAAAGGCAGTTCTTCTGCGGCCCAGCGCGGCTGCGGATACCGCACAAAATGGGCCGGGCCAGAAATACGGTCAATCCGGATAGGCCGGATGATAAAGTGTTTCCCGTTCGGATGGAGCCTGTACGGAATGCGTGTCAGCGCATTACGGATCGGATCCGGGTAGGGCCGTAACGCCCAGCCCTTCCAGGATGTGCTTAAGCAGAAGCCCGCAGCAGGAGGATGGAGCCGGGCATCCGCCTTTTCCATCAAACAAATTTTACAGATTCATAATAATGAGGGATTCAGATATGATGATAAAGAAATATATAATCAAAGAGCAGGAATGCGGCTACCTGATGAAGGACGGCCGGTTCGTGGAACTGCTGACAGCAGGCAGGTATTCTTACCTGAACATGTTGGGATATGAGGTACAGACAGTGCCTATGACAGGGGAAGTCAAAACGTGCGGAATACCGGAGGAAATCCTCATGAAGGATGAAAAGTTTGCCTCCAGGGTAGTGAAGGCAGTGCTGCCGGACGAGTGCATAGCTCTCCGGTTTGTGAATAAGGCGTACAGGGAAGTAATCACAAAGCCTGAGACATTGTACTGGAATGTATTTGAGAAAAATGAATTCCGGCTCATCGACATAACACAGCCTTATATGGAGGATACCCTTCCCCGGATGTATATGGATCTGATGCCATCCAAGTACTATAAGAAAATAGTTATAAAGGACGGAGAGACAGGTCTTTTGTATTTTGACAACTGCTATGAAAAGAAACTGGACACAGGAACCTATTACTTCTGGAATTACGGAAGGGAGGTTACCTGCAAAGTTTTCAACATGAAGATCCAGCAGCTTGACATCTCCGGCCAGGAAATCCTTACCGCAGATAAGGTGGCTGTGCGGTTAAATATAATCTGCAATTACCGGATTACCAATCCGGAGAAGCTGGTTCAGACCGTAGAGGGGGTGGCTTCCCAGCTCTATACCTATGTCCAGCTGAAACTGCGGGAATATGTGGGGCGGTACAGGCTGGATGAGCTCCTGGAACAGAAGGAGGAAATCGGAAGATTTGTGCTGGATAAGCTAAAGGAGTATCAGGAGGAATACTGCGTGGAGATAACCGGGGCAGGTATCAAGGACATTATCCTTCCGGGAGAGATAAGGGAAATCATGAATACCGTGCTGATGGCAGAAAAAAAGGCCCAGGCCAATGTCATCATGCGGCGGGAGGAAGTGGCTTCCACCAGAAGCCTTTTAAACACTGCCAGGCTTATGGATGAAAACCGCACCCTGTTCAAGCTGAAGGAGATGGAGTATCTGGAGAAGATCTGCGACAAGGTGGGCAATATATCCCTTAACGGCGGTAAAGGCGTGCTGGAGCAGCTGGCAGAGCTGGCCGGGGTGCAGGATTAACGGTATACAGGGATAATGGTGTACAGGAATGGGAATGCCGGGTTAATTTAAAAATAATGCAAATTTGCCCAGGTCCATATGCTATAGTACTGACATAAGAGAACGGAGGCCTCCCCGGCCTCCCTCCATAAGCGCCGGTATGCAAATGGCTGAAGCAAGCGGTCTGTAAAACCGTGACCCAGGTGGTGAACATTGTTGGCTCGAATCCAACCCGGCGCATCAGGACTGTTAACAGACAGGTTCCGGGCGCGCCCATACCAGGATAAGGCATGGGCGCGCAATCAGCAGATGTGGCAGAGTGGTCGAATGCGGCTCCCCGCTAAGGAGCAGGCCGGCAGTAACCGGTCCGGAGGTCCGAATCCTCCCATCTGCGTTGACAAATTTGGAAGAAAAAGTGTATACTCATAATCGGAAGGAGAGCATTATGGCAGAAGCAGTGTTTATAAAGGTAAGGTTATATAGTTATGGGAAGTCCGGTGCCAGCAGTTATTCATGCTATGGCAGCGGACGGATTGGTGTAACTGAAAACAGGAACTGCCAAAGCCCGGGATAAGACGAAACGATTCATAAATACGTTTTATGAACTTTTAGCGAACATGGTACAAAGGGCCCCAGGCAGGCCCTTTTTTGATGCGGAAAGCGAGGAAGATTCACATGCATCAGACCATGTTTCCATTATTGATTGTTAATATCCTGGAGAATCATGCCACAAAGGAAAGACCTCTTTCCGTTACGGAGATAACAGAGTTTGTCAACAGGGAGTTCGGACCCTTTGCCATGGAAAAGGAACAGCTTATGAACCGGTCCACGGTGACGCGGATTCTGGATGCCATGGAGTTCTGGACCGAGGAAGGAAACCTGCTTAATTTTAAGGTGACGCAGTGCGGTTCAGAGAATAAGAAGCTGTTCTGTCTGGAGCGGCCAAAGGGGTGAAGTGGAGTTCCGGACCGATTTCAGGTGGTAAATGATGAAACATCCGGTAAAACCGCGGAAAATCCGGCTACAGTGATTTCGAAAATCGGTTTACATACTTCTTGACTTTAACATATTAACTTGTTATACTTTTCCTAAAGTGTGTGCCGGACCCACTGCCGGCACAGCATCCCCACACTTCACAAACAAAAATCCAGGAGGTCGATTGAAATGTCATACGTTGATGAGATTTATGAGAGAGTAGTAGCACAGAACCCGGGTGAGCCGGAGTTTCATCAGGCTGTCAAGGAAGTACTGGATTCCTTAAAGCTGGTCATTGATGCCAATGAGGAAAAATACCGCAGGGAAGGTATTCTTGAACGTTTCACGGAGCCGGAAAGAATTGTATCTTTCAGGGTACCGTGGGTAGATGACAATGGAGCTGTCCAGGTGAACAAGGGATACAGGATCCAGTTCAACAGCGCCATAGGACCATATAAGGGCGGCCTGCGTTTCCATCCATCTGTAAACCAGAGCATTCTCAAGTTTCTCGGTTTTGAGCAGACACTTAAAAACTCCCTGACAGGCCTTCCCATGGGCGGAGGCAAGGGCGGTTCCAACTTCGATCCCAAAGGCAAATCAGACCGCGAGGTCATGGCTTTCTGCCAGAGCTTCATGACAGAGCTGTACCGCCACATTGGCAAGGATACGGATATCCCGGCCGGAGATATCGGTGTAGGCGGCAGGGAAGTGGGATACCTCTTTGGACAGTATAAGAGAATCACAGGATTGTATGAGGGCGTACTTACAGGCAAGGGACTTACCTTTGGCGGTTCCCTGGCCAGGACACAGGCAACCGGATATGGCCTGGTATACATTCTGGATGAGATGTTAAAGCACAACGGCAAGGATATGGCAGGCAAAACCATCGTTGTATCCGGTTCCGGCAATGTGGCCATCTACGCAACTGAGAAGGCACAGCAGCTGGGAGCAAAGGTAGTGGCTTTAAGCGATTCCAACGGTTATATCTATGACAAGGACGGCATTCAGCTGGATATTGTGAAGGAAATCAAGGAAGTACGCAGAGGACGTATCAAGGAGTATGTAGATGAGGTCCCAACCGCAGTGTATACAGAGGGAAGAGGAATCTGGAGCATCCCATGTGATATCGCTCTTCCCTGCGCAACCCAGAATGAGCTGAATCTGGAAGATGCCCAGACACTTCTCGCCAACGGATGCTTTGCAGTGGCAGAGGGCGCTAACATGCCGTCCACCAGGGAAGCCACAGATTTGTTTGTGGAGAAGAAGATTCTCTTTATGCCGGGTAAGGCTGCCAATGCAGGCGGCGTGGCAACTTCCGGACTGGAGCAGAGCCAGAACGCCTTAAGAATGTCATGGTCCTTTGAGGAAGTGGACGATAAGCTTCACACCATCATGGTAAATATTTTTGCAAAGGTATCAGAGGCAGCAGAGCGTTACCAGGTTGCGGGCAACTATGTGGCTGGTGCTAATATCGCCGGATTTGAGAAGGTGGTTGAGGCTATGCTGGGACAGGGCATCGTGTAGTCTGCACTGTATCGCGCAGACGGAATATATAATGTGCGGATTGGATCCCGCAGTCAGGCCATATTGGCTTGTCTGCGGGATTTTTGGCTCTTTGTCAATAGTTGGGGTGGGATTTGTTAAAATCCCGCCCCAATTCTATGAAAAGGGCCCTTTTTATGTTTAGTTCCAGGTTTTACTGATTTTGGGCATGCCAAATAAGCCTCCGCATTACCGACCTTTTTATCCTATGATGTACAGTGAAGTATCCGGGTTCGGAACCGTTTGAAATTCCGGATTCCGTAGCTGCTCCGTTTTAATACCTTTATCTTGTTGTTAAATCCTTCTGTGGGACCATTTGTCAACCCGTATTTAAAGGCATTCAGAATTTCTTTTCGCCAGGCCCTGTAGGTCTTAGCACAGGCCTCAAATTCCTTGATCCCACAGCTCTGTGCATTCGCAATCCAGTCATCAAATTCCCTCTGCTGCTGACGATACGCTTCCATCTGGCAGATATCATAAAACCACTCTTTCATGCGGTGTGCCAGACGCAGATCCTCGCTATAGTGAAGCATTAAATCACAGGCCTGTTTGTTCTCATCTTTCAGCTTTTTATAGCGGGTCAGAATGAGTTTCCGGCTGCGTTTATAATACTTACGCAGAGAAACCGGCATGGAGCGCTGCAGCCGTTTGCGTACATTTTCAATCGCCCATGTCATCTGCCGGATGAAATGATATTTATCCACGATGATTGTAGCGTTTGGAAAGAAGGTCTGTGCAAGTTCGGTGTAGGGGCGCCACATATCGCAGACGAAGAACTTTACCTTCAGGCGTTCTTTCCTGGGAATGTTCCGCCAATAATCAGCCAGATGGCTCTGGGTCCGATCCGGGAGAATGTCGAGGATCCGGCGCTTTTTCGGATCAACCAGAATGCACTGATATTTACCGGTAGAAGCATTGCCTTTGAATTCGTCAATGGAAAGCGCTTGTGGAAGCTGGTCAGGCGGAGGATAGCAAATCGTGTCCAGAAGGCGGCAGACCGTCTGGACGGAAACACCGGTAAGCTCTGCAATCTGTTTTAAGGAAAAGGTCTGCCGGAGCAGGGAGACAATGTAAAATGCCAGTCTGCGGGTCCTGCGGTGGTAGCTGGGGAGGAACGAATAGGATTCCGTGAACCGTTTGCGGCAGTATGGGCAGAGGTAGCGGCGTTTGCGAAGGAGCAGGATTACTTGTTTTCCCAGTAAGGGAATGTCCTGGACTTCTTGTAAACGGTAATCATGAATCCGTTTTGTTTTAGCCCCACAGCAGGGACAAGTCTGTTCTACCGGTTGGGACTGGATGAAAATTTTAATGAAAGAGTCTGCCTGAACCACTTTTTTAATAAAAACACCTTCCAAGTTAAGGAAAGCCTTGGTATAATTAGGGTACATCTATAAGGGGTCACCTCCGTAACATTAAACTTTGGTTGGGATAATGCGTTTAGGAGGCTTCTTATAGATGTATTTTATTACAACGAAAAGAATGTTGGAAGTGTGCTTTTCAGCACACCCCAACATTCAGTATAGAACCGGATTTTTTTACTTTTTTTGGAATGTGGGTATGGGAAAGAGACAGGTCAGGTCTGGTTTATCTTGAAAATCAACAGAAACTGGAAATAATGCATAAAAAACATAGTTTTTACTTTTGTATATTGAATATTTTTAAAACTTGTGTTAATATAATGCTAATACGGATTGTTGACAATCCACAATCTACAATTTACAATCATCAATATATGAAAGGTGAAGAGGAAAAAAAGATGGAAGCACTTATTACACGTACCGAAGGCCTGATATTCGTGATTTTAATCATGGTAGCATTTGCGCTTTGGTTACAGAGATTCAAAGCATTTAAGTCACTGGGGCCGGTTTTGACAGTAGTGGTATTGGGAATTATTCTTTCTAACACCCATGTGGTGCCGATTTCACATGATTTTTACAGTGCGTTGTCTACATACTGCGTGACGCCCGCCATATCTATCTGCCTGCTCAGCATGAATATGCGTGAGCTGAAGAAGCTGAACAGGGAGCCGATTATTGCTTTGGTATCTGCTATTTTTTCCGTATGTTTTATTGCCATCATACTGGGATTATTCTTTGCTCCAAGGATTACCGAGGGCTGGAAGTGCGCCGGCATGTTTGTAGGCACCTACACAGGCGGAACACCTAACCTGACAGCGATTGCAACCGGTCTGGACTGTTCAAGGGAAACCCTTGCGGCCGCCAATGCAGCTGACTACGTGGTGTCCACCCCCTTAATGGTATTTCTGTTTGCGGCTCCGGCTATCTTAAAGGCGTCCAAACGCTGGAACAAGCTGTGGCCTTACCAGTTTACAAAAGAGGAGCTGGACGACGGAGAGGACGAGCCTCTGATGTCCGATAAGAGATGGTCTATCCGGGATATTGCATGGCTTTTGACCATTGGTTTCGGTGTTTCCTTTGTATGTACAGTGATTGCACAGTCCATTTTTCCGGATACCTTCTGGAAAGCGGGAAGGCTGCTGATTCTTACCACGGTATCCATTGGCCTGGCACAGTTAAAGCCTGTCCAGAAGCTGCGCGGAAATCTTGACCTGGGTCTGTTTATTTCCCTGACCTTCCTTGCAACCATTGGATTTGCTGTGGATTTACAGCAGTTTATCGGTTCCGCGCTAATGATGACACTGTATGTACTGTTTATGCTGATTGGATGTATCGTACTGCACCTTATTATCTGCCGCATATTTAAGATTAAGTATGAATATGTAATCCTGTCCATGGTGGGATGTATTGTAGACGGGCCAACCTCATCCCTGACCGCGGCGGGCGCAGACTGGAAATCCCTGATTAACGTCGGCTTAATCATGGGTGTAATAGCCGGAGCCTGCGGAAACTATGTGGGCATCTTTGTATCCTATGTCATCAAGGGTATATGCGGCCTGTAAACATGATGAAAGGCGAAAGCCTCAGACAAACTCCGGCGCTTGTGATCCAAGGTGCCGGAGTTTTGCCATTTTTTCAGACAATATGTTTACCGTGGGATTTTCTTATGATACTATTATTTTGTGACAGAATACACTGGAATTGTTGTGGGATTATGAAAAGGAATTGCTTTTATGGGAAAATTAACGTATCAGACACTGCGTGAAAATGTGGTGGACGTCATTCGTATGAAAATATTCAACCACGAGCTGGCGCCGGGAATGAGAATTATTGAACAGGATATTTCGGACGAACTTGGGGTGAGCCGCGGGCCGATCCGGGAGGCTTTAAGACAGCTGGAACAGGAAGGCCTGGTGGAATATGTGAGAAATGTGGGGTGTTCGGTGAAAAATATCACCCTGGAGGACATTTACGAGATTTATCTGCTGAGGGCCACCTATGAGATTTTGGCAGTAAAGCTGTGCAGGGGAGTGTTTTCAGAGACTGCCTTTGCCGAGATGGATGCTGCATTGGAATCCATGAAGGACTTAAAGGAAACGGATTATAACAAATCCATTGCCTGTGATAACATGCTTCATGAGGCCATCATACGTTCCACCGGCTTACCGCGGCTGATTAAGGGATGGACGGACTTAAACTATGGAAATGCCATCAATTATTATGCGGGCAACCCTGACAGCCGGGCCATGATAGAACGCCAGTACCCCATCCACAAGGAACTGGTGGACGTGTGCCGCACCGGAAATACGGAGGAAATATGCAGGGCCATATCAAACCATTATATGAAGACAATCAGACGGCGGCTGAAGGAGCAGGGTATGCCGGAAGACCATTTTAAGTTTTCAATTGATGTGATTGATGGCTGGGTGTGAGGCTGGGAGAGAAGATTGGACAGCCGCAGAAAACAGAAGAGAGGGAGAATCCTGATGACGGTTTGAGAAGTACCTGTCATCAGGATTTTTTTGTGGAACAATAAGAAGGTGTATTCTGCCCTGTGATTTGGTAAACCATGTTGTTGTGAATAGTGACATGGTATCCGGGTGAAACAGGGAAAATAAGGCACAATTATGTATAAAATAATTGCGCATCACAGGAATGAGCATCATATTGCACAAAATATGGGCCCTATTTGAATTGAAATACACATGTCCGGCCTTTATAATGCAGGTATGGAGAAGATACATGAGCGCGCGTGTAACTTTAATATTAATTAATGAGGAGTACCAAATCATGACGGGAGATATTGTATACAAGGACCTGATTCAGCTGGATTTGGATGTGAGAAACACAGACGAATTATTTGAAGTAATGTCCGGGCGGCTTATGGAATTGGGATATGTGACAGGGGATTTTCTTGAAAGCATAAAGGAAAGAGAGAAGGAATATCCCACGGCCCTTCCCATAGAGCCATATGCAGTGGCTATACCCCATACAGACCCGGAATGCATTAAGAATGCATTTATTGCCTGTATCCGCCTGAAGGAACCGATTCCATGGAGGGAGATGGCTGCCAACGAGGTAGTCCATATGGTGCGGTTTGTATTTCTGCTTGGTTTTAAGCAGGAGGCGGTGGGGGATGCCCATGTGGAACTGCTTCAGATACTGGTAAACAATTGCCAGAGACCTGATTTTATGGAAAGGCTGAGGCAGGCTGCTAATATAGAAGCATATTTTAATCTGGTATTATCAATGGAAGGTATAGGGTGAACATATGAAGAGAATTATAGTTGCATGTGCAAATGGAGTTGCCACGTCACAGGCTGTTGCCAGTAAGGTAAACCGTCTGCTTAAAGAGAGAAAGGTGGACGCGGTGGTGGACGCGGTTAATATCAAGTCCCTGGACAGGGATATAAAAGACTGTGTGGCTTATATAACCATCACAAAGACGGTAAAGGAATATCCGGTACCTGTTATCAACGGAATCGCGTTCCTGACAGGGGTCAGGCAGGAAGATGAACTGAAAAAGCTCATTGATGCGGTCAACAAAAGCTGATAGGGAGAAGGAGGGGAAAGTATGCAGGTATTAACAAATGTTGTTAATTTCTTTTTGGGATTAGGGGCTCCCATATTTGTACCGATTATAATGATTGTCGGCAGTATAATGGTGGGGATGAAGATAAAGGACGCGATTTCATCCGGCATCACACTTGGCGTGGCATTTACGGGCATGAATCTTCTCATATCCTTTATGAAGGACAGCATAACCCCGGCCGCCCAGGCCATCATGACCTCTACGGGAATCTCGCTGCCCATTGTTGACGGCGGATGGAGCACCATGGCTACCATATCATGGGCATGGCCCTATGCATTTCTCATGTTTCCGCTTTTGATAGCAGTCAATGTAGTGATGATACTTCTCAACAAGACAAATACCATCAACGCAGATTTATGGAATGTATGGCTTAAGATATTTACGGCAGTTGCCGTGGTATCCATTACTCATAGTGTGATTCTGGCCTTTGTGATTGCGGCGGTTCAGATTATACTGGAACTTAAATCTTCGGACGCACATCAGCACCGAATTGAAAAGCTTACAGGAATTCCGGGTGTGTCCGTGACCCATGCTACGTTATTCTTTGGAGCTATTTTATACCCGATTGCCCTTGTTTTAAGAAAAATTCCGGGACTTAACAGGGAATTTGACACGGATATGTTAAAAGACAAGGTTGGTATTTTTGCGGAAAACCATGTGATGGGATTTATATTGGGCTGCCTGTTTGGAATTCTGGCAAAGTATTCCCTGGCCCAGATTCTTACCACAGGAATCAAGGCTGCAGCTGCCATGACGCTGTTCCCGGTGGTGGCCAAATATTTCATGCAGGCCTTGTCTCCCATTTCTGAGGCGGTCAGCGCTTTCATGAATAAAAAGTTTGAAGGAAAGACTCTGATTGTAGGTCTGGACTGGCCTATCCTTGGCGGCTGTAATGAGATATGGCTGGCTATCCTTTGGAGCATACCGTTTATGCTGATTTATTCCATGGTGCTGCCGGGCAATGAAATCCTTCCCTTTGCAGGTCTTATGAGCGCATCCCTGGCATTGCCGGCGTTTCTGGTGACAAGAGGAAACCTGCTTCAAATGTCTATCCTCTGCGTCATCGGCGCTCCGGTGTTCCTGTGGGTGGGGACTGCCTTTGCTCCATTCATGACAGAGTTAGCCATCGCAACAGGCAGTATTGACCTTCAGGCGGGAGAGCTGATCAGCAACAGCCTGATTAATGGTCCTGTATTTACGTATTCTATTTCCCATCTGTTTATGTTTTTAAAGGGTAATTTCATGCCTTTGATTATATTTGCAGTCTGGCTGGCAGGGTTTATTTTATATTACCGTGATTTAATGCGTGAGGCCAGGGAAGACGCGGCTCTGGAGGCGGGGAATGCCAAGGCGGGACAGTAAGCAATCGAATTGACGAGGTGATATCGTGTATCTGGATAGCAGAAGTTATATGATTTTTCAGGAGATTGTAGATAATTCATCAGCTACAGGCAAGGGGCTGGAGGAAAAGTTCCATCTTACGAGAAAGCAGCTCAGCTATAGCTTTGACAAAATCAATGACTATCTTAGGGATAACGGCCATCCGGAGATTAAGCGGCTGAAGACCGGGTACTTTATGGTGCCCGGTCCGGTGGCTGAGCATTATTCCGCCAAAGAAGCAGCAATCACCAAGTCCTCCTATACCTATTCGGACGAGGAGCGGGCATATTGGATTGAGCTACGGCTGCTCTGCCATGAGGATGAGCTTTCCACCTATCATTTTACAGAGGAGCTTCAAATCAGTAAAAACACGCTGCTCAGTGACTTCAAGAAGGTACAGGAACGGGTAAACAGATTCAGTTTGGAGCTGGCATATAACAGGAAGGAAGGGTACCGCCTTTACGGAAGTGAATATCACAAAAGAGAGCTTTTGACACATGCCCTCAGAAAGCTTCTGAACATGCCGGGCGGTGAGGAGAACCTGAACCGTATATACGGAATCAGGAAGGAAGGGGTAAAGGAGCTCAGGGCAAATATCGAGGAGATAGAAAATAAGCTTCAGCTTCAATTTACAGATGAACGTCTGAAGGAGCTTCTGTATATTTTTTATTTTACACTGATTCGGATTAAAAATGAAAAGACCGTGGAAGCCATGGACCGGTACCGCCTGGTAACCACCACCAAAGAATATTCCGTGGTGGCTGCCTTTGCAGATAAGTACAGGATAAAGGATGAAAATGAGATTGTAAATTTTGCAGTTCAGATACAAATTTCAAAGGTCCATAACAGGGTCCATGAAGATATAGGGAATCTGGAGCTGCTCAGGGACGCGGGCATGCACATGCTGGAACGTTTTGAGTCCATCAGCTGTGTACGGCTGGACGGAAGGGCGGAATTTTTGGAAATCCTTTATCAGCACATGAAGCCTGCCGTGTACCGGATCTGGTATGGATATCATGTGGAACCGGATATCACGGACATGATACTGCCAAAATACCAGTATCTTCATGAAATCGTGAGAAAGGCCGTAAGGCCCTATGAAGTGTATCTCACATGTACTTTTCCGGACCCTGAGCTTGTGTATATTACGGTTCTCTTTGCATCATGGCTTCATAAGGAGGGAAAACTGATTCAGGTCCAGGAAAAAGAGAGGGCCGTGGTGGTGTGTACCAATGGACTCACCGTATCGCAGTATCTCTTTGTGTCTCTGTCAGAGCTTCTGCCTGAGATTGAATTTTTAGAGTGCCTGTCCTTAAGGGATTTTTATGAATATGATAAGGATTTTCAGATAGTGTTCTCCACCGTAAGGCTGGAGACAGATAAAAAACAGTTTGTGGTGTTTCCTTTTGCCAATGATATTGCCAAGAAATCATTCAGGGAAAAGGTATTGGATAACATACGGGTTTCGGAGGGAGAGGTAAAGCTTCAGAGCCGTCTGCCCTTCCTGCTGCCGGACGAGAGGATTCAGATTACCCGGGAAATGCCCGACTGGCAGAATGCAATCCGTATGGCATCCGCACCGCTGCTGGACAATGGTTTTATTAACAGGAATTATATTGAAAAAGCCATTGATATGGTGGAAACGGATAAACGGTTCATCATGATTGCAGACGGCGTGATTATCGCCCATGCAGGTGTGGATGACGGTGTTTACAGCATGGGCATGTCGTTTCTTAAGCTTCCTGAAAAACTGTCCTTTAACGGATATATGGATGCCGATATTATCGTTGTGCTGGCCACACCGGATAAGACCAGACACTTGCCCGCACTCTACCAGCTGTTCGATTTGCTGGAGGACGAGGGTAATATAAGCGCCATGCGGAGGGCGCAGGACGCACATGAGATTGCCAGGCTGATACGAAAATATATTTGAATTAACAGCGCTTAAAATAATAGGAACCAGAGGGGAGAAAATCATATGTCACAGGAAACAATACAAAGAGCAATACAAAAAGCAAAAGAGCAGGTCATGTGGGGATGCAGGACCATGGTGGACAAGGGGTATGCATTGGGTACAGCAGGCAATATCAGCGCCAGGGTGGAGGGAGAACCATTGTTTGTCATTACCCCGTCAGCCAGACCGTATCTCACGATGAAGCCGGAGGACCTGGCTGTGGGGGATATGGATGGAAATGTGGTGTCGGGACCCTATAAGCCTTCCATTGAATTTTCCATGCATTTGGGTATTTATAAGGAAAGACCGGAGGTTAACTGCATCGTGCACACACACTCCAAATTTGCCACGGCTGTCAGCGCCATGGACGGTGTTGAGAAGGTGCCGGTCATTGACATTGAGGGCGTGGTGTATCTGGGCGGGGAGATACTGGTGGCCCCGTTTGCACCTCCAGGATCCGGTGAGCTGGCAGCGCATGTAAGGAATACCATTGGGACAAACGCAGGCCTGCTCATGGCCAGCCATGGCGCCATCGGCACAGGTCTTACCATGGAAGATGCCATGATATCCAGCGACAATGTGGAGAGGGCCTGTGAAATGTATCTGGCAATCCTGGGGGCAGGGCGCCAGGTAAGGAAACTGCCTGAGGATTATATGGAAATGGCAAAGAAAAAGTCGCTGGTAAGAAGAAATGTAGTTTTATAGAATCAGGAGGGGCATATGGAAAGAAAGGTTGCGGTAATCCATACCACAGTTGTTACCTGCGACGGCATCAACAGCAGGCTTAAGGCGCTGGTACCGGACGCCGAGGTGATGAACATTGTGGATGATAGTCTTTTAAATGATGTGAAAAAGGAAGGAATGCTGACAAAGGAGGTTACCAGGCGGCTTTTAACATATGCTCTTGAGGCACAGGACTGGGGAGCAGAGCTGATTCTTAACGCCTGTTCCTCGGTGGGGGAGGGAGTGGATGTCATAAGACCCCTTTTAAAGATTCCTTACCTTAAAATTGATGAACCAATGGCCCGCAGTGCAGTGGAAAAGGGTGAAAAAATAGCTGTATACGGCACGGTGAAAACCACGCTGGAGCCAAGTGCGAGGCTCATAAGCCATATTGCAGAAGCAGAGAAAAAGAAGGTTGTGGTGGATTCCTATTTGGCTTCCGATGCGTTTGAAGCGCTGACAGTGGAGAAGAATCAGGAAAAGCATAATCAGATACTGGAAGCGCTGATTCGGGATACGGGGAAACAGTATGATGTTCTGGTCCTGGCACAGGCCAGCATGAGCGTATTGATTCCATGTCTGGCAGATATCACAAAACCAATCCTGAGCAGCATGGATTCAGGTGTGGAGGCAGCCGCCAAGGCGTTAAAGGGTTTATAAGAGAGGTTAAAGTATGATATTAGGATGTGTGGCAGATGATTTCACAGGGGCCAGCGATGCCGCCTCCTTTCTTCAGGCAGGAGGCGCAAATGTGATACTCAGCAACGGGATACCTGAGAGGGAGGATGAGGATATCTTGGAAGCCCAGGCAGTGGTCATAGCACTGAAAACCAGAACCTGTCCTCCCGGCGAGGCGGTGGACCGGAGCATGGCTGCCTTTTCCTGGCTGAAGGCCCATGGGGCACGTATGCTGTATTTTAAATATTGTTCCACCTTTGATTCCACGGAAAATGGAAACATAGGCCCGGTTCTGGATGCAGCCCTAGAACGGTGGGACATACCGTACACGCTTTTATGCCCTGCTCTGCTGGAAAATGGAAGAAGCGTGAAGGATGGTAAGCTGTATGTCAATGGAGTACTGCTGGAAGATAGTCCGATGAAGGATCACCCTCTGAACCCAATGAGGGATTCCAGGCTAAAGTACCTGATGGAGAGGCAGAGCCGCTACCCCTGCTTTAACCTGGGGGCAGGTGAACTGGAACGGGGGTTCAGGCCTTACGAGAAACCAGGGCATTATTACCTGATCCCGGATTATTATGAAGAGAAGCACGGGAGAATGATTGCTAAACAATACGGGAATCTTCCGCTTTTGTCAGGCGGATCCGGTCTGCTCAGGATGATTGCCCGTACATGGGAACCGGATGAGGAGAGGAGTGTTCTCACACCGTCCCGTTGTGCGGCTCCTGTCATACTGGCTGGAAGCTGTTCTGAGGCTACCAGGACACAAATCAGGTATTATGAGTCAAAGGGCGGTGCTTCTTTGCGTATCCATCCCCTCCGGTTTGTGCAGGGCATCCAGACAATGGAACACATCAGGGCATTCCTGGAAGAAAATAAAGATCAGGCAGCGCTGGTGTACACTTCAGCGCCGCCTGATGAGGTAAATCGTATAAAAGCAGAGTGGAGGGAGTCATATCCGCCACTGGAACATTATAACGAGGAACTATTGGCCGGAACAGCCGCCTATGCCTTGGAATCTGGAAGAAAAAGAATCATAGCAGCAGGAGGGGAGACGTCAGGCGCCGTTATGCAGAAGCTGGAAATGCACACCTTTCATATCGGACGGTCCATTGCTCCGGGGGTTCCGGTTATGTATCCTGCGGAACAGGAAGGGATGGAGCTGATTCTTAAGTCCGGCAATTTCGGCCAGGAGGATTTCTTTATCCGGGCTGCAAGGGACATCTGAGCCGCCCTTAATGCGTCAGGCCGCCAATCTGTCAGGCTGCCAATTCGCCAGGCCGCCAATCCGCCAGGCCGCCAATCCGTCAGGCTGCGATTAGTCCGCCGTCTCCGCCCCGCAGTTCATCTCTTCTTCCATACCCCGCATTCTGCGAAGCTCCCTGGTAACAAATACCAGGGCCAGGAGGGCAGCCATTAAATCAGCAACCGGTGCAGAGTACATCACGCCCTCAATGCCGAGGAACATGGGAAGGACCACAATCAGGGGCAGAAGGAAGATAATCTGCCTGGTAAGGGAGATGAAGATACCCTTTGCCGCCTTTCCGATGGACGTAAAGTAATTAGCCGTGATAGGCTGGAGCCCGTTTAAAAATGTGAAGAACAGGAATATGCGGAAGTATTGTTCCGCAAAGTGAAAGTATTCCTCGCTGCCTGAGCCAAAGATGCCGATGATTTGCCTGGGTATCAGCTGGAAGCACAGGAAGGACAGGGTGGAAATCATGGTTGCGATGAGCACAGCTTTCAGATAAGCCTCTCGGACCCGCCTGAATTTCCTGGCGCCGTAGTTAAAGCTGACAATAGGCTGTAATCCCTGGGACAGACCGATGACCAGGGAGAAGAATATCATGTTCACCTTGGTTATGATGCCTGCGCAGGCCAGGGGAATCTCACTTCCATAGTGGGATTGGGCTCCGTAATAGCGAAGGATGTTGTTCATTACAATCTGTACCACCATCATGGCCATCTGGTTAAAGAAGGGGGCCATACCCAGGGCGGCAATGGCCTTCATATGGGATGGAACAGGCACAAGAGAGCCCAGGGACAGGCGCACTGTCTTAAACCGGGTCAGGTATACAATGACCATGATGCCGGATATGATCTGCCCGATGATGGTAGCCAGTGCGGCCCCCGCCATCCCCATGTGGAAGCCGAAGATAAACAACGGGTCCAGTATGGTATTGAGGACGGCGCCCGTGAGAGTACACATCATGGAAAAACGGGGACTGCCGTCTGCGCGGATCAGGTTGGAGCCGCCTGTGGTCAGGATAAGGAATGGAAATCCAAGGGACGTGATGCCGGTATAGGTCAGTGAATAGTCCAGAACATCCGGAGTGGCCCCAAATACAATCATAAGCGGTTTCAGGAAAAGCCTGACCGTGAGACATAGGAGGATTCCAATGGCAGCCAGCATAAATACAGCGTTGCCTGCATAGCGTGTGGCTTCCTCTTTTTCGCCGCTGCCAAGGGACAGATTAAAATTGGCAGCCCCGCCGATGCCGCACATCAGGGAGATGGCAGTACAGGTGATGGTAAGGGGAAAGGCCACGTTGGTGGCAGCATTTCCCAGCATACCCACGCTTCTTCCTATGTAAAACTGGTCTACAATGTTATACAGGGCGCTGACCAGCATGGCTATGATGCTGGGTATGGCAAACCGGGCCAAAAGCTGGTTCACGGGCAGAATACCCAGTGGATTTTCTTGAGTTGATGAAGATTTCATAAGCTACCTCGTCTTTCGTAAATAAAAGAAGACTCCCTGTCAGTTTGCGAATGACAGG
The DNA here is from genome assembly GCF_002234575.2 of Enterocloster bolteae. Taxonomy (NCBI): domain Bacteria; kingdom Bacillati; phylum Bacillota; class Clostridia; order Lachnospirales; family Lachnospiraceae; genus Enterocloster; species Enterocloster bolteae. The sequence continues at coordinate 6,520,000 of NZ_CP022464.2, read as the reverse complement.
GAATCACATGTATCATTGGTATAATTATACTACCCGATTCCTCCAAATACAATTCCCAAAACAAAGACCGCCGCCGTTAAACCGCAGAACAGATAGGATGTCATGAAAGAAAACCAGGGTCCTATGGGACGCAGACGGCCTTTTTCCACTTCTTTTTTCGCATAGTCCGATCCAAATACCCAGAAAAACATGATACCGGCCAAACCTGCTCCAAGAGGGCAGATATAGATGGATACAAAATCCATCCACCCGGATACAATGCCCTGGATGCACAGTCCGATGGCCAGGGCGGCAGCCGTTATTACGGAGACAGATGTCCTGCGGCTGAGTTTAAACTGCTGCTGTAAAGCGGCAATGGGGGCCTCGAACAGATTAATCAGGGAGGAGATCCCGGCAAACAGTACGGCTGTGAAGAACACGATAACCAGGACACGGCTTCCGGGCATGGATTTAAAAAGGTTGGGAAGGTAAATGAAAATCAGTCCGGGTCCGCCTTCATCCAGCCCGGAACCCGCAGTTGCCATGGCCGGGATGATGACAAGAGCAGCAAGCAGGGCTGCCAGGGTGTCAAAAAGGGCTACCTTCCATGCTGCATTGGTCACATCCTCCCGGTCATCCAGATAGGAGCCGTAGATTAAGGTGCCGTTTCCTGCCAGTGACAGTGAGAAGAACGCCTGTCCCAGGGCGAATACCCATGTCATGGGATCTGCCAGGCCTTTAAGGTCAATCCGGAAGATATAGCGGTATCCATCCGCGGCAGAGGGCTGGAACGCCATGTAGACAGCCAGTCCCAGGAACAAGAGGAAGAATAGGGGCATGATTATTTTGTTGATTTTTTCAATACCGCCGGATATGCCCAGTACCATGATGATAAAGGTGATAACCAGTCCAACAGTCTGCCAGAAATTATTTCCGAAGGATCCGGCCATGGAACTAAAAGCAAGGGCAAAGCCGTCCACATCGCCGGGAGCCAGTGTAGTGCCGGTCAGAGAACCCGCGCTGTAGCGGAGGATCCAGCCCACGATGACAGAGTATCCGATAGCCAGGGACAGGGAGCCCAGAACCGGGATATATCCGATGGCTTCTCCCAGACGCCGTCCTTTTCCCCTGCTGGCCATGGCCTGGCCAAAGGCGCCTATAGGTCCGGAGCGGGCGGCGCGGCCGAATGCCATTTCCCCGATAACGCCGGAAAGGCCTATCATAATGACAAAGAGGAAATAGGGAAGCAGAAAGGTTCCGCCGCCGTATTTGGAGACTCTGGCGGGAAACATCCATATATTGCCCATTCCAACGGCGGAACCGATGCAGGACAGGATAAATCCCCAATTTGTTTTCCAGGAATCCCTTTGAGTGTCAGTTGAGTTAATCACGTAAAACCTCCAAAGTTGGTGTATGTAGTCCGCTGCTCCGCATACAGTTCAGCATGCGAGGCAGCGTCGTGTTTTATCTTTTATTTCTGGTTCTGTACAAACTGCTTATCAAACTCAGGATTGAAGTAGTAAAAATTCTTTTCATCCAGCTTGGACTTTATCTTTTCCAGCGCCTCCCCGAAACGCTGGAAATGCACGACTTCCCTGGCCCGGAGGAATTTAAGGGGTTCTCTTACCTCCGGGTTTTCAATAATGCGGATCAGGTTGTCATACGTGGTCCTGGCCTTCTGTTCTGCCGCCAGGTCCTCATGAAGGTCTGTGATGGCATCGCCTTTGGACTGGAATTCGCAGGCATTAAAGGGAACACCTGCAGCAGCCGTAGGCCAAAGAGCCGTGGTGTGGTCGATATAATAGGCGTCAAAGCCTGCTGTCTTGGCCTGTTCCGGGGTCAGATTCTTGGTCAGCTGATAGATAATGGCGCAGATCATTTCCAGATGGGCAAGCTCTTCTGTGCCAATATCTGTCAGCAGTCCGCCCACTTCCTTGCATGGCATAGTGTAACGCTGGGAAAGATAACGCATGGAAGCAGCTAATTCGCCGTCAGGACCGCCGAACTGGCTGATAATCAGGGACGCTGTCTTGGGACAGGTCTGGGTAATTTTTACGGGAAATTGTAACCGTTTTTCATAAGTCCACATGGTCAGACACCTCCTTATTTTAATGTTCCGGGCAGTCCCATGGCAGAGGTCCGTCTGACCAGGTAAAATGCTTCTGGCCGGGATACTTGGTATGGGATTCGGACTTGTTATTGGTTTCAGGGCAGACACAGTTCAGGGTAAGGGGTTCATATTCCTTGGCAAAGGAATCCAGAAGCTGTTTTCTCTGGGCCATGGCCTGGCTGAACGCGTCTAATGCCTGGCCGTCTGTTGGGTGGGTATCCAGATACAGGTTCAGGTCATTGACAACAAAACTTATCTCATTAATCTGCTGAAGCAGCTGGCAGCGGTCAGGCATTTTTTTCACCTCCTACTATAAAAAACGGCAGATCCAGGCAGGGAAAAATAGTTCCCTGTTTCAGGGCTTTGGATGGCTCATAAGGTGTTTCCCAGGGCTGCATGGGAACAGTGGCAATGGCCAGCTGTACTCCTGGTCCGGGAGCGGGAAGCTCTTTGCTGCACCCGCATTGTGATGCAGGAACTTTGGCGTCGCAATTGCATAAATTCATATGATTCACTCCTTTCTGTTGATTGGCCTTGTACAGGCTTCATGATTAGTATGAGCCTGATGCGTTTTTTTAGGTTATTTAAAAACTGTCAGTATATCCAGAAATCGTCGGAGTGTTTTTAAATGGGATTTTTTGCTGAATCCGTATTTCTAAAGTTGAACGTGCAGTATGTTTTTCCGGTTGTATCGGCAGCAGAAAGATAGAGTGAATCCTGATTTAGAATTGATTAAGAACAAGCGCAGAAGCAAGAATTTCTAATACTGGCAGTAAATGAATGTTTGATTGTCCCTGCCTTTCAACATAAAATTTTTAAAAATGAGGCTATGTTAAAGTAGTTCGGTGCCCGGACTTGCGTCCTGAGCACCGATGTATCTGCAGTCTGACATGATACAGGTATCATGTCTCATGTTTCCCGCCTGCTGTATGGGGCGCTGTATTCCCCTTACCGCTCGGCAGTCTGCTGTTCCCCGCGTATCCGGCACACCGCACGGCCCTCCTGGGCATCCAGGGTCAGTGTGGCACCGGACCGGCTTACATCATGGATCTTTACAATGTCAGCCAGTTCCTGGGATTCGCCGGGCAGAATATCCTTCAGCACCTCAGGATATCTGGTGAGGAGTTCAGGGCGGTACAGCCTGGTCTTGCTGTTGTCATTGATGGCGCCGTAATACACATCTGCCTCCACCATGTCCTGGAACATGTGGCTGCCGTAGGAAAGATCCGGGTGGTAGCCTGCCTTTCCGTAAGCCACCTCGCAGATGGCGCTGAACTGGCTGATTTCCGCATAGACCACGGGTACGCCTAATTCAGGGGACGAGGTTCCGATGCGGCCGGGCACCAGCAGCATCAGCTTCTTATCCGTATCCTCAAAATGCTGGTTGATGCGGCTGATTAAACGGGCCACGTCCGGCTTCTTGGCATATTCGTATTCATAGTATTTCTGGGGATCCACCCACACAATGTAGTCGATGGGTTCCTCCTTGGACCGGCGCATGGACGTTCTGCGCACGTCAAAGAGAAATTCGTGGTCCACGCCGTCCGGTATATGTACCTGCTCGGATTTGGCGGTCTGAAGGGGACGGCATTGCAGCAGGTTCAGCCTCCACATGCCTTCCTCCGGACTGGTGACGGCAAACTCCACATCCACCGGGCGTTCATATTCTTTCTCCAGCATCTTCATGAGGGTGCGCATCATCCGTATGAATTCCAGATTGTCCACCAGGCCCTGGCAGTCCCCAAAATAGATGGTTCTGTATATATGGCGCTCGGCCAGCATGTCCTCGGCGTCCGTATCCCTGCTCAGCACCATTTTCTTCTGCCATTTGGGAAAAAGGTCCAGTATTTTTTCCAGGGACTTGGTGCAGAGAGACTTGGTTCCAAAATCCAGGACATCCACCTTGCGCTGAGAAAATTTGTGGCGTTCAGCCAGGGTGGTCCTTAAGTTGGCCTGCGCCCTGTCAAGGCCGATAAGACGGGGGTAATCGCCGGGCGTCCTCTCCACAGCCCTGGTCCCCAGCCCCATGACCATGCGCAGCATTCCTGCTTCCGGGTTCAGGTGCTCCATCCATTTATAAGGGTTATAGGAACAGCCCATACCGGCAGCCACCGGCATATAGAGGTCGCCGTACTGCTGCCCGGCCACCTGCTGAATCAGCAGGGCCATCTGTTCATCCACATCCAGCAGGTGGCGTTTCCTGCGGTATTCAATGGCCTGTTCGTTCATGGTGCTGGCGTATACGCGGCGGATGGCTTCCTCCAGTTCCTCCATCCGTTCCTCCTTGGTGCCCTGGTTCATACAGAAGATAGATTCGTATTTGCCGGAGAATGCATTGCCGTATCCGTCCTCCATGATGCTGCTGGAACGGACAATGATTGGGGTGGTTCCGTAGTGGTCCAGCATATCGCTCAGCTCTTCACGTATATCTTCGGGCAGAGAACCGCCCCGCAGCCGTTTGGTCAGTTCCTCGGTCTCCTTAAAATGTTCCTTTTCCAGACGGTGTCTGGCCTTTAACTCCGCACAGCGGTTATATACCAGATACCGGTAGAAAACATCCGTGCCGATGAAAAAGGAGTTATGGGGTTCCACATGCCCTGCGTACTCCGGCATGTTGAGTTCAATCAGCTTCCTGGCAACCAGCAGGCCGCAGGCCTTGCCTCCAATTACGCCCCCGCCGATTTTGCGCATCCAGACCCTGCGGAAATCCTCCTCTGTGAAATGCTTCAGTATCAGCTGTTCCATGTGGCTCTCCGTGGTCATGAGCCGGTTGCAGATACATTTTTTTTCTTCCCTTGTCAGGTTTTCCTTTTTAAGGATTTCTGGCCATCCAACCATTTTTCTTACCCCCTTCTGTATTTTTATTTGCTGAAAAAATGACACTTATAACACTTATAAGCATATGATTATACATACTTCTCCGAGTTTTTCTCAATTCCCGGAATTGCCATTTTGATAAATTCAATCATGCTCCGGGTCAGGTATTTATTTTTTTTATAATACAGGTAAACATCTCTTACTGCCTCGGGGTCGTCAATCTTATAATATATGATATCCGGGTTTTCCGGAAGGCATTTGACCACGGTGTCGCTGACAAATGAGGCGCCCATGCCGTACTCTGTCAGGTGATAGGTGGTTAAGAGCTGGTTCAGCTTTAAGGTATAGTTTAACTGGATTCCTGCCCGGCCCAGTATGGCGTCCACACGTTCCCTGGTATCATTGTGGGACCGCAGCATGACAAAGGGCTCATCCTTGAACTTCTTTAGGGATACGGCCGGAAAGGTATCGTTCTGGTGAAGGCAGCGCTTTATGTCGGAAGCCTTAAGCTGGTATTTTACCGCTCTCCGGTTGCTGTCAAAGGAGGAGGGAACAGCCAGTAGCAGGCGTTCCTCCATGAAGCGCTCCTTTTCGTAGATGCCAGCGTCCAGCAGATAGTTGTCTATGATAATGTCCAGTTCCCCGGCAAAGAGCTTTTGCTCCAGCAGCGGGGTGTGTCCCTCAAACAGGTTCAGCTTCACGTGAGGGTAGGCCCTGCGGAACTTATCAATGATGGGTGGAAAAATGAAGGATGAAAAGAGATAGGTCCCGCCCACGGACAGACGGCCTGTTTTCAGCTCCTGGAGATTGCCCACATAGTAGGCGAACTCATTTTCCAGGTCCATGATTTTCTCGGCGGTCTTGATGTATTTCTTGCCGCATTCCGTCAGCTGGATGGGGCTGGTGCTCCGGTCAAAGAGGGGCATGCCTATCTTTGTCTCAATCTTCTTAATCATGGAACTGAGGGCCGGCTGGGATATGTAAAGGTTCTCAGCAGCCTTGGAAAAGCTCTGTTCCTTATAGACTTCGTATACGTAATTCATCCCGCTGAACATAGCTGCACCTCCTATAAGTTTTTGATTATATGTTTTATTCAAATATAAATATTTGTTTTTATTCTAGGATATTTTTATAATAAAGGCAAGAACAAATATATCTGACTAATGTTTGATGCGGAGGCCATGAATGAGACATGTAACGGAATATTCCAAACAGGAACTGAATGATATGTTAAAAGAGCTTACCATACAGTTCCAGGAAGCCAAGAAATTGAATTTGAAACTGAATATGGCCAGGGGAAAACCCGCAGCAGCCCAGTTGGATATGAACATGGGCCTGTTGGAGTTTCCAGAGGGCTGTACGCTGGAGGACGGTACAGATGCAAGGAATTACGGCGTTTTAGAAGGGATTCCTGAATGCAGGCGTCTGTTGGGCCAGCTTTTGGGCCTGAAGCCGGACCAGATTATAATAGGAGGTAATTCCAGCCTGAATCTGATGTTCGACACCATGGCGTTCCACTGTCTTTTCGGAACACAGGGAGAAAAGCCATGGAGCTTCTATGCATATGAGGGCAGTCCTGTGAAATTCCTTTGTCCGGTCCCGGGGTACGACAGGCATTTCCAGATTTGCGAGGAGCTGGGAATCCAGATGATTCCGGTCCCGCTTCTGGAGGACGGACCTGACATGGAGATGGTGGAAGCCATGGTAAGGGAGGATGCTTCCATCAAGGGAATCTGGTGCGTTCCCCTTCATTCCAATCCTCAAGGGGTATGCTACAGCGACCGGGTGGTGGACCGCTTGGCGTCTATGGAGACGGCTGCCCCGGATTTCAGGATATTCTGGGACAATGCCTACGGTGTGCACCATATTTATCAGGAAGTGCCCCTCAAAAATATCCTGGATGCATGTGAGGCCGGCGGCCATCCAAACAGGGCTTACTATTTCTTCTCAACCTCCAAGATAACATTTCCGGGGGCAGGTATTTCCCTTATTGCTTCAGGACCGGACAACATGAAGGAGTTTAAGGGCCATATGTCCTCACAGACCATTGGACATGACAAGCTGAACCAGCTAAGGCATGTGCAGTATTTCAAAACGCCGGAAAACATCCGCGCCCATATGGCGGATCTGGCAGAGGTGCTGAGGCCCAAATTTGACATGGTGTTAAACCGTCTGGAGGAGGAACTGGAAGGCAGCGGACTGGCAGTGTGGAGCCGTCCGAAGGGAGGCTATTTCATCTCCCTGGACACGCTTGCAGGATGTGCAAAGCGCACCGTGCAGCTGGCTAAGGAGGCAGGTGTCACGCTCACAGGCGCAGGCGCAACCTATCCCTACAAGAGGGATCCGCAGGACAGAAATATCCGCATTGCTCCCACCTATCCCACGCCGGAAGAGTTAAAATCAGCCATGGACATATTTATTCTGTGCGTTAAGATAGCGGGAATCGAGTCAGTGGTGAATCAGGGGAACTAAGTATTGGGATACTATAAACAGGCAGCAGCCGGGCAGAAAAGGAGAACAGGTATGGAGAAACTATATAATCCTTATGACAATGTGTTAAAGGTAGTAAAGGAAGCAGCCGATATACTGGGCTATACGGACAGTGACATAGAGGCCATTAAGTACCCGGAGAGGGAACTTAAGGTTGCGATTCCGGTGCGGATGGACGATGGGACAACGAAGGTATTTGAGGGATACAGGGTGCAGCACTCCACATCCCGCGGACCGGCCAAGGGCGGAGTGCGTTTCCATCCTGCGGTAAATCCTGACGAGGTCAGGGCCCTGGCAGCCTGGATGACATTCAAGTGCGCAGTGGTGAATATTCCTTACGGCGGCGGCAAGGGCGGCGTTGTCTGCGACCCCAATGAGCTGTCTGAAAATGAAATCCGGGCAATCACCAGAAGATACACGGCAGCCATTGCTCCCCTTATTGGGCCGGAACAGGATATCCCGGCTCCTGATGTAGGTACCAATGCGGCTGTTATGGGCTGGATGATGGATACCTACAGCATGCTGAAGGGCCACTGCATCCACGGCGTGGTTACAGGCAAGCCAATCTGCCTGGGAGGCGCCCTTGGAAGAAATGAAGCCACGGGACGGGGCGTCATGTATACCACAAAAAATATACTGAATAAAATGGGAATTCCGGTTCAGGGAACCACGGTAGCCATTCAGGGAATGGGAAATGTGGGCAGCATCACAGCCAAGCTGCTTCACAGGGAAGGAATGAAGATCATAGCGGTCAGCGATGTATCCGGTGGAATCTGTAATCCGGAAGGACTTAACGTACCGGCTATCCTGGAATACCTCTCCCTTAACAGAAAGAATCTGTTAAAGGATTACAATGAAGAGGGAATGAGCCGCATTACCAATGAGGAACTGCTGGAGATGGATGCCAGGGTACTGGTGCCAGCGGCCCTTGAAAATCAGATTAACGCTTCCAATGCACATAAAATCCGTGCGGAAATCATCGTGGAGGCTGCAAACGGCCCGGTGGCCGCAGACGCTGACGGGATACTCCAGGAAAGAGGCATTACTGTTGTGCCTGATATCCTGGCTAATGCAGGCGGCGTAGTAGTTTCTTATTTTGAATGGGTTCAGAATATACAATCCGTGAGCTGGACCGAGGAAGAAGTCAACGAGAAGCTGAAGGATATCATGGATCCTGCGTTTGAAGCAGTATGGGATATTGCAAAGAGACAGAATGCCACACTGCGCACCGGCGCTTACCTGATTGCCGTGAAGCGGGTAGTGGAGGCCAAGGCGGCAAGGGCAATCTGGCCATAAAGCGAATCACAGAAAAAATCATAGAATTTCCGAATAGCAGCAGTTACACAAAGACCAGGCACTGGGGATGCCTGGTCTTTTACTGTGTATAAAGGGGGATAAAATGTGTGAAAGGGGGAGGGCCCTTTCGGTTTCTGCAACAATTTATTTGCTGTGTTTTTCTTGCTTACAGGACACATTATAATACAGGTATATTGCAAAAACCATTGTCAGAAGACAAAGAAATATTGCAATTAGCACAAGCTGTGTTAGAATAGGGTTAAACGCACCTGCGGCTTGCGGCCGCGCAGGGCAGGGACGGCTGGGGACAGCCGGTATTTTTAAGGAGGAGATCCATGTACCAGGAAGAAAGTTTTAAGACGCAGAGGGTGGTATATGCCCATACGCGCAGCGATGAAGGGGATATGGAGTATAAAATGCACTGCCATGATGTATATGAGGTTTATTACATGATTTCAGGCAACGCAGAGTATCTGCTGGAGGGCAGGACCTACACACCCAGGCCCGGAAGCCTGATTATCATACCGCCGGGCTGTTTTCACGGGTTAAGGGTGCTGGATTCGGATGAATATAACCGGATACGTCTGCACTTTGCCGCCGAACTTCTGCAGGAAGAGGAACAGGCTCTTTTGCTGGAGCCTTTTGGAACCGGATGGTGCTGCTATGAGGAACAGTTTCAGCTGGAGTGGTATTTTCACTCCCTGGAGGAGTGTGGAAATTATGGAAAAGATTTACAGGATATTGCAATCCGCACACGGGTTCTGTCTCTTTTGACCAAGATTTTTGCAATATATAGGGAGGCTTCAGGAACTTCCAGGGGAAAGGAAGGACAGGTCCAGGAAATCATCCGCTATATCAACCAGAATCTGTCCGCTCCGCTGAGCCTGGAAGGGCTGGCACAGACCTTCTATATGAGCAAAAATCATCTCACAGCTGTATTTAAGAGGGCCACGGGAACCACGGTGGCCCGGTACATCCTATATAAGCGCATGGCCATTGTGAGAAAAGAGCTGTCAATGGGGGTGCCGGCAGCAGAGGCAGCGTCCAGAGCGGGATTTGGAGACTACTCCAGTTTTTTCAGGGCTTACAAAAAAATGTTTGGATGCGCGCCCTCTGATAAAAGCGCGCCGGGAATGCCTGAGATGGATAAGGGAAGTATGGTTTGAGAATGCGCGGGGACTCAAAAATAAGGTTTAAGAATGTACGTAAATAAATTCTTGACAGGAAAAAAATACCATGATATTATCAATTAAACCTATAGAAATAGTAGGAATTAAGAGACGGAGGACAATATCATGGGAGAGAAGCGTAAGAGATCAGACAGACATTTTAAATTTGAGACAACCCAGCTTCACGGAGGTCAGGAGCAGCCCGACCCTTCAACAGGGGCAAGGTCGGTACCGATTTACCAGACATCATCGTATGTATTTGATAACTGCGACCACGCGGCGGCACGATTCAATCTCAGCGACCCGGGAAATATATACAGCCGTCTTACCAATCCTACCCTGGATGTATTTGAACAGAGAATGGCGCAGCTGGAAGGCGGCGTGGCAGCCCTGGCCACGGCTTCCGGGGCTGCGGCCCTGTCCTATACCTTCCAGAACCTGACACGGGCAGGGGATCATATTGTGTCTTCCGGCCATATATACGGCGGCACCTACAATTACCTGGCCCACACCTTTCCGGAATACGGGGTGGAGACTACATTTGTGGATCCGGCTGATTTAGAGGCGGTAGAGGCAGCTATCAGGGATAATACAAAGGCTGTCTTTATAGAGACACTGGGAAACCCTAATTCCGATATCGCTGATATAGAAAAAATTGCTTCTATTGCACACCGGCATCAGATTCCTTTGGTAATAGATAATACCTTTGCAACGCCGTATCTTGTCCGTCCCATTGAGTACGGTGCTGACATCGTGGTACATTCAGCCACAAAGTTCATCGGCGGTCATGGAACTGCGGTGGGCGGCGTGATTGTGGACGGCGGAAGGTTTGACTGGGCTGCTTCCAAAAAATTCCCGGGACTTTCAGAGCCAAATGCCAGCTACCACGGAATCCGTTTTGCCCAGGATGTGGGAGCGGCTGCCTTTGTCACCCGGATACGGGCCATTCTTCTAAGGGATACAGGGGCGACCCTCTCACCCTTCCACGGCTTTTTGTTTTTACAGGGGCTGGAGACACTTTCCCTGCGGGTGGAACGCCATGTGGAAAACGCGCTTAAGGTGGTGGAATATCTGAATGCGCATCCCCAGGTGGAGGCGGTCCATCATCCCAGTGTGAGCCGGGATCCGATCCAGCAGCAGCTTTACAAAACGTATTTCCCCAGGGGAGGCGGCTCTATTTTTACGTTTGAAATAAGGGGCGGGGCTGAGAATGCCAGGAAATTCATCGACAACCTGGAACTGTTCTCCCTTCTTGCCAATGTGGCGGATGTAAAGTCACTGGTGATCCACCCGGCCTCCACCACCCATTCCCAGATGCATGAGAAGGAGCTTCTGGAACAGGGAATCCGTCCCGGTACCATCCGGCTGTCCATCGGGACAGAACACATTGACGATATTTTGGAGGATTTGGAGGAAGCGTTCCGGTCCGTATAGCATTCCGGTTCATTTCGTATTCCGGTCCATTTCGTACTCCGATCCGTTTAGCAAAGGTGGTTCAGATTAAATCCATGGGTACGGCCGGGGCTGCGTGCAGGGAAAAAATCAGCAGGTGAAAAACAGCAATACAGATTGAAACGCCGCGGGAATAAGGCTATAATGGATAGAAAATACACCGCTAAGGAGAAGGACATGGATTACAGGACATATTTGAAAAATTATCCGGATAAGGACGGCCGTTTCGGCGCTTACGGAGGCGCTTATCTTACAGAGGAGCTGATACCGGCTTTTGAGGAGATCGCGGATGCATACCAGACCATCTGCCATTCTTCCCAGTTTATCAATGAGCTGAGACGGATTCGCAAGGAATTCCAGGGAAGGCCCACTCCTGTTTACCACTGCGAACGCCTGTCCGGGAAAATAGGAAATTGCCAGATATATCTGAAACGGGAGGATTTAAACCACACAGGAGCCCACAAGCTGAATCACTGTATGGGGGAAGGACTTCTTGCAAAATTCATGGGTAAGAAACGCCTCATTGCAGAAACCGGAGCAGGGCAGCACGGGGTGGCCCTGGCCACGGCAGCCGCGTTTTTCGGTCTGGAGTGCGAGATTCATATGGGCGAGGTGGACATAGCAAAACAGGCGCCCAATGTCACCAGGATGAAGATTCTGGGGGCAAAGGTAGTGCCGGTTACCCATGGCCTTAAGACACTGAAGGAGGCAGTTGACTCAGCCTTTGAGTCCTATGCCAGAAATTACAAGGATTCCATCTACTGTATCGGATCTGCCCTGGGCCCCCATCCCTTCCCGCTTATGGTCAGGGATTTCCAGTCTGTTGTGGGATATGAGGCAAGGGAACAGTTCCTTGAAATGACAGGCATGATGCCGGACGAGGTCTGCGCCTGCGTGGGCGGAGGCAGCAATTCCATCGGTATGTTCATACCTTTCCTGGATGACCCGGTGGATATCACAGGGGTGGAGCCGTTGGGAAGAGGCGAGACGCTGGGAGATCATGCAGCTTCCATGAAATTCGGTGAAAAGGGAATTATGCATGGATTTGAGAGCATTATGCTGAAGGATGAAAAGGGAGAGCCTGCTCCTGTATACTCCATTGCCAGCGGACTGGATTATCCGTCTGTGGGGCCGGAGCATGCATTCCTTCACGATCTGGGCCGGGTTAAATACGATACGGTAAGCGACGAGGAGGCTATGGAGGCATTTTTCAAACTTTCCAGATATGAGGGAATCATACCGGCAGTGGAAAGCTCCCACGCGGTGGCATATGCCATGCGCAGGGCAAAGGAGATGCGGCAGGGATCCATTTTGGTGTGCTTAAGCGGCAGAGGCGATAAGGATATCGACTATGTGGTGGAGCACTATGGTTATGGGGATCAGTTTATGGATTAATTTGGCGGGGAGGCCGGAGGGCCTCCTGTCTGATTCGGAGAAGATGGAGAGCAGAGCCAGAAGGCGGTGGGGGTTCATGATGGTCTTGCTTTCAGGGCAGTATGGATTGAAATAAGGGCATCCGGACCAGCGGAATCATTCCGTGGACCGGATGCCCTTTAGACAATATAGTTTGTTTTACAGCCTCTTAGCAACAGCCTTAATAAAGTCCCCGCTGTTAAGTACAACTGGATTTGGAATGGTGGTAATCAGAGCCAGGTCTTTTGTCATCTCGCCGTTCTCAATGGTGTCAATGGTGGCCTTTTCCAGCCTGTCAGCAAATTCCATCAGCTCGTTGTTGCCGTCCAGCTCGCCGCGCTTGCGCAGTGCGCCGGTCCAGGCAAAGATGGTTGCCACGGAGTTGGTGGAAGTCTCCTCGCCCTTTAAGTGCTTGTAGTAGTGGCGCTGTACGGTTCCGTGGGCTGCCTCGTATTCATAGTTGCCGTCCGGGGATACCAGGACAGAGGTCATCATGGCCAGGGAGCCGAAAGCAGAGGATATCATGTCGCTCATGACGTCGCCGTCGTAGTTCTTGCAGGCCCAGATGTAACCGCCCTCGGATTTCATGACACGGGCTACGGCGTCGTCAATCAGGGTGTAGAAATAGGTGATGCCGGCAGCCTTAAATTTTTCAGCATACTCGCTGTCGAAAATTTCCTGGAAAATATCCTTGAAGGTATGGTCGTATTTTTTGGAAATGGTATCCTTGGTGGCGAACCAGAGGTCCTGTTTTGTATCCAGGGCATAGTTGAAGCAGCTTCTGGCAAAGCTTTCAATGGATTGATTGATATTGTGCATGCCCTGTACGATGCCCGGACAGGTGAAGTCGTGAACCAGTTCCCGGCTCTCGGAACCATCCCCGGCCGTGTAAACCAGCTCCACCTTTCCCGGACCCGGTATCTTCATCTCAGAACCCTTGTAGACATCGCCGTAGGCATGTCTGGCAATGGTGATGGGTTTCTTCCAGTTCTTAACACATGGTTCGATTCCCTTTACTACAATAGGGGCGCGGAACACGGTTCCGTCCAGGATGGCGCGGATGGTTCCGTTGGGGCTCTTCCACATTTCCTTCAGGTGGTATTCCTCCACGCGGGCGGCGTTGGGGGTGATGGTGGCACATTTAACAGCCACGCCGTACTTTTTGGTGGCATTGGCGGAATCAACGGTTACCTGGTCGTTGGTCTCATCCCTGTATTCCAGTCCAAGGTCATAGTACTCTGTCTTTAAATCTATGTATGGCAGCAGCAGGTCGTCTTTGATCATCTGCCAGAGAATTCGAGTCATCTCATCGCCGTCCATCTCAACAATCGGGGTGGTCATCTTAATCTTGTCCATACTGTATCCTCCTGAATTTTCGCATTATTTTATAGTATACGACGAATTGGGGTTTCGCACAAGAGAAAACTGTGTATCATCTGCCTGCAAACTGTGTATCATCCGCCTGCAAAACCATGTATTATCTGCTGGATAAAATGTAATATCAGGCAAAGGTTTCATCCGCCGGAAACACAATTCCCATCTGCTTTCTGGCCTCGTCCATGACCTGAAGGGCCATCAGGGAATACCGGTTATGTATATTGCTGCCGGGTCCCGCTGATATAAGGCGGAGCCATTCCGCTATCTCACCGGACATGTCCGCCTTGGCAGGACCCTGGTACAGGACCTGTCTGCCGCCTGCTCTGTCATAAAAAATAAGCTGGTGGGGGTGGTCGATTCCTTCGGTGGTAATGGTGCCGTTTTCACCCTGAATCTGGCTGGGAATACGGCTGCTGCTGATTTTGGAATACACCAGTTCAGCCTGCATATCCTTGTACACGCCAAGGATTGTCCCGGATCCGTCAATGCCGTTTTCCAGGAGGACGGCGTCTGTTTTGATTTTTTCCGGCATTCCAAACAGGCGCACAAGAGGATGTACGCAGTAAACGCCTATATCCATAAGCGCACCGTTGGAAAAGATGGGGTTAAATGCGTTTTCCACAATTCCGGATTTGAACTTGTCATAGCGCGAAGAATACTGGCAGAAATGGAAGCTGGCCCTGCGGATGGTTCCCAGTTTGGGAAGATGTTTTGCCAGGGCCTGGTAGCCGGGCGTAAAGATGCTGCGGATGGCTTCCAATAAAATCACGTTGTTTTGGCCGGCCAGCTGAATCAGGTGTTCCAGTTCCCTGGCATTGGAGGTAATAGGCTTTTCGCACAGAACATGCTTTCCATGGGATAATAAAAGTGCGGCCTGTTCATAGTGGAAGCTGTTTGGGCTGGCAATATAGACAGCGTCCAGGTCATCAGCGCAGGCAAAGGCATTCAGATCCGTGTATGTTGTTTCAACCCCGTATTTTGCTGCGAAGTTTCCGGCTGTTTCCTGATTTCTGGAATAGACAGCACTGTAATGAAGGCTGGGATTTTCCATTGCGGCTTCCTGGAAACGGTCCACGATAAAGTTGGTTCCTATGGTTCCATAGCGTATCATTGGCAGGTTTTCCTTTCTGTATGGCTCTGTGTCCTGTACTATTTTATCACAAACAGAGCCGTAAACACAGGATTTCATCCGAAATTAAGGTGGTAAATAAGAGGAAAATAAGGAGGGAGCCGCATTAATTTATGCTGCTCCCTCATGATCACTGACTAACTTCTCCGGTCTTCTACCAGAAGTGTCTGGATGGTATCCGCGGAGGGATTCCAGTTTAACACATACAGGGTATAAATCCGGGATGGATTTAATGTTACCGGCGTGGTAACCAGGGTGTTTTCTGGGCGGGCGGAGCGGGCCACACGCAGGGTATAGTTACCGGAGCTGAGCCGGCTGAAGCTGGCTGCATCGGCAAAGTTTACTGAGTTAAAATAGATATTGCCCAGGGAGGCATTGACTGGTCCGCTGTAATAGGCTAAATTGCAGACCCGGAAGCAGGAAGAGGTCCAGTCCGTGGGGCATGCCGTATCACGGATGGATACCAGGTCCAGGCCCGTGGAGGAGTTGACAATGGCGATGGTGGCCATTCCGTCACCCACATACATGGATTTGCGGAGATATACGTAACCGTTGGAGCCCATAATGGAGAATGTATGATAGCCCTGGGACAGCTGGCGGTACTGGGTCACTTCAGAAAAATCCAGTCCGGAGAAAACAGCCTGGTTATCTATATACACGGTAAATGGGTTATATCCGGTGGCGGCGTTTAACAGGCGTATTCCGCCGCGAATCCACTGGTTATTGTTGCAGAACACGCAGGGGATGGGATAATTGGGCCGTACAGGATAATTAGGGCGTACAGGATAATTAGGGCGTACAGGATAGTCCGGACGTACAGGGTAGTCCGGGTAGTAGGGTGGCATAACGGAAAAATCAGGGTCGATTTCATCGTCAGGAGATGGAATTACTACATCGGTATCAGGATATGTGAAACCTGGATCAATCGGGTCTTCTACCTGGGTCATCTTAAGTGATGGTACAGAGTAGGGATTATTGTTATTCATATACAATGGTCCTCGGTTAATGCTTTTATGATAATATATGTCTGATATGCCGAAGGGGTACGGTAAAAAGCAAAAAAAGCCGGGAGCAAGGTCAATTCATGGATGCAATTATAATTGTTCCGGCAATGGATCAGGCCAATATGGTATACTTATATCAGCCGCAAAAGAAAGGCAGTTGGGGAGGCCGTTATACGATGCAGCAGTAACAGGATGTCATTCTCCCTCGCTTTTTGCGGCGACAACCTTAGCGGCAGCGGCCTCTACCATATTGGTTATCTTTTTTTCGCTTCCGTCCATGCCCAAGGTCTGGATTTTTTAAGATTTAAAAACCCGATTGACATTTTCTTTTATATAAGGTATCATACCTCATGTTCATCGGAGGACTTATAATCGTAGTATAAGGCCGGATAAGATGTCGGATATAGTGGTTTTTTCGGAGGGCTGCGGTCACGTATGGCACAGCCGGATAAGAAAACTGTCTATGTTCGGTCTCTTATCCGGCTATTTTTATGCTTAAAGGAGGAAACATAAATGAATTTGTTAACTGGAAAAATTAAGCCGCTCTACCTGAAATATCTTGGCGCTGCTTTTGGCAGCGCGTGTATATCTTCTGTTTATGGACTTGTGGATATGGCTATGGTCGGCCAATATCACGGGCCGTCAGGAACAGCGGCCATGTCTGTTGTAATGCCAATCTTTAATATTATTTACAGTCTGGGGCTGTTTATGGGAATCGGCGGATCTGTCCTTTATAGTTCAGAAAAAGGACGGCGGGAAAATGGCTGCTATAACGAGTTTTTTTCCACGGCGCTCCTGGGCACAGCCGCCCTTGCCGCGATTGCTTGGACTGGTATTGTTTTCTTTGGAGAGCCTTTGCTTCGGCTGTTTGGCGCGGAACAAACACTTCTGCCATTGACAAAAGCCTATTTGTTCCCGATTAAGATCGTTATTCCTGTCTTTGTTTTCAACCAGATGCTGGCGGCGTTTCTTCGGAATGACAACGCACCCGGCCTTGCAACCGCGGCGGTCCTTGGCGGTGGTATTTTTAATGTTTTTGGTGACTATTTCTTTGTCTTTGCCATGGACATGGGGATTTTGGGGGCTGGCCTTGCAACCGCGGCGGGCGCGTGTATTACGCTGCTGATTATGCTGACTCACTTTTTCTCAAAACGCTGCACACTTAAATTTGTGAGTATTCACTATTTATTTATTAAAGTAAAGGGCATCTTGACAACAGGATTTTCAACATTTTTTGTTGACTTGGCAGTGGGAATCATGACAATGCTGTTTAACCGGCAAATTGTCCGGTATCTGGGAACAGACGCCCTTTCCGTTTATGGTCTGATCGTGAATATCAGTATGTTTGTCCAGTGCTGCGCATACAGTGTGGGGCAGGCTTCCCAGCCTATTTTTTCCATTAATTACGGGGCAGAACACTGGGGGCGTATGAAAGAAACACTGAAGTATGCTTTGGGTACGGTAGCCTTTTTTGGGATCTTCTGGACAACATTGGTGGTGCTGGTTCCAAATGGCTTTGTCCGTATTTTTATGAAACCGACAGAAGCGGTGCTGCAGATAGCTCCTTCCATCATGCGGTGTTATGGTATTTCGTTTCTGCTGCTCCCGCTTAATATATTTTCAACTTATTATTTTCAATCCCTGATGAAGCCGGCTGCGTCGTTTGTTGTTTCCGTCGGCCGCGGGCTGGTGATTAGCGGAGCGCTGATTATGCTGCTGCCAACGGTGGCCAAGGCTGATTTTATTTGGTTTTCTATGCCGGTAACAGAGATTGTGATTGCAGTTTTTGTGATATACATGATGGTTCGGTACACGAAAAGACTTGCAAAATAGCTTCCTGTATAATTTAAGTATAAGGAACCACGGGGAATGTGGCTGATAAAAAGATGCTAATCGTTCGACAAAAACAAAAAAGCCGAAAACCCAGTAAAACCAGGCTTTCGGCTCTGTATCCAGTGTTCCTGAGCGGATTCGAACCGCTGGCCTTCCGCTTAGGAGATGGACCCAGTGCATATATTCCCTATCAACGGAGATAAAGAAAATGCAGTTATATCAAGGCATTTCTCCACATTCACTGTAAACCTCGTACAAGCAAAATCAAGCAAAAACAAAGGATTTTAGCCCCCTATTGTTTGCACTCTGTTTGCAAAGGCGCGAATTTTAGCGTTAGCCAAAAGTTCAATTCCCGTCGGGACTTAATTATATTTATGGTCTCGTGGACATAGTCTACCATACATAGAGGCTCATTACAAGAGGTATTGAGCCAGTAAAAGTGCCTGTTTTATCTTTCCCAGGAAAGGTAGAGCAGGCACTTTTTTCATATCTAAACTTAGAAAGAAATGAGGTGAAATCATGAATACACAGATTATTGCCATAGCCAACCAAAAAGGTGGTGTCGGCAAAACAACCACTTGTGCCAATCTTGGAATTGGTCTGGCTCAGTCTGGGAAGAAAGTCCTTCTGATTGACGGAGACCCACAGGGAAGCCTGACCATCAGCTTGGGCAATCCCCAACCTGACAAGCTGCCCTTTACACTGTCAGACGCTATGGGCCGTATTTTGATGGATGAACCAATTCGTCCCGGCGAGGGTATCCTGCACCACCCTGAGGGCGTAGACCTGATGCCTGCGGACATCCAGCTATCTGGTATGGAGGTATCTCTGGTAAACGCTATGAGCCGAGAAACCATTCTGCGACAATATCTGGACACGCTGAAGGGGCAATACTCTCATATCCTTATTGATTGCCAGCCCTCCCTGGGTATGCTTACGGTCAATGCACTGGCTGCCGCTAATAGGGTTATAATCCCCGTCCAGGCAGAGTATCTTCCCGCTAAAGGTTTGGAGCAGCTTTTGCAAACTATCAATAAGGTTCGCAGACAAATCAATCCCAAGCTGCAAATTGATGGGATTCTGCTGACGATGGTAGACAGCCGAACCAATTTTGCCAAAGAAATCTCCGCTCTCCTGCGCGAAACCTATGGCAGTAAGATCAAGGTGTTTACATCAGAAATTCCTCATTCTGTCAGGGCTAAAGAAATCAGTGCTGAAGGAAAAAGCATTTATGCCCATGATCCTAATGGCAAAGTGGCTGAGGGCTACAAAAATCTGACGAAGGAGGTATTGAAACTTGAAAAGCAGCGCGAAAAAAATAGAGCTGGCCTCAGTAGATGACCTGTTTTCTACTGAAGAAAGTCGGCAAGACGAGCAACTGGAAAAAATTCAGGAAATTCCCCTATCTGAACTGCATCCGTTCAAGGATCACCCCTTCAAGGTCAAGGATGATGATGCAATGATAGAAACCGCAGACAGTATCAAAAAGTATGGAGTTTTGGTTCCTGCGATTGCCAGATCACTGCCTGATGGCGGTTATGAGCTGGTAGCCGGTCACAGACGCCGCAGAGCCAGCGAATTGGCCGGAAAAGAAACCATGCCTGTCATTGTGCGCGACTTGGATGACGATGCTGCCACAATTATTATGGTTGACAGCAATTTGCAGCGAGAAAATCTGCTCCCCAGTGAAAGGGCCTTTGCCTACAAAATGAAGCTGGAAGCCATTAAACATCAAGGAGCAAGAACAGACCTGACTTCTGTTCAAGTTGAACAGAAGTTGAGCGCCAGAGACCAGGTGGCAAAAGAAGCCGGTGAACGAAGCGGTATCCAGGTAATGCGATATGTTCGTTTGACTGAGCTGATTCCAGAGCTTTTGGATATGGTGGATGAAAAGAAAATCGCATTTAATCCAGCCTACGAACTCTCTTTTTTGAAACCGGACGAACAGCAAATGCTGGTGGAAACAATGGACTATGAGCAGGCTACCCCTTCTCTCTCTCAGGCTCAGCGAATGAAAAAGTTCAGCCAGGATGGGAAATTGTCAGAAGATGTGATGCTTGCCATCATGTCAGAGGAAAAAAAGAGTGATCTGGATAAAGTGACCTTGAGCAGCGATACCTTGCGAAAGTATTTCCCCAAAAGCTATACACCGGCCAAAATGCAGGAAACCATTATTAAACTGCTGGAACAATGGCAGAAAAAACGCCAACGAGATCAGGAACGATGAAGGGAGAGCCTATGAAAGATATTGCAGCAAGGGAGCTGAAAGGCCACAACATTCTTGCAGTGGAGCGATTTTGGGACAGCACTTGCTGGATGATTGAGTTTACTGTCTTGCGCCCTACTGCTTATGGAGAACCCGGTGACGAAATGAGGCTTTTTCTCACAGAGGACGGGTATCA
The DNA here is from genome assembly GCF_002234575.2 of Enterocloster bolteae. Taxonomy (NCBI): domain Bacteria; kingdom Bacillati; phylum Bacillota; class Clostridia; order Lachnospirales; family Lachnospiraceae; genus Enterocloster; species Enterocloster bolteae. The sequence goes on along the minus strand of NZ_CP022464.2, from coordinate 6,499,529 downwards.
GTCAGCTCTGCAAAGCCAGCAGCGTCGAGAAATCAAAATTAAGAGATATGCTCATGTTATTGAGGGGCATATCATCGACTTCAAGCCTAAAAAACACCGTCGTTCATAACCGATACAACGAAAGGAAAGGAATGAATATGTGTACTGTAAGAGAAATCCGAGAAGCTATTCAAGAAGATTGCCGCTCACAGCGTGATATGGAATCCACCGAGATTGACCGTGTTTTTCAAACCTTACCATTTTCTCAGGAAAGGGATCTGTTTGATAAACCACCAATGCCAAAACGCCCCTACCGACGCAAGAAAAAAGATACAGACAGACCCTAACCGCTGCCACAATTCTCTTATGAATTGCGGCTTTTTTCATACCTGAGAAATGAAAGGAGTGAAGTAAATGGCTGTTTTTCGTGTAGAACGCACTGGCGATTACACGGTTATGAGCAATTTCCATCTAAAGGATAAACGGCTTTCTTTGAAGGCAAAGGGTCTCTTGTCGCAGATGTTATCTCTGCCAGATGACTGGGATTATACGCTGTCAGGACTCAGCTATATCAATCGAGAAAGCAAAGATGCAATCCGCTCTGCTGTCAATGAGCTTGAAACAGCCGGATACATTCGGCGCAGACAGACAACTGATGCTTCTGGTAAATTCGCAGCCAATGAGTATACCATTTTTGAGCGTCCCATCGAGGGAGAACCGATGTTGGATAAGCCGTCGTCGGAAAACCCGATAACGGTAAACCCGTCAGCGGTAAATCCGTTACCGGAAAATCCAACACAATTAAATACTAAGAAATCAAATACCCAAAAACAAAATACTCATGGATCAAATACCGATTCCATTCCCTTCCGGGAAACAGCGGCGGCAATACCGCCGGAACGGAAAGGAAGGGATGCGATGTCTGTCACAGAGATAGAAAATTATCGGGAATTGATTTTGGAGAATATCGAGTATGACTGTCTGAAGCAGCGTTATCCTCTCTACCTGGATGACCTGAATGAGATTGTAGAGCTGTTGGTAGAAACGGTCTGTGCCAAACGAAAGACCACCCGGATCTCTGGCGCGGACTTTCCTCACGAGATTGTACGCTCCCGCTTTTTGAAGCTGGACAGCTCTCACATCGAGTTTGTCATGGACTGTCTGCAAAAGAACACCACCCAGGTACGCAACATCAAGCAGTACCTGCTTGCAGTGCTGTTCAACGCTCCTACCACCATGAATAACCACTACACTTCACTGGTAAATCACGATATGCACGCAGGCGGCTGGTAATCAGCCGCTTTTGTATTACACCAAAGGAGGCACAGCATGAATCAGATTGAAATTTTCAATAGTCCAGAGTTTGGAAGCATTCGAATAGTCGAGGAAAATGGGAAATACCTGTTCTGCGGCGCTGATGTTGCAAAATCGCTGGGATACAAAGATACAGTAAACGCCCTAAAGACACATTGCAGAGAAGATGGGGTGGCGTTTTACCACCTCACCGATAATTTGGGGCGTGAACAGAAAGCTAAATTCATCAGTGAAGGAAATCTGTATCGTTTGATTGTCCACAGTAAATTGCCATCAGCAGAACGATTTGAGCAATGGGTCTTTGACGAGGTTCTTCCTACCATTCGCAAGCATGGGGCCTATCTCACAAAAGAAAAGCTATGGGAAGTAGCTACTTCACCGGAGGCGCTGCTCAAGCTCTGCTCGGATCTTCTGGCTGAGCGAGAGGAGAATGTATCTCTGCGCATAGCAAACGCACAGCTGGAGGGTAAAGCCGCTTTCTATGACCTGTTCATTGATTTGGAGCATAGCACCAATCTCAGAACTACTGCCAAAGAGCTTGATGTACCGGAACGCCGCTTTGTCCGATTTCTTCTGGAAAAGCGTTTTGTGTACCGCACTGCGTCCGGCAATGTACTGCCCTATGCAAAGCCAGCCAATGAAGGGCTGTTTTGTGTAAAGGACTACTGCAATCACGGACATACCGGTTCTTATACGCTGATAACACCGCAAGGCAAGCTGTATTTTGCCGAACTGCGAGACAGTATCCTGATGGTGATATGATAAATCACTATTTTCTCCGGCGGCTGGTGGTCCCGCCTTAGAAAGAAGTGCACCACCCCTGCACATTTTGTGGAAAGGAGGCGATGAAAATGCAGGAAGAAGTGGAAAACAGGACTTTAACGCTGGTTGTCAGCGGAACAAAGTTCACCGGTCGGCTGCTCAAAGCCGCCATCAGCAAGTACATGGCCCACTGCAAGGAAAAGAAGCTGCAAAAGAAAAGAAGCCGTGATGCTCCTGTGACACCCCACGGAAAACAGACCGTCAAGCAGCTCATTGGTCAGAATCAGGGGATCTCCAATATCGAGATCACAGACCCTTCCATCAAGGAATTTGAGAAGATCGCCCGGAAATATGGTGTGGATTATGCGGTGAAGAAAGACCGCAGCAGCTCCCCACCCAAGTACCTGATCTTTTTCAAAGGCCGTGACGCCGATGCGCTGACCGCTGCATTTACCGAGTACACCAGCAAAAAGGTCAAGAAGGCCGAGAAAACGGAACGCCCGTCTGTGCTGGCAAAACTCAGTCAGTTCAAAGAGATGGTCAAAAATGCCGTGGTGGACCGCACCAAGCGAAAGGAGCTGGAACGATGAAAAAGCAGTTTGACACCAAAAAGCTCGTTTTGCTGAACCTGCCCTATCTCCTGATGGGGCTGTTTGCTACCAACTTCGGGGAGGCATGGCGATTGGCTCAGGGGGCAAATGCTTCAGAGAAATTCCTTTCTCTGTTTGCTGTCCTGCCTGGGGCGCTGCAAAGCTTCTGGCCCAGCCTGCACCCGTTGGATCTGCTGGTGGGGCTGTGCTGCGGTGCTGGCCTGCGTCTGGCGGTGTACCTCAAAAGTAAAAACGCCAAGAAGTACCGTCACGGTATGGAGTATGGCTCTGCCCGTTGGGGGACCCGTGAGGATATTGCTCCCTACATCGACCCGGTGTTCCAGAACAATGTCATTCTCACAAAAACCGAAAGCCTGACCATGAACAGCCGACCCAAGGACCCAAAGACCGCCAGAAACAAAAATGTGCTGGTGATCGGCGGCTCCGGTTCCGGTAAGACCCGCTTCTGGCTCAAACCGAGTGCGCCCGTAAGGGCGGTATAAATCCTACCTTGAGCAAGTAGTAGGTAAAAGTATCAAGCGGCATTGTGCCGCAACCTATCATTCCCCGTCTTACCCCAAAAGGGAAACCGGAGGGCGACCATAGCATGACGGAGGACACGGGGCGCTGAAGCCTCAGAAGCGCCGGCGTGACGGAATGAAAATCCACGTATGAGGATGGAAGCTAGACTGCTTGAATGACAGCCTGAAATCGGGACCAAGAGCGTACCCCTGACGTAGAGAGGTTGTACTCGTCAGTGTTCCTGACAGTCGCATTGTTTGGCTATGCGGCTGCTGATACTCGGAGCAGGTTCAGCCACGGGAAAGTGGAAAAAGGCGAACGTCACATACCGACAACGTGGAACGCTTGTTTATACCGTACTAAACGGGGATTGCCTAAAGTGAAATGCCGAAAGGCTATGAAAACGCTGAAATGCGGGGTTCTGAATATTCACCATGGCAACAGAGTTCCCATAGTAGTCTGCGGACGGGAAAGCCGTCTACATGGCAAAGGGGAACAGTGAATCATTTTCAAAACAGAAAGGATGGTGTGTGAGACACTATGAGAAATCCGATTCATGTCTTGAAAAGCCTTGAAGAAAAGGCAAGTGTAAGTAACAACAAATATGAAAGATTATATCGCAACCTATACAATCCAGAGTTCTATCTCCTTGCATATGCGAACATTGCGAAATCGCAGGGGAGCATGACGCAGGGGGTAGACGGGCAGACGCTGGACAACATGAGCCTGCCGAGAATTAACCGGATTATTGAATCCATACGCAACAGGACATATCAGCCAAAGCCTGCAAAAAGAAAGTACATTCCTAAAAAGAACGGGAAACTTCGCCCGTTGGGAATCACTTCTACTGATGATAAGTTAGTGCAGGAAGTGGTCAGAATGATTCTTGAAGCAATCTATGAGCCGACATTCAGCAACAATTCACACGGTTTCAGACCAAAAAGAAGCTGTCACACGGCACTTACGCAAGTGAAGAAAAACTTCACAGGTGTTACATGGATTGTCGAGGGAGACATTAAGGCGTGCTTTGATAACTTCGACCATCATGTGTTGGTTGAATTACTGCGGAAAAGGATTTCAGACGAGGCTTTTATCGGTCTAATCTGGAAGTTCCTGAAAGCCGGATATATGGAACAATGGCAGTACAACTGCACCTACTCCGGTGTTCCGCAGGGCAGCGGTATCAGTCCGATATGTGCAAACATCTACCTCAGCGAACTGGACAACTATATGCAGGAATACAAAGAAAAGTATGATTGCGAGCCAGAACGCAGAAGGACGACCAGAGAATACGAGCGGGCGTCCCGGAGATACAGAAAGGCACGTAAAGCGTTAATGGGCGCAGAAAAATCAACTCCTGAACTGGTAAAAGAATTTAAGGATTCCAGAAGGAAGAAGATGGATCAGCACTATTACAATCCGTTTGAGGAGGGCTTCAAGAAAATCCAGTACAACCGTTACGCCGATGATTTTGTAATTGGCGTTATCGGCTCCAAAAAGGACGCAGAAAAAATCAAGGAAGATGTAAAAATCTTTCTCCAAGAAAAACTGCATTTGGAAATGTCCGAGGAAAAGACGAAAGTCACCCATTCCAGTAAGCCGGTACGCTATCTGGGGTACGATTTCAAAGTAATCCATTCCAAGAACATGAAGCGTTGTAAAAACGGCGACATGAAACGGGTGTGGTATGGAAAAGTATTCCTGTATATGCCGAAAGAAAAATGGATTAAAAAAGCGATGGAACGGGGAGCGATACAGGTGAAACGCAACAATGACACAGGCAAAGAAATGTGGCGGCCTATGCCAAGGAAAGACCTGATGAACCGCAGCGATGCAGAGATTGTGTCTACTTTCAATTCCGAAATTCGAGGGTTATATAACTTCTATCGGATAGCAGAAAACGTAGGCGCATTGCACAAGTATTACTACATGGTGCGGTACAGCATGTTAAAAACTCTGGCAGGAAAGCACAGAACGAATGTCAGTGTTATTAAGAAGCGGCACATGGTAAACGGAGTACTGAGAATCCCATACGATACAACTAAGGGACGTAAATACTGCGAATTTTACCATGATGGATTCAGAAAGCACAGCGACGGCTATGACAATGTGGCAGACGTTATGCCGAGTTATAGGAAATATGACAGCAGGCACACGATAGTAAACCGCATAAAGGCCGGAGTATGCGAGATTTGCGGGGAACATGCAGACTATTTATGTATGCACCACGTAAGAACGCTGAAATCGCTGAAAGGCAGGGATATATTTGAGCAGAAAATGCTGAAAATAAGAAGAAAATCTCTGGCTCTCTGCCCTGACTGCTTTGAACTCTTACACGAAACCAAAGAATCAAGGTGATTCATGGAAAGCCGGATACGCTGAGAGGTGTACGTCCGGTTTGGGAGGCGGCTCCCTGAAACCTACTGATGAAAGTCAGCAAGGCGCAGGGTGCCTACCTCATATTTGATGCAGATGCACAGTTCTTATGTGGTCACAGACCCGAAGGGAACCATTTTGGTGGAGTGCGGGAAAATGCTCCAAAGGGGCGCACCCAAACTGGGAAAGGACGGAAAGCCCATGAAGGATAAGCACGGCAAGGTCATTTATGAGCCATACCGCATCAAGGTCCTAAATACCATCAACTTCCGAAAATCAATGCACTATAACCCTTTCGCCTATATCCATAGCGAAAAGGACATCTTGAAGCTGGTCACAACGCTGATCGCCAATACCAAAGGCGAAGGCAAGGCCGGAGACGATTTTTGGGTAAAAGCAGAAACGCTGTTGTACTGCGCGCTTATTGGCTATATCCACTATGAGGCTCCGGTGGAGGAGCAGAACTTCTCCACCCTCATTGAGTTCATCAACGCCATGGAAGTCCGGGAGGATGACGAGGAGTTCAAAAACCCCGTAGACCTGATGTTTGACGCATTGGAAGCCGAGAAGCCAAACCACTTTGCGGTGCGCCAGTATAAGAAATATAAGCTGGCCGCTGGTGATATATGCTCTAAGTGACTTCTTAATCATGATTTTGTCATGGTTAGTGAAGCAATCACTTAGAGCATTTTTGTTTCAGGAGGTACAGCCATGAGAAATGAAAAAATTACCCCACTGTACGAGCGCCTGAGCCGGGACGACGAGTTACAGGGCGAGAGCAATTCCATATCCAACCAAAAACAGATGTTAGAGGATTTTGCCCGCCGGAATGGGCTGCCAAACCCTACGCACTTTACAGATGATGGTATCTCAGGCACCCGTTTTGACCGCCCCGGATTTTTGGCGATGATGGAGGAAGTGGAGGCAGGGCGTGTAGAGGCAATCGTCATCAAGGACATGAGCCGGTTGGGGCGCGACTATCTGAAGGTCGGTCAGGTCATGGAGGTTTTGCGGCAACGCGGTGTTCGTCTGATCGCCATCAACGACGGTGTGGACAGTCTGAAAGGCGATGACGATTTTACCCCATTCCGCAACATCATGAATGAATTTTACGCCCGTGATACCAGCAGGAAAATCCGTTCTGTGTTTAAGGCAAAAGGTATGAGCGGCAAGCACCTGACCGGCACTGTGATTTACGGCTACTTATGGGACGAAAAACGGGAGCATTGGCTGGTAGATGAGGAAGCCGCCGAAGTGGTACGCCGTATCTTCTCCCTCACGCTGGAGGGATATGGGCCTTATCAGATTGCCTGCAAATTATCCGCAGATCGGATTGAAATTCCCGTCGTACACCTTGCCCGCTTCAACGAGGGTGTGAACCGTTCAAAGCCGGTCAAAGACCCCTATGGATGGGGATCATCTACCATCGTGAACATTTTGAAAAAACGAGAGTATTTGGGGCACACCATCAATTTCAAGACCCGCAAGCACTTTAAGGACAAGAAAAGCCACTATGTTTCTGAGGACGAGTGGACGATCTTTGAGAATACCCATGAAGCCATTATCGACCAGCAGACCTTTGATCTGGTGCAGAAAATCCGCAGCAATGTACGGCGTTATCCAAACGGCTGGGGCGAAGCAGCTCCCCTCACAGGCTTACTCTATTGTGCCGATTGTGGCGGCAAGATGTATGTCCACCGCACCAACAATGGCAAGCGGATTTCTCAATATACCTGTTCCAATTATACCAAAGTTCCGTGTGGGACACTATGCCTTACACAACACCGTATCAATGAGAGTGCTGTTCTGACATTGGTTTCCGACACACTCCGGGCTATCGCTGAATATTCGAGAAATGACCGGACGGAATTTATTCACACTGTTCAGGAGACGCAGGTTGCTCAACAGAGTGCCGATATATCGAAAAAGCGCAGGCATCTGGCTACTGCCCAAAAGAGAGCCGGAGAACTGGAAAAACTGATTTGCAAAATCTATGAGGATAACGCCCTCGGCAAGCTGCCGGATACACGATATAAGGCGCTTGATGCACAGTATGCCAAAGAGCAGGACGCACTTGAGATTGAAATTGCGGAGTTGGAAAAGGCTGTTACCGGCTATGAGCAGAGCCAGAAATCAGCAGAGAAATTTATAGCCCTGATTGATAAGTACGAGAATTTTGACACGCTGACAAATACCATGCTCAACGAGTTTGTAGAGAAAATCCTTGTCCATGAACGCTCCCGAAAAGGCAGTCAGGATACCACGCAGGAAATTGAAATCTACTTTAATTTTTTAGGACGCTATATTCCACCATCCTTACAGCCGGTTCCTTTAACCCCAGAGGAACAGGAAGAATTGCGGAAAAGAGAAGAACGCAAGGACAGGCTCCATCAGAACTATTTGAAGCGGAAAGCCAGCGGCGCACAGAAACGGTATGAGGACAAAATCAAGGCGAAGAAAAAAGCGGAAATGGACGCTAAGAAAGCCCTGATCCGGGCTGAGGATATGAAAAAAGGTGTTTTTTCTACTATCGGGCAGCTACCAAAAGAAGAACCGCGCAAAGGCAGCATAGCAGCCAGCGCAGCAGTCTAATCATCACGGAGCAAAGGAGCATGAATATGAGTAAGTTGACTTACATTCGTTGTGGAGATTATGATATACCCAACCTAAAACTTTCTGAACAGCCGGAAACTTCTATCGGCAAGTACGGCAGGATGCGAAAGTCCTACCTGAAGGAACACCGTCCTATTCTCTACAACCAACTGCTGATGAGCGAGAAACTGTATCCGCACCTGTTAGAGATTGATTGGACAGCGCAGGAGCGCGTGGACACCATGTTGCCTCACATGATGGAGGCTGCGGGTGTCACTGAGGAACTGAAAGCCTGTGATCCTATGCGCTGGGTAGGACTGATGAACACATTAACGGCACAGATTGAGGAAATTTTAATCAGGGAACTGATTTGCAGCTGAATGGGAGGTGCGGGAAATGCTGACCTTTGAAAAGGTTTTGAAAGTGTTTCAGGCATATCTGGATGATGATCCTCTGTATGAGGTGGTGCAGACCAGCCACGGTTATACATTGATGGCATGGGAACCTCACCGGAATGACTGGTACAGCGCCGAAATACAGAAAACTCCGGAGGATTTGCGAAACGCCTTGCTGGATACATACGCCAACTTTCTGGAAGATAAGATTACCGGAAATGACCGCGATCTGACTGTGACAGAAACCGGAGAAATCCAGCAGAGGTGCCGGGAACTTTGGGAAAAGTGCCGGGAAACTTGATATAGAAACGCCAGAAGGAGGCCGCGATTATGCGTCCTCCTTCTGCTTCGCAGTCTGTTCCATTTTGAGCGCCCCGTCTATGGCACCTTCGATAATCGGCAGGTATTCTTCAGGGCAAAGCTTCAGCTTGTGGCTGACTCGTTGCCGCTGTTCGCTTTCTTCCCGCATGATCTCCGGGTTAAAATACCGTTCCACGGGAAGTCCGCAGACCTTAATCAACTGGATCATCACAGGCAGGCTCGGAATCGCACCTTGATTCTCAATGTTGGCAAGATACCGCCATTCAATCCCAACCATTTCTGCCAATGTTTTTCGTGCCAGACGCTTTGCCTCTCGTGCGGCTTTGACATCTGCGCCGAAGGTTTCAAAACCGGGACAATCTTCAACTTTCGCCATATAACATCACCCAGTTACATTGTATAATTCATACTTTGCCTGTGGAATGTTGCTATATGCAGGTTGGTTGAAGTTTATAATTCACATTCCGTTTCTTGCATTGTTCGAGAAAGAGAACTATAATGTACTCTGTGGAGGTGCGAAATGGACTATATGACATTGAAAGAGGCCGCCGAGAAATGGGGCGTGACACCTCGTAGGGTAAATTATTATTGTGCCGGTGGGCGTATCCCCGGCGCTGTGAAAATGGCCGGTGTTTGGCTGCTCCCTAAAACTGCGGAGAAGCCGCTTGATGGCCGGACAAAACAAGGAAAGGAACTACGCCATGAATAAAATTTTGATTATAGATGATGACAGAGAACTGTGCGCTTTGATTAAACGCAGCGTACAATCGGAACATATAGAAGCCGATTTTTGTAATACCGGAAAAGAGGGCTTGCAGAAATTAAAAGAGCAGGAGTATCAGCTTGTGGTGCTGGATGTGATGATGCCCGGTATGGATGGCTTTGAAACGCTGGAAGAAATCCGCAAAGAGAACAGCCTGCCGATTTTGATGTTTACATCCAAAAATGACAGCATTTCTAAAGTGCGGGGCTTACGGGCCGGGGCGGACGATTATCTGACAAAACCGTTTGATATGGACGAACTGATTGCCCGTATTGCGTCCCTCATTCGCCGCTACACCCGCTTTAATCATCAAGCCGGAGCTGTGCAAAAACTGGATTTTGATGGATTGCAAATTGACCTTGAAAATCGTTCTGTTACGACGGAAAATGGCACTTTTGAACTTCCACCAAAGGAATTTGATCTGCTCCTGTACTGCGCAAAGCATCAAGGAAAAATTTTGACAAAACAGCAGATTTATGAGGAAGTTTGGGGCGAAGAATATTTCTATGATGACAGTAACATTATGGCGATTATCAGCCGGCTTCGTAAAAAATTAGAAGTCAATCCTTCAAGCCCAAAGTATATCCAAACGGTCAAAGGGATTGGCTACCGCTTTAATAAGGAGGTATAGCCAATATGGAAATCATCGTTTTCTTGTCCATTGTGATTGCTGTTGTGGCTGTGCTGACTTCCATCGTTCTCGTTCGGCGCGTAAAAAAACAAATCGCAGAAATGACCGATGTGCTGGTTGATGTGAAAAACGGAAATGGCAACCGGCGTATTCTGTCTGCAACAAATGAATTGACAGCACCTCTTGCCTATGAAATCAATGAGATTGTTGTGTCCTATGAAAGCAGACTTTCAACTGTACGGCAGACAGAAGAAACCAACCGCCAGCTTATGACGAGCCTTTCCCATGATGTTCGGACACCCCTTACCACTCTGATTGGGTATCTTGACGCTGCACACAAAGGACTGGTCACAGGAAAAGACCGGGATGATTATATTGAAACCGCCCGACGGAAAGCCCATGATCTGAAAGAATATATTGATGTGCTCTTTGACTGGTTCAAGTTAAATTCCAATGAGTTTGCTTTGGAAATCCAGAGCGTTGAGGCCGCAGAGCTGACAAGAAATATCCTGATTGACTGGATACCGATTTTTGAGGATAAACAGGTTGATTATGACATTGATATTCCCGAACAGCCTGTCCGGGTAAGATTGGATATGGACAGCTATATGAGGATCGTCAACAATCTCATTCAAAATGTAATCGCTCACAGCCATGCAGACAAAATCAAAATTGTCCTGTCAAAGAAGGAAAATAACATGGAGCTGCTGCTGGCGGATAATGGAGTAGGAATTGAGAAAGACGATTTGAAACACATATTTGAACGGCTTTATAAGTGTGATAAAGGACGCTCCGAAAAAGGAAGCGGACTTGGTCTTTCTATTGTCCATCAGCTTGTAGAAAAGATGGGTGGAAGCATAACAGTTGAAAGCTTTCCGGGAGAAGGAACTGAATTTATGTTGCTTTTTCCTTTGGAGATTTAAGCGGGTTCCCGTCTTTATGGCGGGAACCTTTGTCATTTTTGCCGGATTTCAAATTGCAAGGTTAATGCAAGGTTGCGGCAAGGTTAATGCAAGGTTGGCGTGATAGAATACCTTACAGAACAGGAGGTTTTGAATATGGATACAAATTACATCATTGAAACAAAAAATCTGACGAAGCAATATGGCTCACAAAAGAGTGTGGCTGACTTAAATATCCATGTGAAGCGTGGGAGAATTTATGGTCTGCTGGGCAGAAACGGAGCCGGAAAAACCACTACCATGAAAATGCTGTTGGGCTTAACGAAGCCGACTTCCGGGGAGGTCAAAATCTGGGGGAAACCCTTGCAGGGGAATGAAAAGAAATTGCTGCCCCGTATTGGTAGCTTGATTGAGTCTCCCGGCTTTTATCCCAATCTGACCGGCACAGAGAACCTGCGTATCTTTGCTACCCTGCGGGGCGTACCAAACAATCATGCCATCAAAGATGCTCTGGATCTGGTAGGACTGCCTTACAAAGATAAAAAGCTCTTTTCACAGTATTCTCTTGGTATGAAGCAGCGGCTTGCCATCGCCCTTGCCGTTATGCACGATCCAGAACTTTTAATTTTGGATGAGCCGATCAACGGTCTCGATCCTATCGGTATTGCAGAAGTACGCTCCTTTATTCGGGAGCTTTGCGACGCAAGAGGAAAAACCATTTTGATTTCCAGTCACATTCTTTCGGAGATTTCCTTGCTGGCTGACGATATTGGAATTATCGACCACGGCGCATTGCTGGAAGAAGAAAGCCTTGCTGAACTGGAGCAAAAAAGCAGTAAGCATATCCGGTTTACACTCTCTGATACTGCACAGGCGGCAAGAATTTTGGAACGCAATTTCCATGAAAACCATTTTTCCATACAGGACGACCACAATCTGCGCCTGCACAACCTTGATCTGCCTGTGGGGAAAATTGTAACTGCCTTTGTAGAAAACGGATTGGAGGTATCGGAGGCGCATACCTGTGAAGAAAGTCTTGAAGATTACTTCAAGCGTGTGACAGGGGGCGAAGGAATTGCTTAAACTAATCAAATGCGAATTTTTGAAATTAAAACGGAAGCCCTTGGTATTTATTTCTCTGCTGCTTTCTGTTTTCATGCCATTGGCTTATGCTTTCTTTCTGGCAGATGTAAACACTGATGTGGATGCTGTAAATGGAGTGATGTCCAGCCTGTTCCAGCTCAGTGCTTATTTGCTTTTGATGCCGCTCCTTGTGATACTGGCTTCCAATCTGCTGTTTGAGGAGCTGGACAATGACACACTAAAAAACCTTGTTACCATACCGATAAACAGAACCAAGTTGGTGCTGTCCAAGATGCTGGTTTTGCTATTGTTTGCCGTTGGCTTTATGGCAGTTGGAGGATTGGTAAATCTTGCGGTTTTGCTGTTTCAGGGCTGGGAGCCGGTTGGGTTTTGGACCTTGTTTGGCGTTGGGATAGAAGAAGGGCTGATTATGTGGGTAGGCGCACTTCCATGTATCCTGCTCGTTGTTCTTCTTAATAAAAACTATATCGTGTCGGTCGTGATTACCTTTTTCTATACGACTGCAAATTATATCCTTTCGATGAGCGATGCGTTCCTCACACAGCCTTTTGGTTTGAATATCGGAACCCTGTTTCCGGGACCGCTGGCTTTCCGCTGGACCTTCCAATTTTATGACCAAAGCCAGACCAGTGCGGAATTGGCAGACTTGTTGGAACGGATCAGTCCGTATTTTCTGAATGGTGTTCAGGTGTTCGGTGTGATTGTTGGGGAAGCCGTTGTATTTCTTGCGCTGATTGCGTTGGTTTACCGGCGCCAGGAAATCTAAGGGGGTGTAATTATGTGGAATTTATTAAAAGCAGAATTGCTCAAGCTACGCCGGTGCCAAATACTTTGGGTGGGGCTGGTGGCGCTTGCACTCTGTCCGTTGGTGCAATATGGGAGCCAGCTGATTGTGGAGGCGGAGTACCGAAATCCAAACTATGATTTTTCCACTCTGTTTGAGAATGTTGTCTGGGGCAATACGCAGATGTTTTTTCCGATTTCACTGGTGATGATTGGCAGCTGGCTGATTGACAGAGAATCCACCCATGATACGCTGAAAAACATCATGACAATTCCTGTTTCCATGCCGAAAATGCTGGGAGCTAAGCTCTTTTGGGTCGGGATTTTTGCAGTCCTGCTGGGAATATACAGCGTTGGCGTTACCTTGATTACTGGATTGACGGTTGGATTATCGGGACTGACAGTGGAAGTGTTTTTTCATGGAGGTACACAGATCGTGTTGGCAGCTCTGACGACCTATTTGGTCTGTATGCCGCTGATCTTGATTTTTGGGCAGATCCGAGGGGCATATCTGGGAGGTTCCATTCTGGCGTTTTTCCTTGGATATAGCATGCTGTTCTTCAAAGGCGGTATCCTTGCCAGCATCTATCCGTTTTCTGCTGCGCTGATTTTAGTGGGCTTTGACATGAGTGGATATGCCGGAACAACCACAGCCCCGAATCCTTTGCTGGCAGTCATTGGGGTTGGCATCATGGTTCTCTGGGCGGTGCTGTTGTTACTGATGTCCAGTAACAAAAAAGAAATAAAATCCCGTAAACAGGCAAATTCCAAGGGAAAAGGAAAGCGTGCTGTACGCAGGAAAGGAAGGTGATACCTGTGAAGAAAATAGTTCTATCATTATGCTTGATACTGTTGGGCGCTTCTGTGCTTTCCGGTTGTACAAAAGATGAAGTTCTCGATCAGTATAACAATATTGTTCAGTCTGCTGGTTCCATAGCACTTACCGGAAATTCATCCTTACAAGGTACGAAAGAAAAAGGAATTGATGATTATACAGGAAGCTATACAGCCAACTATGAGGATTTTTCAGATACAGAGTATTTGTTCGGCGGAACTTCCATAAAGCGTGAAGCGGGTAAGGATCTGTCTATTGACTGCGCGCTGGAGGTTACGGATGGAACTGCAAAAGTATTTTGGATTTCTGGAGCTGATGAAGAAGTCACTTTGCTTGAAACAACCGGAACATATAGTGATACAATTACACTCCCTGAAGGTGGAAACTATATCGGCATTGAATGTGAAAATTTCACTGGAAGCATTGAATTGAATATGGAGTAACATTCTGCCGGACGACGGCAAAAGAAAAAAAGCCGTCGTAAAGCAGACACATTTCCACGCGCCTATGAAGCGGTGGCTTTGATTTCAGAGCCGCCGTTTCTTTTCGTTTATCCTAAACCAACGACGACCTAACACCGTGTAAATCCACGGCGGCACATAGGAGGATGCCGCCGTGTCTATGTTTGCCTTTTTTCACAGTACCCATGACCTGCACCAGCTAAAAAAAGCCTGTTCCCAGCAGCGGAGCAATGCGGTCAGAAGTATGCACTATACCATGTAATTAAACAGCAAAATATATTCCATGACGCTCGTATGGCTTTATGCCGTCCGGGCGCTTTTTTGTCCCTATGGAGCCGGAACATCGGGTCAGCATGGCCCGAACTTTATCCCCGGTGCCGCGCCCCACCACCCCATTCAGATTTTCCCAAAAAAGTCTGAATGGAGGAAGGACAGATGGAAGTTACCATCAATTATAACGGACAAGCTGTGGCCGTGGAGGTCACGCTGGAAGTCTATGAATTTCTTGATCGGGCAGATCACAAAACGGAGAACCTGTTCCATGAACAGCGGCGGCATTGGGATGGCCGGGAGTTTGACGAGTACATCATTACCACCGAGGGTGTAGGAGCCTACGGCGAAACGCCGGAAGAATACCTTTGCCGCATGGAAACGCTACATGAGCTGATGGCAGTTCTGGACACCTGTACCGAGGCCCAGCGCCGCCGGTTCCTGCTCTATGCGCTTGACGGGCTGAGCCTTGCAGAGATCGGTGTGCTGTGCGGCTGCTCCAAAGTGGCTGTGTATCAAAGTGTGGAGGCGGTCAGAAAAAAATTTATAAATTTCTTTGAGAGCAGGCTTAACGAATGACCTGTTTTCTGGCTACCAAGTGAAAGGGATCATTTCCCTTATCTCAGCGAGGGGCGGACAGCGGACGAGCTGCCCGCCTCTCCGATTTTCAGGAGGTAAGCCTATGAAAACAATCAATCTGCGGTGGATGTATCCCCACTACCGGCATGACGAGTTTGTGGATGTTACGGACGAGGTATGGGCAGCGATGTATCAGGCCCAGCGGGAGATGGAGAACTATGAGCGTCGGAAAGTCTACCACCGCGCCTACTACTCTCTGGAGGCATACAGCTGGCTGGAAAATTACGCACTGGAACACAGCAGATCGCCGGAAGATATTTTGCTGGAACGAGAAGAAATGACCACCCGCCTGCACCTGATAGCAGCTCTGCCGGTGGCTCTGGCTCATGCCACTCCGACACAGGCCCGCCGTGTTCACGCCTACTACATTGCCGGTATCAAGCAGCCGGAAATCTCCCGGAGAGAGGGCGTCCACAGCAGCAAGGTCAGCGTTTCCATCCGTCGGGGTCTGCGGAATATGCGCCGCTGCTATGATGACCTTTTTCAAACAGAGTGAGGGCGTGCCTATGCAGACCATCAATCTCAAACAATATTATCCATTTTGCAAAGAGGACATTTTTGTGGAGGTGTCCGATGAGATCGTCGAAGCGTTTCTTCTGGATAAGAGAGCCGAGGCCGCCAGAGAACGCAAGATGTTCCGGTATAAGGCGTTTTACTCCCTCGATTGTAACGATGGAATCGAAAATGCTGCAATCGGCTGGGCGCAGCCATCGCCGGAGGATCATCTGATAGAAAAAGAAGAATTAGCCGAATACGAAGAACTGATACGGCGATTGTATGAAGCCATTTCTTCCCTGCCGCCTATGCAGGCTCGCCGTGTCCACGCCCGCTATATGCTGGGTATGAAAGTGAAAGATATTGCCGCAATGGAGGGTATCACACCATCACAGGCGGGAAAATCCATCCACGCTGCACTGCGGAGGCTGCGCCGGTACTTTGCGCGTCAGAAATGGACGGTCAATCTATAAGCGTTTCCAAAGAAAAGAGGTGCATGACATGAACGAAAAAATTACAGCCCAACCCCCAAAAGAAGAACGGCAGGAAGTCCTGAAGGAGATCCGGCAGCTTGAAAACCGCAAGAAGATTTTGGAGAACAAGCAACGAAACGAAGAACGCAGGGTTCGCACCCGCCGCCTGATTGAGCGCGGAGCCATTTTGGAGGGGATTTTCCCGCTGGCTTCCAGCCTTTCCGGCGCAGAGGTCAAAGCATTTCTGATTGCCCTGTCCTATCTTCCGGGGGCTGCGGAATTGACTGCAAACCTGCCAAAATCCGGGGATATGCCATAAGTCCCTTGTTTACAAGGGCGCACTTATACACCGTTGCCGGTGCTGTGCGCCCTGCCGGGGGCGTTGCGTACTTCGTCCGCGATGGGAAGCTACGCTCCCCAAACCCCTTGTGTGCTCTGCGCAGCCAAACACCCGCTTTGCGTTTGTCCGGCTCCACAGAGCCTGTTATCCCCTCACTGAAAGGAGGTGTTCCCCATAGATTTCTGTCATATCCCCGTCAGTATCATCAAGCGCAGCGCAGGCCGTTCAGCCGTTGCCGCAGCTGCTTACCGCAGTGGAACCAAGCTGACAAATGAATGGGACGGAATGATCCACGACTACACCCGGAAAGGCGGCATTGTCCATGCGGAGATCATGCTGCCTGCCCACGCCCCGCCGGAATTTGCAGACCGTTCTATCCTCTGGAACAGCGTGGAGCAAATCGAGAAAGCAAGAGACAGCCAGCTTGCCCGCGAGATTGAGGCAGCTTTACCCCGTGAACTGTCCGGCGAACAACAGCTTGCCCTTGTGCGTGCCTATGTGAAGGACAACTTTGTAGACAAAGGAATGTGCGCCGACTTTGCTATCCATGACAAGGGAACCGGCAACCCTCATGTCCATATCATGCTGACGCTCCGGCCGTTGAAAGAAAATGGACAGTGGGGCGCAAAGTGCCGCAAGGCATACGATCTGGACGAGAATGGACAGCGTATCCCGGATGGGAAAGGCGGCTGGAAAAATCATCGGGAGGATACGACCGACTGGAACGATAAAGGAAATGTGGAGATTTGGCGGGCAGCGTGGGCAGCCTACACCAACCGGGCACTGGAATCTGCCGGTAGACCGGAGCGTATTGACCACCGCAGCTACAAGCGGCAGGGCATTGATAAAATTCCCTCTGTCCATCTGGGGCCAGCTGCCAGCCAAATGGAAAAGCGCGGTATCCGCACCGACAAGGGGGAAGTAAACCGACAGATCGTCGCCGACAACAAGCTGCTGAAAGAAATCAAAGCTCGCATTACCCGTCTTTATCGCTGGTCGAAAGCGGAAGCGGAAAAACCACAAACGCAGCAAAGCAGCTTGACCGCCTTGTGGGAAGCCCAACAGCAGTTGAACGCTCCCCGCACCCGCACCGGCAAAATCCGGGCTTTGCAGGAAAGCGCTGCACTATTCAGCTTTTTGCAGGTAAACGGCATCCAGTCTATGCAGCAGCTTCATGAAAAAATCGCTGATATGAACAGCTGTTACTATGACCTGCGGGGAAAGATCGTCAAGGCTGAGCGCCGGATCGCCATTCTTACCGAACGCGGGGAGATGTGGGAACAGTACAACCAGTACAAGTCCATCCACAAGCAGCTTGCCAAAGTAAAACCGGAAAAACGGGAACAGTTTGAGCAGCGCCACAGCCGGGAACTGATCCTGTATGATGCAGCAGCCCGGTATCTGAAAGAACTGAAAGACAGCGGCGAGGGGATCACCCCGAAGGCATGGCAGCGGGAAATCGACCAGCTGGCCGCCGGAAAGCAGACGGACACGCTTGCCATGAAATCCATGCGGGAGGAGTTGAAAGCAGTGGAACGGCTCCGCAAAACCGCCGAGCAGCTGTCCCGACAGGAAAGGGACAAGTCTCACGACCGTGGGCCGGAGCGGTAAAGGCTACCGCGTTTTGGCGTACCCCTGTCAAGTGCGTCGCGTTTCACGACATACTTTTGCATACAGAAAAACCGTCGTACAGGTTTCCCCATACGGCGGCAGACTGTTTATTTGCCGAACAAGTCGCTGTGTGTGCCGGTGCGGGCCAGCGTCAGCACCAGAACATCATCCTCTATGCGATAGACAAGCAGCCAGTCCGGGAGAATATGACATTCCCGATGACCTGCCCAATCGCCGGACAGGTCATGGTCACGGTTCTTATCCGGCAGCGGTTCGCCCATTGCCAGCAATGCTACGACCTGCTCCAGCAGCTCAATCTTCAAGCCACGCTTGATGGCTCGTTTGTAGTCCTTTTTGAAACTGGTCGTGTACTTGACGGTATATTTGGTTTCTTTCATCTTTTCAGGTCAGCAAATAACTCGTCAAGGTCATTGTAGCCCTTTACAGACGGGTCTTTTGCAATCCTTTCCGCTTCCAGCATGGCAGCAACCGTTTCTTTGTTCGGCTGTTCCAGCCTTACTTCAAAGGGAATGCCGCCTTCACGAAGCGACTGGCGCACAAAGATGTTAAACGCCGTAGTCAGGTTCATGCCAAGTTCCGTAAACAGTGCGTCCGCCTGCGCTTTCAAATCTGCGTCCATGCGGATACTGATGTTTGTGGTATTTCCAGCCATACGATCAACCCCTTTCTGCTGGCAATTATAGTATATGCCATTTGCACGAAGAAAACAATACTTTGCACGAATATTTAACAATAAATTCATTCAAGGAGGTTACCTGCTTTATGAAAGAAATCATTTATGAAGAACAACAAGACTGAACCTATCCCTGTCATGGATTACCGCCAGTACCGCAGAGCGCGGAAACTGGTGCATGAGTGCTGCAACTACATTGCCGGAAACTGTATCGCCCTGGACGATGGGGAGGAATGTATCTGTGTCCAGTCCATTTCCTACTCCCTGTTGTGCAGGTGGTTTCGGGCGGCGGTATTGCCGCAGGATAAGGAACTGGAAACGGCGCTGTTCCACCGGCTGAATGCTAAGAAATGCGCCGTATGCGGGGCGCTGTTTACCCCCGGTTCTAACCGGGCTAAATACTGCCCGGAATGTGCCGCACGCATGAAGCGGATTAACGCCGCAAAGCGCAAGCGGAAACAACGGGAGAAATGTCACGCTTTAGGGGCTGAAAAACCCTTGTAAATCAAGGCTTTTTTTGAGGGTGTCAAAGGCAGTCTGATAGATTTATCCTCTGACCCCTAAAATAGCCTTAAAATGCGTACAGAATCCCAAAAGAACCCCTAAGGAGGAACCCTATGTCAGACAATCGAAAATATTATTACCTGAAACTCAAAGAAAACTATTTTGATGATGATTCCATCGTGCTGCTGGAAAGTATGCAGGACGGTGTGCTGTATTCCAACATTCTGCTCAAGCTGTACCTGAAATCGCTGAAACATGGCGGGCGGCTCCAGCTTGACGAGGACATCCCTTACACAGCGCAGATGATCGCTACCATTACCCGCCAGCAGATCGGCACTGTGGAGAGAGCCTTGCAGATCTTTTTGAAGCTGGGTCTTGTGGAAGTGCTGGACAGCGGCACATTCTACATGAGCAACATCGAACTTTTAATAGGCCAGTCCTCTACCGAGGCCGAGCGAAAGCGGGCTGCAAGGCTTCAAAATAAGGCTCTTTCTGCGCTCCGGACAAGTGGCGGACATTTGTCCGACATTCGTCCACCAGAGATAGAGATAGAGTTAGAGAAAGAGATAGAGATAAAGAGAGAGATAGAGAAGGTACGCCCTGAAACGGGGCACCCTTCCCACACCTATGGCCGTTACCAGAATGTTTTCCTGACGGATGAAGAACTGGCAGACTTGCAGGTCAGCTTTCCTGCTGTATGGGAACAGTACATCGAAAAGCTGTCCGAGTACATGGCTTCTACTGGCAAGCGTTATCAGAGCCATGCAGCGACCATCCGGCGTTGGGCCGGTGAGGACGCTAAAAAAACGGTCACACCCTCACGCAACCGGGATTACAGCGTAAAGGAGGATGAAACTGTATGATTGAGATTACCGCAGAAATCCGGGCATTCATCGACAAGGCAGCTGCCGGTGTGGAATTGGCTGAGGACGAGTATATAGACCCGTCAGACGGGCTCATTCACTGTAAGAAATGCGGCGGCCAGAGGCAGACCGTTGTGCCATGCTTCGGGAAATCCGGCTACTTTATGCCGCACTGCATCTGCCAGTGCCAGCGGGAGGCTGAGGAGCAGCGCAAGGCTGCTGAAGAACGGCAGCGCCGCATGGAGCGTATCAAACGCCGAAAGGCACAGGGCCTGCAAGACCGTTATCTGTACGACTACACATTTTCCAATGATAACAGGCAAAACCCATTGATGGACAAGGCTCATGCCTATGTGGAGAACTGGAAAGAGGCATATAAGAGCAATATCGGGCTTTTACTGTTTGGAGATGTGGGAACCGGCAAGTCTTTTTTCGCCGGATGTATTGCCAACGCTCTACTTGACCAGGATGTGCCGGTGCTGATGACGAACTTCCCCACCATTCTGAACCGCCTGACAGGGATGTTCTCTGAGGACAGGTCAGAGTTTATTGCCAGCTTTGACGAATATGACCTGCTTATCATTGACGATCTGGGTGTAGAGCGCAGTACCGAATATGCTATGGAGCAGATGTTTTTCGTCATCGACAGCCGCTATCGCAGCCGAAGACCCATGATTATCACAACAAACTTGAAACTGTCCGAGCTGAAAAATCCGCCTGATCTGGCCCACGCCCGTATCTATGACCGTATTTTGGAACGGTGTGCGCCGATCCTCTTTGACGGGAAGAATTTCCGGGAAGAAAATGCCGGTGTCACCCGACAGGCAGCAAAAGACATTGTAAACAGTAAGCACGATTGATTTTTTACCGGGCGGCACAGACCCGTTCGGAGAAAGGAGCGCTATGAACAAAGAACCCCGTACTATGCAGATGGCAGACGCCGCTGCTGCGGCCAGAGCGCCGGAAAACACGCCAGCGATGGTAAAGAAAATCGGCAAGACGACCTACAAGGTTCATGTCCATTTCAGCAATACCAGCACAGAAACCATGAGCGATAAAATCAAGCGTATGCTCAAAAATGAAATTCAGCAGATGTGACAGACTGATAAACTAAGCCGCCTTGTGCTAAACTGATGATGGTACGCACCAAAATTTTTGTCAAGGAGGACATGAAAATGCTTTACACAGAAAAAGAGAAACATGAAATTGAGCGAGTAAAGGAAGTCTTTGCGGAACATCTGCGGCAAAGCCCTGATTTTGAATTGCTCTGGTCGGACAAGGTGGGCTATGTCTGGCTGACGATTGGCGTAAATCCAGTCTATGTGGATACCGGTATCAGGATAGAATCTGCCGCCGATCTCTGCGGCAAGTGTTTGGATGATGTTGCTACGGATGTTTTATATATGACTGGCAACGATCATGCACTGGAAGCAGCCGACCCGCTGGAGTTAGCCGAAATCAAGCGGCTCTGGGAGCCATATATCAACCAGCTGCCAGACTATGCGTATCTCTGCAAAGACCTGCTGAACGGAAAAATGTAATCTGTTAAATGAGGTGTCAGGAGCCATACAGTGCTTCTGGCACCTTTTGTGAGTTTTCTGTGAATTTGATTAAAAAGTCCTTGACAATTTGTCTCTGGAAAAACAGCCAAGTCGATCCTGATTTCCTGTGGTGCGCGCCTTGCGGTATTCGACATTGCAGAGCTGCGTGAGGTCACGGCCTATGATGAGCTGGAGCTGGACACTCTGGGAGACCGGAAAACTGCCCTGTTCCTCATCATGAGTGATACTGACGATAGCTTCAACTTCCTTATTTCCATGTGCTATACCCAACTTTTCAACCTGCTCTGCGAAAAAGCCGACGATGTGTATGGCGGCAGGCTCCCAGTCCATGTGCGCTGTCTCATTGATGAAGCCGCCAATATCGGGCAGATTCCTCGTCTGGAAAAACTGGTGGCCACTATCCGAAGCCGTGAGATCTCCGCCTGTCTGGTGTTGCAGGCGCAGAGTCAGCTCAAGGCGCTCTATAAGGATAATGCGGATACCATCATCGGCAACATGGATACTTCCATCTTCCTGGGCGGTAAGGAGCCAACCACCCTCAAGGAGCTGGCTGCCGTGCTGGGCAAGGAAACCATCGACACCTACAACACCGGAGAGAGCCGTGGCCGGGAAACCTCCCACTCTCTCAACTATCAAAAATTGGGGAAAGAGCTGATGAGCCAGGATGAGCTTGCGACGATGGACGGAAACAAGTGCATCCTCCAGCTGCGTGGCGTGCGTCCTTTCCTTTCGGATAAGTACGACATTACCAAGCACCCCAATTTCAAGTACACTGCCGACGCCGATGACAAGAACGCTTTTGACATTGAAGCATTCCTGTCCGCAAGGCTGAAACTCAAGCCCAATGAGGTCTGCGATGTATATGAAGTAGACACAAAGGGCGCTTAACTTCGTTCCGCTTTTGAAAGGAGTGATCTTATCTATTCGCCGCACCTGCCCTCTACGGGCCATTGGCGTACAAAGCGGACAATCGCAAGAAAAATAATGAAAAAGGAGGACAGCCGGAATCATGCCCCCAGAAACCGGGCGGCAGATTGTTCCGGCTTTTGTATGCCTATGAAACATGACAAACCTATTTTTTAATCAGATTCCGGCTAACAAACTATATGGCATTTTTTGAACAGGCAATCACCGTTCTTCAGACCCTCGTTATCGCGCTCGGTGCCGGTCTCGGTATCTGGGGCGTTATCAACCTGCTGGAAGGTTACGGCAACGACAACCCTGGTGCAAATGCTCATGTGCGGTAAAGTAATAAAAAGATTTAGGTAGCCGCCTTAACTATTCCTAAATAAGATAATATGCACAGTATTTTCTCGTAAATAGAAAATAAATTATTGCATTTTACCAATTATTATGTTAAAATGACAATGTAACAAAGAGCTATGTATTTTTAAGGAAAGGGAGGAACTTATGAATTTAAGAAAATCTATTTTAGCACTTTCAGTAGTAGCTGGAATTGTAGCTGCTCCAATGACTGTATTTGCCGCTCATACTCATAGTTGGGGTTCTCCCCAGTACTATGGATATGAAGATGAAATGCCTGGTATATATGATGACTGGGATAAATGTGCGACACGTCATGTATATAATTACAAACAATGTTTAATTTGTGGAGAAGTAAGCATTTATGAAGTTGAGACGATTGAAATGTCTCACAAATGGGTGAATGGTGCATGTGTATATTGCAACAAAGGTTACGCGAAAGAGATAAATTAACATAGTATCATTACCGGCAAGTTTATAATCAAAAAATAGAAAGCATTGAGAATATTTCAAAATTTCTTGAAAGTACTCTCAGTGCTTTCTTTGATAATATGAAAGGAGAAATAAATGCAAAAAAAACAACTTTCTGTATTAGTACTAATTATTTTATGCTTTTTATTAGGATGTAACAGAGAAACACCAAAAGATGAATCTCAACAAAATTATGAAGATGAATCTAATATTTCTAAAACAAATGGAGAAGAACTTGTAAATATAAACAGTGAATTGTTAGGTTCGACTCCTTTTGATATCCAAATCGATAAAACAGCATTGCAGACTAGAAAAGAAACAGAAACAGAAGTTACAATAAAGACAAATTTAACAGACTGGGGTTATACTGTTTCTTCTGAAAAAGGGAAAATATCTGATATAAATAAAAATTCATTCATATATATAGCACCTAAAGATGAGAGGGATGATACTATAAAAATACAATTATCGGACTATGAAAATGGCATATCATATGAATATACAATTCCACTTATTTTTGCGGGAAACAATGAACATTCTTTAGATAAATTCAAGGAAAATCTTTCAAGATTACCTAATAGTTAGTAAAGAGTCGATAGACTAAAGTACCACCATCCTCTTTTATTTCAACTGAATATCCATCCCGCCGCACCGCAGCGGCACATGAAGCAGTAAATCCGAAAAAGATTTGCTGCTTTTTTTGCGTCCATTTTTGGCAAATTTCCAAAAGTTCCGTATTAGACAGTGAAACCAAAAAAGGCTGCCATTTTTTTCAGACAGCGGGCAAAACGCAGCTTCCGAAACGCCTTATTGTCGGGAAAGACCGAGCCGCCGGAAAAGTTCTTGCCGGAAAGTCCGTCCATTCTGCTCTTTTGTGGTTTGTAGGGAGTAAGGGAAAAACGCCAGCCCGCAGCCTTTTATAAAAAAAGCTGGTTATAGATTTTCTGAAAAAGTGGCAGTAGCAAGTGAACGGCAGGCCGGCAGTTTCTTAGAGCAAGATTCTACCGAGGTGCCAAAATTCGCTTATCGCTCATTTTGCCCCTGCGGGAATCTTGTTGGGGAGTGCCTTCCCCAAACCCTGCTTATGCGGCTTGCGCCGCTGAAAAACCCCTCAAAATATTTTTCGGATTTTTCAAAAACAGTTCCGCTTCACACCCTGTTTTTCTCCTATTAGTGAGAGGACACCACGCACAGAAAGGAGGTCAACCACCTATGAAACGATACAACACGCCGCACCGCAGCCGGGTAGTCAAAACACGCATGACCGAGGAAGAATACGCCGAGTTTGCCCAGCGGCTTTCTGCTTACCACATGAGCCAAGCCGAGTTTATCCGGCAAGCCATAACCGGGGCAGCCATACGCCCCATCATAACCGTTTCCCCCATCAATGACGAGCTGCTTGCCGCTGTCGGGAAGCTGACCGCCGAATACGGGAGGATCGGCGGCAACTTAAACCAGATAGCCCGGACGCTGAACGAGTGGCACAGCCCCTATCCGCAGCTTGCCGGGGAGGTACGGGCGGCGGTTTCCGACCTTGCTGCCCTAAAGTTTGAAGTCTTGCAGAAAGTGGGTGACGCTGTTGGCAACATTCAAACATATCAGCTCTAAAAACGCCGACTATGGCGCAGCGGAAGCCTATCTCACATTTGAGCATGACGAGTTTACCATGAAAGCCACCCTTGATGAAAACGGGCGGCTGATACCGAGGGAGGATTACCGCATTTCTTCCCTCAACTGCGGGGGCGAGGATTTCGCTGTTGCCTGTATGCGAGCCAATCTCCGCTATGAGAAAAACCAAAAACGGGAAGATGTGAAAAGCCACCACTATATCATCAGCTTTGACCCACGGGACGGGACAGACAACGGCTTGACCGTAGACCGGGCGCAGGAGCTGGGCGAGCAGTTCTGCAAGGAGCATTTCCCCGGACACCAAGCCCTAATCTGCACCCACCCGGACGGGCATAACCACAGCGGGAATATCCATGTGCATATCGTCATCAACTCCCTGCGGATTTACGAAGTCCCGCTTCTGCCCTACATGGACAGACCAGCCGACACACGGGAGGGCTGCAAGCACCGCTGCACCAACGCCGCTATGGAATATTTCAAGAGCGAAGTCATGGAAATGTGCCACCGGGAGGGGCTTTACCAAATCGACCTCTTGAACGGCAGCAAGGAACGGATAACCGAACGGGAATACTGGGCGGCAAAGAAAGGGCAGCTTGCCCTTGACAAAGAGAACGCCGCCAGAGAAGCCGCCGGACAGCCGACCAAGCCCACCAAGTTTGAAACGGACAAGGCGAAGCTGCGCCGGACGATACGGCAGGCACTTTCCCAAGCTGGCAGCTTTGACGAGTTTTCTTCCCTTTTGCTGCGGGAGGGTGTGACCGTCAAGGAGAGCCGGGGGCGGCTTTCCTACCTCACGCCGGACAGGACAAAGCCTATCACAGCCCGAAAGCTGGGGGACGATTTTGACAAGGCTGCTGTCCTTGCCCTGCTCACGCAGAACGCCCACAGAGCTGCCGAACAGACCAAAGCCATACCCGAATACCCTGCCGCAGTTAAAAAGCCGTTACAAGGGGAAAAAGCTGCAAAAACCACCCCGGCAGACAACACCTTGCAGCGCATGGTTGACCGGGAAGCCAAGCGAGCCGAGGGCAAGGGCGTGGGCTATGACCGCTGGGCGGCAAAGCACAACCTAAAGCAAATGGCAGCTACCGTTACCGCCTATCAGCAGTACGGCTTTTCCTCCCCGGAGGAACTGGACGAAGCCTGTTCTGCCGCCTATGCCGCCATGCAGGAAAGCCTTGCGTGGTTGAAGCAGGTGGAAAAGACGCTGAACGGGAAAAAGGAGCTGCAACGGCAGGTGCTTGCCTATTCCAAGACCCGCCCTGTCCGGGACGGGCTGAAACAGCAGAAAAACGCCAAAGCAAAAGCAGCCTACCGTCAGAAGCATGAAAGTGACTTTATCATAGCAGACGCAGCCGCCCGCTATTTCAGGGAGAACGGCATTTCCAAGCTGCCGAGCTATAAATCCCTGCAAGCAGAGATTGAAAGCCTTATCAAAGAGAAAAACAGCGGCTACAACGATTACCGGGCAAAATGGGAGGAGTACCGCCGCTTGCAGACTGTCAAGGGCAATATCGACCAGATTTTACGCCGGAGCGAGCCGCAGCGCAGAAAGGAGCAGAGCCATGAACGGTAATATCCCCCGCATGGACTACCGCCAGTACCGGGCAGCCCGCCGCCTTGTGCATGAGTGCTGCAACTATGACAGCGGGAACTGCCTGCTGTTGGAGGACGGCGAGCCTTGCGTGTGTGTACAGAGTATCAGCTATTCGCTGCTCTGCCGCTGGTTTACCGCCGCTGTCCTGCCCCTTGATGAAGCACTGGAAGCCGCCCTCTTGCGCCGGGGAAGCCGGAAACGCTGCGCTGTCTGCGGGGCGTTCTTCTTCCCAAAATCCAACCGGGGGAAATACTGCCCGGACTGCGCCGGACGCATGAAGCGGATAAACGCCGCCAAACGGAAGCGGAAACAAAGGGAGAAATGTCACGCTTTAGGGCATTTCAAACCCGCATAAATCAAGGCTTTTTTGGAGGGTGTCAAAGGGTGCGTGATACATTTATCCTTTTCCCTTAAAAACGCCCCCTAAAAGCGTAACAGAACCCACAGACAGACACCACAAGGAGGTGAACCCTATCGCTGATTATATGACCGCAGGAACGGAGCTGCCCGCTTACCTGCCTTACCCCCGTTTCCTGCTGGAAACAGACCTATCCCACACCGCAAGAGAGTTATATGCGCTGCTGTTAGACCGTTCCACCCTTTCGCAGAAGAACGGCTGGCAGGACAGCGAGGGACGGACATACATTGTCTACCCCATAGCAGAGATAGCGGAAATGCTGGATAAAGGCTGCACCACCATAAAGGGCGCACTGAACGAACTGGACGCTGCCGGGCTGCTGGAACGCAGACGGACGGGCTTTTCTGCCGCCAACCGTCTGTATGTGAAAGTGCCGCCTATCCCAGTGGTACAGTTTTCCGACCAACTGACGGACGGAAAACCGCCCCTCATAAGGGCGGGAAACCGACCAACTGACAGCCGGAAAACTGACCTTATGACGGTCGGAAAACCGTCCCCTAACCAAACTAATATAAACAACCTAATAGAGAGCCAAACAAAAGGAGCGAGTGAGGGGCAGCCCCCCGCCGCTTATGGCAGATATAAAAATGTATTTCTTTCTGACACAGAACTTTTGGAGCTGGAACAGGACTTCCCCGGCAAGTGGGAGTATTACCTTGACCGCCTTTCCTGCCACATCGCTTCCACCGGGAAGCAGTACCAGAGCCATGCAGCCACCATTTACAAGTGGGCGCAGGAGGACGCTGCCAAAGAGAAGCCAAAGAAAGGCATACCGGACTATTCATTCAAGGAGGGAGAAAGCCTATGACCGATACAATCCACAACACCATACTGCCTATGACCGACACCACAGCCGAGCCGGAGGATTACACCGGGGAGGACGGGCTTTTATACTGCGGCAAATGCCGGAAACCCAAAGAAGCCTATTTCCCGGAGGGCAAGACCTTTTTCGGGCGTGACCGCCACCCGTCAGAGTGCGACTGCCAGCGGGCAGCCCGTAAGGAACGGGAAGCCGCCGAGAAGCGGCGCAGCCACCTTGAAACGGTGGAACGGCTGAAACGGCAGGGCTTTACAGACAAGACCATGCAGGACTGGACATTTGCCAACGATAACGGCAGCTGCCCGCAGATGAAGAACGCCGCCGGATATGTGGCACGCTGGGAACAGATAAAGGACGGGAACTACGGGCTGCTCTTGTGGGGCAGGGTAGGCACTGGGAAAAGCTATTTTGCCGGGTGTATTGCAAACGCCCTCATGGAGCAGGAAGTCCCGGTGCGCATGACAAACTTTGCAGCAATATTAAACGACCTTGCCGCCAGCTTTGCGGGCAGGAACGAATATATTTCCCGCCTTTGCAGCTTCCCCCTGCTCATCATTGACGATTTTGGAATGGAGCGTGGCACAGAATACGGTCTGGAACAGGTCTACAATGTGATTGACAGCCGCTACCGGAGCAGGAAGCCGCTGATTGTGACGACCAACCTCACGCTGGAGGAATTGCAGCACCCGGAGGACACCGCCCACGCCCGGATTTATGACCGCCTGCTTGAAATGTGTTCCCCTCTCTGCTTTACCGGGGAGAATTTGAGGAAAGCCGCCGCACAGGGAAAAATGGAACAGCTGAAACGGCTGCTTGCCGGAAAGGAGATTTGCCTATGACCGACACCCAGAGAAACAAACGCCCTGCCCGCCGCCCGGACTGCGTGACCGAAACGAGGATAGGCAACACAATCCTTGTGGTGTCTGGCTTTTTCAAGGAGGGGGCGACCGACACCGCCGCTGACAAGATGATGAAAGTGCTGGAAGCAGAAGCCGCCGCCGGATATTTGACCTGTGATAAGCCTGATTGAAAAACCGTCATTTTTACCGACCGTAAAGAAGCAGATTTGACGCTTTTGCCGCTATACAGACAGCCGCCCCATGTGGTACAATCAAGGTACGGAATAGTGGGGCTGGCTGTCGGAAACGGAGGAATTTATGTTAAGACAGACCACCCAGCAACTCATTACCGCCCTTTACCCAAGACTGTCCCATGAGGACGAGCTGCAAGGCGAGAGCAATTCCATTTCCAACCATGATGTAATGTATAGAGGGTGGATTACACCAAAAAACATTACATCATGACTGGCGGCTCATTTGTGGCGAATGAAAAGACAGTTATGATAAAGGAGGGATGCCCTCAAACCTACCGTAACTGTCAACCACATTCCCACGAAAGGAGCCTTGTATGGAACTGACTTACACCAAATGCGGCGACTATCTCATTCCCAACCTTGTGTTATCGGACACCAAAGAGTACCATATCGGGAAATATGGCCGGTTGCGCCGTGCCTACTTAAAAGAACACCGGCCCATTCTGTATACCGATCTTATTGTCACTGAAAAGCTGTTTCCCCATTTGGAGGAAATCGACACCGCCTGCCGGGAGCGGCTGGAAATTATCGAAAAAGCCATGATGCAGCAAGAGGGCTTCACAGAAGCCCTGAAATCTGCCGACCAGATGGCATGGGTGCGCTCCATGAACTCCATCCACAACAGGGCCGAGGAAATCGTCCTGGCGGAGTTGGTCTACTGTTGAGGGAGGGAACGCAATGATTTTGGAAGCCATGTATAACGGGGAGTTTTATCCCTGTGAAACCGTTGTTCCCACATCCCCGGAATACCGCAAGGCGATCCAAACCTGTGCGGCGTTGATGGAGCAGTTATCCCAGCGGCTCAGCAAAGAGGACTATGCTCTGGTGGAGGAACTCCGGGCGCAGAACGCTATCGCTCAGTGCGAAGAAAGTGAGAGCCATTTCAAGTATGGCTTTTCGGCGGGGCTGATTGTCCAGCAGGAGGCCCATGAACAGCTGCAAAACAAGAAATAAGCGATGGCCGAAAAAGCCCACGCAGCCGGAAAGACCGGTGGCGTGGGCTTTCTGTATATATGGTTATTCTGTCAGATCATCCGAAGTTTCCGCAACCAGCCGGTCAAAGTCGCTCTGATAGGTCCGATCCTGCAATACCCGGAACTTTTCAAACTCTTTCTCAGCAAAGGCTTTGGCGATGGCGGCGTTCACCTTGCCTTTATCATGCAGAATATCTTCCTCGTTGAACTGTAAAAATGCGTCAAGCCGCTTGACCCAATCGGCCATATACATGACATTTCCCCGGCGGGCCTGCCGTTCCGCATAGTCAAGGTACATGGTGACGATCTCGTTCAGGTTTCGCATTTCCGTTTCGTTCAGATAGTTTTTGGCGACGGTGACATCCGATTTGCGGATACGGCCTTTGGGGGCGTTTTTCCATGTGGTAAGCCCCATGTTGGGCTTAGTGCTGTCGGCACGGCCATATACGATCTCGGCGGCGGTATGATGGGTGACCGCATAGTGGAGCTTATTCTGCACCGTGGCGAAAAACTCCTTTGTAATAGGGCTTTCCACATCGTAGTCGGCACTGCACTGGGAATAGATGTCCGTGATTTTCTGGTAAAATCTTCTCTCGCTGGCCCGGATGTCCCGGATACGCTCCAGCTGTTCCTCGAAATAATCCTTGCCGAAAAAGTTCTCCGGCTCCCGCAGCCGTGCGTCATCCATCACATAACCTTTGATGATGAACTCTTTCAACACTCTGTTTGCCCAAATGCGGAACATGGTCGCCTTTTTGGAGTTCACACGATACCCCACAGCGATAATGGCATCCAGATTGTAATAGTTGGTCTGATACCGTTTCCCGTCCGCCGCAGTTGTTTCCATTTTGGAAACAACTGAATCCTCGCTCAGTTCGCCGGATTCAAAGATATTTTTCAGATGCTTGGAAATGGCCGCTTTCTGTACCTCGAACAGCTCTGCCATTTTTGCCTGTGTTAGCCAGAGGTTTTCCTGAAAGAGCAGGATTTCCACCCGCACTTCTCCATTTTCGGTCTTGTAAAAGAGGATTTCTCTGGTTTCATACGGGGTCAGTCCCTGTTCCTCACTCATTCTTCGTCACCTCCATCCGTCCGGTTCTTTCCCCGGCTCTTGTAGACATTGTACTGATTCTTGCACCGTGGACTGCAAAAGGCGGCGTTGGACCGGTTGCCCAGGAACACCTTCTGGCAGTGCTTGCACAGGCGCAGGGGCTGGTCACTGTCCACCAACATGAAGCTGAACATCATCTGGATGCCCAACAGTAGGGAGTGAAAATCCCAGTAAATGGTGGGCTTATCCAGCAGCTCAATGTGGTAGCTGGGGGCGATCCCGCCAAATGCGGCCATGGCCTTGCGGTGCAGCCCCCGTTCGTCCTCGCCCATGAAATCATAGTCATTGTAGTAGAAAAAGGCGGTGGTCAGCGTAAAGGCCCAGTCCTTGAACTGTTGAGCAACCCACTCGTAGGGTTCCGCATATTCCCGCTGGAAACTCATGTTTTTCGCCATCGGCTCGTCCATGAAGGTCATGGTCAGGGCAATCATCGTCCGGTCACCGGACACATTCCACGTGGATTCTATGCCTTTCTTCACCAAGTCCAGCTGGTCAAAAGGATAAAACAGGGACAGGTATTTGTCTGTCGCCATGGATTCTTCCTTAATGAAGTGGTTTTTGGGCAGGTATACCGCCTCATAGTCCATAAAGGACGGCGTGGTGGGCAGGGCGGTCATCAGCCCCAGCAGGCCGTACCGAGTGATAAACTCCATTATCGCCTTTTCCACTTCTGCTTCCGGCTTGCGCCCCATCATCAGCATCCCCACATTCAGCGCATCCAGCACAATATTGGGGACCTCTTTCAGCGGATTGTAGACATCCGGCTTTGCACTCTTGCCGGGGGTGATGTACCGCTTTCCATCTTCCGCTGTTTTCAGCTCGTAATGATCGTACCGCACCCAATGGGAACGGGACTGTTCAAATAAATTTTTCATCATACACGCCCTTTCTCCTTAATCGTCCCAATTATCAGGGGCGGTTTTTCTTTTTTCTGCGCTTGGACTTGTTCTCCCGCCGGATCACGGCATCCTTGCCCTGTTTCCTTGCGATTTTCGAGTATTCCTCCAAAAACTGGCGTTCCCGCAAGGTCAAGCTGCCGCCATGCTCCTGTTTGCCGCACATATGGTCATACATCTGGCGCTGCAATTTCTTGTGGATGGTTTTCCGCAGCTTGCGGATGTTGCGGTCAGACTGCCCACGCACAGCGGCAAGCCGGGTGGTGCTGTACAGCCGCAAAGAGAGAAAATATAGAACTTCCTTGTGCTCCTCGCTCAGTTCCTCCACCATGCGGGAAACAAAGGCATCGGCGGTCAGGTTGTGCATCTCATAGGGGCAGTCAAACAGGATGTCCAGAAAGTTTCCGGCCATCAGCTGCCGGTATGCGGGATTGTTCATCCAGCGGGGAATGAGCTTCGGTTCCGGCACCGCCTGATATTCCAGCGGCACATCCCCACGAAGGTTTTCGTGGTCTCGTTCCCGGCGCTCCCGGTTCCGGTCCAGCTTGTTCCATTCCTCCACCACGGCCCGGAAATCCTTTTCGGTGCGGGCCGCTTCCTCCAGCCGCCGTATGGCCTCAGCCCGCATCTCCCGTTTGAGCCGTTTATCACTGACCGGGGCGGCTTCTTCTTCCTCGTCCTCCAGCTCCGCTTCATAGTTGATGGGATGCTCGTCCTGCTCCAGCTCACTTTCCAGCTCGGCCAGACGTTCTTCCGCAAGCGCCTGTTCCAGCGTTTCTTCCGCCCCAGCGTCCCATCCGGTGAAGCCACCCTCGGTATCCAGAAGCTCGTCATCAGACAGATACGCCATGACCCCACCTCTTTTCAAAAAAATATTTTACGATTTTTCAAAAATGGTTCCGTTTTGCACCCCGGATTTCTCCTATTAGTGAAAGAGTAATCTAATAACAAGTTACTTGGGTTACATTCGCTCGTTCACGCAGGAGAAAGGGGGCTTTCGCCATGTTCAGGCTTGACACAAAAAATGAGTAACACAATCGCAGGTTACAAACAACGGAACTATAACAACAGTATACACCGGATGCGCCGAAAGCGCAAGAAAGAGAGGTTCTATGGCAGATAAAAACGCCGTGTTTCTGACCCGGCACATTGGCAAGACCACCTATAAAGTTCGTGTCTACCTCAGCGAAACCGCCGAGGAAACGATGGAAGATAAAATTCTGCGGCTGATCCGCAATGACGGGCTGGCAAACCAGCCGGAATGTGGTATAATGGAACTGCCACAAATGAGCCGTCCGTCTGAAAGGAGCGCCTGATATGGCAAACAGACAGACGGAAGAAAAAATCACTGCGCTCTATGAGCGCCTGTCCCGTGACGATGACCTCACGGGCGACTCGAACTCCATTCTGAACCAGAAACGTTATCTCGAAAGCTATGCAGTACAGCGGGGCTACACCAATATCGTCCACTACACAGACGATGGGTGGTCCGGCGGCAACTTTGACCGTCCCGCATGGAAGCGCCTTGTGGCGGACATCGAGGCGGGAAAGGTAGCCCATCTGCTGTGTAAGGACCTAAGTCGGATCGGCAGAAACTACCTGCAAACCGGCTTTTATACCGAGGTAATGTTCCGGCAGAATGGGGTTCATTTTGTTGCTGTCGCCAATAATATTGATAGCGAGGAACAGGACAGCGGCGAGTTTGCGCCCTTTCTCAATATCATGAACGAATGGTATCTGCGTGACCAGTCCAAAAAGGTTTCGGCAGCATACCGTGTCAAAGGCAAGGCGGGCAAGCCAACCACCAACAACGCCATCTATGGCTACAAAAAAGACCCGGAGGACAAGGACCACTGGCTGGTAGACGAGGAAGCCGCCGCCGTGGTGCGGCGGATCTTCCGGCTTGCGGTGGAGGGGCACGGTCCCCATGAGATCGCCAAGATACTCACACAGGAAAAGGTGGAGTGCCCCGCTTATTATCTGGCACGAAACGGTAGGGGCTGCCGAAAAAACACCGTGGACACCAGCCGCCCCTATGACTGGTACGGCTTCACGGTCAACTCCATGCTGACCAAGCCGGAGTATATGGGGCACACCGTTAATTTCCGTTCCTCTAAAAAGTCCTATCGGGATAAGCGGGTAAAAAATGACCCGTCCGACTGGCTGATCTTTGAGAACACCCACGAGGCCATTGTTGACCCGGAAACCTGGCAGCTGGCCCAGCAGGTGAAACGGACGGTGCGCCGAACAGATACCACTGGCGTCGCCAATCCCCTGACCGGCCTTGTGTTCTGTGCCGACTGCGGAGCCAAGATGTATAACCACCGGGGCAAGCGCAAAAAGGACAGGCGAGAGTATGGAACCGACTTCTATAACTGCTCCACCTATACCCTGACTTTTGAGCGTGAAACCCAGATGTGTTTTTCCCACACCGTCAGCACCAAGGCCCTGAACGCCCTGATTCTGGAAACCATCCGCACCACAGCCAGCTATGCCATCCAGAACAAGGAGGAATTTATTCAGAAAGTTCGCAGTATTTCACAGGTTCGCCAGCAGGAAGCGGCAAAGGAGCTGAAACGCAAGGTTGCCAAGGAGCGCAGGCGCAGCGCCGAGTTGGACGTGCTGATTAAAAAGTTGTATGAAACCTATGCCATGGGCAAGTTGGAAGAAAAAAGGTTCGAGCTGCTGTGTGCAGAATATGAAAAGGAACAGGCCGAACTGGAACAGCTGCTTGCCTCCGAGCAGGCACAGCTGGACCAGTTCCATGAGGACACGGACCGTGCCAGCCACTTTCTGGCGCTGGCACAGAAATATACGGATTTCACCGAGCTGACCGCCCCCATGCTCCATGAATTTGTGGAGAAAATTCTGGTTCATGCCCCGGACAGAAGCACCGGGGAGCGGGTGCAGGAAATTGAGATTTATCTGAATTTCATCGGGAAGTTTGAAGTGCCCATGCCCGGACCCACCGAGGAAGAACTGGCTGCGGAGGAAAAGCGCCGCCAGAAGCGCATCCGTGACCATGAAAAGTATCTGCGCCAGAAGGAGCGCAAACAAAAGATTGCTGAGGGGCTGATTGTTCCGGGTGAACCGTACCAGCTGGTATGCCAGTGCTGCGGAGAGCCGTTCCAGTCTGTCCGCCCTAACGCTAAATTTTGCAAACCCGCCTGCCGGGAGAAGTTCTACCGGCAGGAAAAGCGGAAAGCCAAAGAAACGGAAACATCACAAACTGCATAAAGACTGCGGCCTGCCCCAACAAACCGGGCAGGCCGCTTTTTTTATGCCCTGAAACGGAGGGATTTTCATGACACTCTTTGAACTGGTAAAACAGAATATTTGTGTGCCGGATGCAGCGAAACACTATGGGCTGCAAGTCAACCGAAATGGGATGTGCAGTTGTCCGTTCCATGAGGACCAACACCCCAGCATGAAGCTGAACGAACGGTATTTTTACTGTTTCGGTTGTGGAGCCACCGGCGATGTGATTGACTTTGTGGCAAGGCTGTTTGGCCTGAACAGTTACGAAGCAGCGCAGAAACTGGCACAGGATTTCGGGATTGACCCGGACAAGCCCCCGGCGGCAATCGCCTTACCAAAACCGGAGCGTCCTCTGCTGAAAGCATACCGGCAGGAAGAAGTGCGCTGTCTGCAGGTGCTGTGTGATTATCTGCATCTTCTGGAAAGCTGGAAGGTGCAGTACGCACCCAAGACACCGGAAGATGTTCTGGATGACCGGTTTGTGGAAGCCTGCCAGATGCTGGACTATGTGGAGTATCTGGCGGATTTGCTCATTGCCGCCGAACTGGAACATCGGGTGAAAATCGTGGAAATGCTGAACAAGGATGGCCTGATTGCCGGTTTGGAGGAACGGCTGGACAGACTGAAAAAGGAGGACGGTGCCTATGAAAAACAAAACGCAGCTTGACGGGATGCCCGTCTGGTTCGATGGCAAAAGCATCAACGAAGCCCTGTTTTGTGAGGAGTTCTTGCAGACGCACAAGATCATCTTCACAAACGGGGCTTTTTTCACGCCCGAAGGCCGTGTGACAGACGAACTACCCCTGCGGGGAGAAATTTTTGAGGAGCTGAAATGCTGTGCGGTCAGCAACATTCCCCGCAAAATCAGCAACATTGTGGAGCTGATGAAGCTGGCCGCACTGGTGGAGGATTTTCCCCCGGAGCCGGATCGGATTCATCTTTCCAACGGCACGCTTTTTCTGGACGGAACTTTTGCGAAAGGAAAGCCGAAAATCGTCCGCAACCGTTTCCCCGTGTCCTACAAGCCCAACGCCCCAAAACCTGTTCTCTGGCTGCAATTTCTGGATGGTCTGCTCTACCCGGAGGACATCCCCACCTTGCAGGAATATATCGGCTACTGCCTGATTCCCAGCAACAAGGGGCAGCGGATGATGGTCATTAAGGGCAGCGGCGGCGAAGGAAAGTCGCAGATCGGCGCTGTGCTGGGAACTTTGTTCGGTTTCAACATGAAGGATGGCAGCATCGGGAAAATATCCGAGAACCGGTTTGCCCGTGCCGATTTGGAACATATCCTCCTGTGCGTGGATGACGATATGCGAATGGAGGCCCTGCGCCAGACCAACTATGTGAAATCCATCGTCACTGCCCAGGGCAAGATGGATTTGGAGCGCAAGGGCAAGCAGAGCTATCAGGGATGGATGTGCGCCCGGCTGCTGGCCTTCTCCAACGGAGATTTGCAGGCGCTGTTTGACCGGAGCGACGGATTTTATCGCCGCCAGCTGGTGCTAACCACGAAAGAAAAACCGGCTGGCCGTGTGGATGATCCTGACCTTGCCGAGAAGATGAAAGCCGAGGTGGAGGGTATTCTGCTGTGGGCTTTTGAGGGATTGCAGCGGCTGGCCGCAAACAACTTCAAGTTCACCGAGAGCCAGCGCACCAAAGACAACCGGGAAGCAGTCAAACGGGACAACAACAATGTCTATGATTTTCTGGATTCTGACGGGTATGTTCGCCGGAAAGCCGATCTATCTGCCAGCTCCAAAGAACTGTACGAGGCATACCAGATTTACTGCACCGAAAACAACCTGCCTGCCCTGAAGCCACGCAGCTTCAGCGAAGCCCTGATCGCCTGCCAGAGCCGCTACAATCTGGAATACTGCAACAATGTGACCAACGCAGCCGGACGGCGGGTGCGTGGATTTCTGGGGATTGAGGTACTGGTGAGAAATCATATATCAGTGTTTTCCGGTGATTCGATGCGTACGTACGTACCGGAAGATGTGCCGGAGGAATGGCGGCGCTGAACCGTGTACGTACGTACGCTTTGATTGACCCTTGTTCTCCCTTTTATAGCAATTCGGCGGCTATGGCAGTCAGAATCACTGGTCAAATCCCCATGCTAAATCAAGGCAAGTGGAAATCGAAAAGTATTTGCCTATTGGAAGAAATCATTTTGCGAAACCGTGCTTCTCGCCCCGGTGAACCGGGTGCATGGAATCATGGGGAAATGCACGGTTTCAAGCCAAGTCACACGTAACGGAAAAGTCGGAAGGTGCGACCTATGGGCAGGACATCACACCGGCAATTCTGAACGGATTTGGTGACAAGGAGATTTTTCACCACACAGCGAAGCGGTTATGCCAGAGGGCGTACCAGCTTCGCTTTTTTATCAAGTAAATTTAGGAGGATTTTGATGATGACGGTACGCAACGAGATTAATGCACAGATCGTCCGGGCCGGATATACCATGCAGGAGGTAGTTGACCGGCTCCATGAGGAATACGGCTGGTCGGACAGTGTTTCCAACCTGTCGGCCAAGCTCCAGCGGGAATCTATCCGCTATAAGGAGGTTGTGGAACTGGCTGATGTGCTGGGCTATGACCTGATCTGGCAGAAACGGAGGTAAATCTATGACAAGTGAAGAAAAGAAACTGTTGCAGGCAAAGCACCGCTTGGAGGAAGCCCAGGCACGGGACCAGGTGAAGGAACGAAAAGCACGGACAAGGCGGCTCATTCAGGAGGGTGCTGTGCTGGAAAAAGTGCTGCCGGAAGTACAGGCGGTAGGGCTTGATAATCTGGAAGAATACCTGCGGCGAAAGCTGGCAGGACACGATTGAAAACGGCTGGGAGGTCTCCGGGAAACCGGGGGCCTTCCTCTTTTTTATCCCGAAGGGCGCACTTACTCACCACCTGCTAAAGCAGGCGGTGGTAGCCCTCCCGTTGGTCGGGCACGTGCGCTCTCCGAGGGGGATTGCGACTCCTGCGGGAGCCGCTGGACAAGGCTGCATTTCTGCCAAACTGCCAGCCTTGCCCATGCAGTCGGCGCAGGGGTTTCCGTTTTGGAAGCCCCTGTTCATGGGGTGGTATATTGCCACCCCATCCCGCCGCCTGCCTGCATCAACCTGCCGCCGGCAGCTTGACACAGATACAGGGGGGAACGAATCGTTCCGCCCCTGCTGGTGGTGCGTCGTATTTCACGACGCACTGAGCGAAAACAAGGGTGCCCTGTTTCGGGGCACCCCTTTCAGAAAGGACAAGGTGATTTATGGCGATTTATCATTTGGAGGCTAAGATAGTCAGCCGTGGAGCCGGACGCTCCGCCGTAGCTGCTGCGGCCTATCTGAGCTGTTCTCGGATGCTCAACGAGTATGACGGGGTGCAGCACGACTACACCCGCAAACAGGGCCTTGGGTGGCGGCAGGTTTTTCTGCCAGCCACCGCCCCCGTAAAGTGGCAGGATCGAGAAATCCTGTGGAACGCTGTGGAGGAAACCGAAACCGCAAAGGACAGTCGCCTTGCCCGTGAATTTGTGGCGGCGCTGCCCATAGAACTGAGCCGGGAGAAACAAATCCAGCTTCTGCAAGATTTCATCAAGGAACAGTTTGTGGCAGACGGAATGTGCGCTGATGCTGCTATCCATGACCCGTATCCTCCCGGACACAATCCCCATGCCCATATCCTGCTGACGGTGCGCCCGCTGGATGAAAAGGGAAAATGGCAGTACAAGACCGAGAAAGAATATCTCTGCGTCAAAGACGGCGAAGAACGGGGCTTTACCGCCGCTGAGTTCAAACAGGCACAGGCCGACGGCTGGGAGAAACAGTACCAGTACAAAGTGGGAAAAAAGAAGGTGTATATGGCCCCGTCCGCAGCGCAGGCGCAGGGCTATGAACGGGTATCCAAATATCCTAAAAGCACCAAATATGGCAGGCAAAATCCCATCACAGAACGCTGGAACAGCGACGAGCAGCTTGTTTTGTGGCGGGCTGCATGGGCGGATGTGGCAAACCACTATCTGGAGCGCACCGGGCACGAAGAACGCATCGACCACCGCAGCCATGCCGAACGTGGCCTGCTGGAGCGGCCTACGGTCCATGAGGGGGTGGTTGCCAGAGCCATGGAGAAAAAGGGCATTATCTCTGACCGGTGCGAACTGAACCGGCAGATCAAGGCCGACAATGCCCTGCTCCGGGAGCTGAGAGGACAGGTCAAAAAGCTGGCGCAGGCAGTTAAAAGCACCCTACCGGCGCTTGCTGAGGCCATGGAGAATCTGCGTAAAAATCTACTGCTGTTCTGCTATCAGCTGGGGTATCTCCGCAAAGGCAAGGAACGCCTGAACACTTCGCTGAATACACTGCGCCCTGCCCTCGCACAGTACAATCAGCTTGCAAAGGACATTCGGGATAAGACGAAGGAGCGCCGCAGTCTGCTTTCCGAAAAAAAGGCACTCTCTGCGGTTCATGTATTCCGGCACCGGGAACTGGCGGCTAAGATTGCGGCTCTGACGGAGGATTTGGAGGAACTGCGTTCGGAGAAAAATCTGCTTCTGGCATCGCTGGCATATACCGAGGAAGATGCCGCCGATAAATTTCCCAAAGACATTGTAGCTATGGAACAGAGCCTAGAACGGTTGGAAGAACAGGAACAGAAATATTCTGCCGAGTTGGACGCTGCCCTGAACGAGTATGCCGGGCTTCGGGAGCAGGCACAGAGCGTTGATCCGGTGCAGCTGTATGAAGCAAGGCAGGCTATCCGCCCCGGTAAGGAGCAGGAAGCGGAGAGCCGGGCACAGCAGGTCTACGGCGAGAAGTACAACCCGCTGCTGATGTTTGACAGCAAAAAGGCGGTTTCCCGTATGCTTCATGAGGATATGGAGCGACAGGCGGTACGGAGAATGATGCGACAGGCGCAGAAGGAGCAGCAGACTCTTCAAAAGAAAAAGAGTGAGCAGGAACGGTAACCCACCGTTCCTGCTCACCCAAGATGACCTTATAAAAGATCATTTAACAAATTCATACACTTTACCTTTTGCTGCAAGTTGGCACTGCCATATACATTGAGAGTAAAAGACACATTTTTATGTCCGAGAATTTCAGAGAGAGATTTCACATCAAACTCTGGTATTTCAATGGCTCTTACGGCAAATGTATGCCGTATCTCGTGGAACTTTACCTTTTGCAGCCCATTTCGTTTCAAAAAACGGGAAAAGAACTGCCTGTAAGTTCGAGGCTCTGTCGGCTTTGTTTTGCCAGTCAAGAAGTAATGGTTGGGATTTTCCGTATAAAACTTCTTGATAATGTTCATGAGCAAAGACGGTACGGGAATTGTTCGAGCTGATGTCTTGGTCTTCGGCGGCCCTATGTGCAGATAGGACTCTCCCTTTTTCTTGTCATAGATGCGTTGAACGGTTTTGTTGATGCTGATGGTTTTATCTGTCAACGAAATGTCCTTCATCTGTAAGCCGCAGAGTTCACCAATCCGCACACCAGTAAACAGTGCAATGAGTATGCCGGCGGTCTTCCGGTTCAGGTTCATGTATATACACTGAATTAAAGCCTGCTCTTGATCCTTGGACAGAGAAACCACCTTTTTTATTCCCAACTCTTTGGGGTATTCTATCAAGTCCCAGTTGAGCAGTGGTATTGCTCTTTCCTTGTAGGCATATTCCATAGCAAGCCGCAGCACGAGAATCACATCTCGTATGGTCTTCACAGTGAGACCGCCGGACTTATCCAGCCGCCCGGACTCGTAAAGATACGATATGTAGCTCTGAATGTCCGGCTCGGTAATGCTGCCGATCTTCCGCTTACCGAAGTGAGGTATTAAGTGATTTTCGGCTATCAGCGTAAAACTGGCATGGGTTGACGGTGTGATCATCGGCTTCTTTTGATTTAGCCAAGTGTTCAATAGCGTCTTGAATTGTGTATTGTTAGTCATGTTGACCACCTCCACGATTATTATCACGTGGAGGACGAAGATGTGCATTTCCATCCTCAAGTAACGGTCTCGAAAAGCGTCCGAAACTCCGCTTCCCTGGCTTTGATGAGCCGTATGTGCTGCATCGCATAGGAGACATCTATGCCGAGCGCAGTGAGCGTGGGGCAGCTGATATGGAGCTACTTTCTGTAACGATGAATGATGGGGTTATGCAGCGTTCCGAAATTGAGGGAAAAGATAACTCAAGCGAGGATAAAAGCAGCTACAAAGTTGTTCGCAAGGGCGATATGGTCTATAACTCCATGCGTATGTGGCAAGGAGCAAATGGTGTTTCCCCTTATGACGGCATTGTCAGTCCTGCATATACCGTTCTTACAGCTAAGTTACCTATCTGCAATGATTATTTTGCTGCACTCTTCAAAAACTATAAGCTGATCAATGAGTTCAGAAAAAACTCGCAGGGAATGACCTCAGATACATGGAACTTGAAATACCCGCAGATAGAAACAATAAAGGTGTATTTGCCGGTAATTGAAGAGCAGGAGAAAATCGCCTCTATCCTCGTTACCCTCGATAAAAGAATCGCTGCACAGGCAGCACTCATTGAACAGCTCAAGAAGTATAAAAGAGGTGTCATATCTGCACTTCTAAGTTCAAAGACTAATCCTTATTATTCATCCGAAACATGGAAAGAAGTAGCTTTATGTGATGTAGCAAGCGGCTTTGAGTATGGCATGAATGCCGCTGCCACGGTCTACGATGGTTCTCATAAGTACATTAGGATTACAGATATTGATGATAATTCCCATCTTTATAGCCAAGATGTACCGGTCTCACCAGAAGGGCAAGTAGATGAAAAGTATCGAGTTCGAGAAAACGACATCTTATTTGCTCGTACAGGGGCATCTGTGGGTAAAAGCTATCGCTACCAGCGTAGTGACGGTGATCTTTATTATGCTGGCTTTCTTATTCGCATTCATGTAAATTCAGATGTGAATTGCGGTTATGTTTTTCAGAATACATTAACTGAGGCATATAGGCGTTGGGTTCTCCTTGAATCTGCTCGATCTGGCCAGCCAGGAATTAACGCTGAGCAATATAAACAATATCGCTTTCTGCTTCCGCCCTTAGAGCTACAAAATAAAATCTCCACCTTGGCTACTAATCTCGACAATCTAATCTGCAAAGAGGGAAATCTTCTATCACAAATCGAACAAGTAAAAATAGCTTTATTGCAGCGGCTTTTTATATAAAGAGCCGCTGCATAAGCCCCGTTCTTTCGTTTATAAGCGTGTCCAGCATATTTTCGTGAGCGGTTATTGTGAAGTCAAGTTTTGAGAAAAAACGGGCGATTTTCTTTTGTTCATGTAAAGGCGGCAGAAAAACAGTTTGATTCAAAACCGTTCCACGATCTATGCCTTCAATTAGTCCTGTGGCGTTCCGCTTGATCCTATCCGACAAGAAACCCGTCAGGTAATAGCAGAAGTCGCTTGTCATTTTTTCATTTGCACGCAAAGACATAAACTGTCTCGCTATGTGTGCCTTTTCCTGTGTTAATCTCACAACTGCTCCTGAACCAGAGCCTTTACAGACAAGTAGGGTGTCACCCTTATACGCATAACACCGGGGTATCTGCGTCCATCTACTGACCACTGTTTCTCCTTTCACAATACAACTGGCTCCTGTCATATAAGGAACACCTATTTCTTGATCATTGTATTCAGCAGGCGCAAAGTCTTGTCCTGATTGTAGCGAGATGAGGTCTCCCATTTTGTATTTATCCCATTTTTGAGGCTTAGCCGAAAAAGAAACTTGTTGAGTGAATACTGCTTTTAACGCACCTCTTTTATACTTCTGACTAAGTACGCAGAAAAGCTATATGAAAGACGAAAATCCCTTGCAATAGCGGAAATTCTCTGCTACTGCAAGGGATTTTGCTTCAAGTTCTTGCTACTGTTCAGTTAAAAAATAGACCTCAAGTAACGGTCTCGAAAAGCGTCCGAAACTCCGCTTCCCTGGCTTTGATGAGCCGTGGAACACAGCTCTTCTTTCAGACTATTTTGTTAAAAGCACTAAGAAGAACTCTGATGGAATGATTAGTAATGTTATTTGCAATTCAGCAAAGCAAGGCCTGATTCCTCAGCGAGAGTATTTTGATAAGGACATTGCAAACAGCGATAATACAAATGGATACTATATCATCGAGTCCAACGATTTTGTTTACAACCCCAGAAAATCTGCCGATGCACCTTACGGCCCCATAAGTAGCTATCAATACCCGGAGGCGGGAATAGTGTCTCCTTTGTACTTGTGCTTCCGTGCCAAGCGAGAAATCAATCCGCTTTACTTCGAGTGGTATTTTCGCTCGTCGACATGGCATCGGTACATCTATATGTCCGGTGACAGCGGTGCAAGACATGACAGAGTGAGCATCAAGGATGACGTCTTTTTCGCAATGCCAATAAATGTTCCCTCTGCAAAGGAACAGGAAAGGATCTCTTTATTTCTCGATGCCATAGAGCGAAGAATTGAGACGCAACGTACTTTGGTTGAGACCCTCAAGAAGTATAAAAGAGGTGTCGTTCGCTCCCTATTATCGCCAGAGCATTGTGGTCTAAAAGAAGTTCAATGGCAGTGTGATACCATAGGCAATCTTGGCTTCTTTATCAAGGGTGCGCCATTATCAAAAGCCGATATTTCCGAAACAGGAACTCCATTTATTCTGTACGGCGAGCTATATACAACCTACCATGAAGTAATTACATCCGTTGTCAGAAAAACGGAAGCAGTAGTTGAACAAGTTCATCATAGTATGGTGGGAGATGTGCTTATACCTACTTCTGGGGAAACGTCAGAAGAAATTTCCACAGCTTCGTGTGTTATGCTTCCGGGTGTTATTCTTGCTGGTGATCTTAATATTTTCCGAAGCACTAAAATTGACGGAAGAATAATGAGCTACATACTTAACCACATTGTCAACGGGAACATTGCCCGTGTCGCTCAGGGTAAATCTGTGGTTCATGTACAGGCAAGTGAAATCTCAAAGATTAAAATATCATATCCTGATCCTGAAACACAAATCCGCATAATAAAAATTCTTGAGGCAATCAGCAACCGTA
Organism: Enterocloster bolteae; assembly: GCF_002234575.2. Classification (NCBI taxonomy): domain Bacteria; kingdom Bacillati; phylum Bacillota; class Clostridia; order Lachnospirales; family Lachnospiraceae; genus Enterocloster; species Enterocloster bolteae. The sequence continues at coordinate 6,455,162 of NZ_CP022464.2, read as the reverse complement.
TAGAGTCATGTGAGAATGAGTTAAATCATCTTACTAAAATGCGCAGCTCTCTGTTGCAGCAGCTCTTTATATAAAAAGCTGCTGCAACAACGCTGTTCTTGTATTAGTAAGGGCATTAACTGTTTTTTCTTCAAAGGTAATACGAAGGTCCAACAAATAGAGCATAGAAGCGATCCTTCTCTGTTCTCTCTCCGTAGGTGCATACACGCTGGTTTTAACAAGCTCTCCCTTGCTAATCGAAGACACCTTGGTTCCCTGAACGAGAGGATATATTTGTCTCCTGAATAGAGATGAATTGAAGTAGTAAGCAAGGTACATCGGATGGAACTTCATGAGTGGACGACAAGGAATGGTGTGCAATCCTGATAATACAGCCAATCCGTTCGCTCCAGCTATTTCTGTCGCTTTCCCTACGGAATAGTCTTCCGCAGTATCAGCAAACACAATATCACCATCACGCAGATAGCTTGTAGCAACGAACTTTTGAAGGTTAATAGTTGGTTTAATGTATGGGGGAGTGTACTCGGAAATATTTGTTACTGCCCCATACTTGACCAACACATCGCCATAGTGTATGTTTTGAACTGAGCTGGGGTTAGTTGTCAAATCATCTCGTGAAAAGGTATTATTCTGTAACAGTTCAAACGCATCTCCGAGCTTAACAATCTTACAACTGGGACTCTGTGCAGTACGATCAAATAGCGTATCAGACAGTCCTCTTTTATACTTCTTGAGGGCATCAATGATTTTACTCTGAGCCGCTGCCCTTTGATCCAGCAGATATAGAAAACGGCTTATCTTTTCCTGTTCAGCAATCGTTTGTGGAGATGAGATTTCAGTTTTAGAAATATTACCCTTGCTGATAGACAGAACTTTAATACCTTGCATTAAAGGAACGAGCTGCTTGTGATAGTGGGGGGTGTTCATGTAATACCCCAAATACATGGATGCAAACGGGAAAAGAGGTCTACACGGAACTGTATGCAGTCCAGCCTCGATCTTTCTGCCGGAAATATTCAATAGTTCAATTGTTTTTCCAACCGTTTCATCTTCGGCGGTATCTGCAACAATTATATCCCCGTCTTGAAGATAGTCGTAATTTGTGCTTTCATGCCCAGAAATAATGTGGGGAATGGTGTTGTCTGTGGCATCGAGAATACTTCCGTATTTGATCAATACATCACCATAATGAATATCCAGCACATCTCCGGTTGCATCAAGCTCAGCTCGTGAAAGAGTGTTGTTTTGCAAGAAGGAAAATACAGAGCTGAATTTGTGGCTACACCACGGCTCATCAAAGCCAGGGAAGCGGAGTTTCGGACGCTTTTCGAGACCGTTACTTGAGGATACATTTGCCATAATTATTCGCCCTCCACTTCGAACGGGAAATCAAGTCCCAGCTCGTCAAAAAACGGTTTCAATTCTGCATCAATGCCCTTAATTTCGTTCTGGAGCTGGCGGATTTCCGCAGCTACTTGGTTCAGATCAATCTCTTCCTCCGGCTCGAAGGTATCAACGTACCGGGGGATATTGAGGTTGAAGCCGTTCTCTGCAATTTCCTGCATCGTGGCAACATGGGCATACTTGTCCACATCCTCACGACGCTCGTAAGTCTCAACAATCTTGTCAATGTCGCACTCACGGAGAATATTTTGGTTTTTACCGGCTTCAAAATCGCCAGAAGCATCAATGAACAGAATGTTGTCGGCATTGTCATTTCGCTCTCTCTTGAGGACAAGAACACATACCGGAATGCCTGTGCCGAAGAAAAGGTTGGCCGGAAGACCGATCACAGCGTCCAGAACATTCAACTTCTGGATAAGGTGTTTGCGGATCACTTCTTCTGCAGCACCACGGAACAGAACACCGTGAGGCAACAGCACAACAGCTCGTCCGTCCTCATCCATGTGATGTACCATGTGCTGAACAAAAGCGAAGTCAGCCTTGCTCTTCGGGGCAAGCTTGCCGTACTCATTAAAACGGGGGTCTTCCATAAAGCTCAGATCGCCAGACCACTTAGCAGAATACGGGGGATTTGCAACCTGAACACGGAATTTCATGTCACCAAAGTAGTCATGCTCCAAGGTGTCTCCGTTGTAGATATTGAAATTCCGGTAAGGAATGCCACGGAGAATCATGTTCATTCGGGCGAGGTTGTAGGTCGTGGAAGTTAACTCCTGACCATAGTAGTTACGGACATTAGCATAGCTCTTGAGGCGAAGCAGAAGAGAGCCAGAGCCACAAGTGGGGTCGGCTGCATCCTTAACATCAGTCAGCCCAAGGCAAGCCAAACGGCACAGCAGTTCAGCAGGCCCTGAAGGAGTATAGAACTCGCCAGCCTTTTTACCGGCTGTTGCTGCGAACTGCCCAATCAGATACTCATAGGCATTGCCAAGGACATCAATCTTCGTGTCTTCCACACTAAAGTTGATCTCATCCAAAGAGGCAATGATTTTTGCCATAACAGCACTTCTATCCTTAACTGTGTGCCCCAACTTAGTAGAATCGAGCTGCATATCGGAGAACAGTCCGTCAAAATCCTCCTGCGAATCGTTGCCAAGAGTAGATTCCATCAGGGAGTTAATCGCTTTCTGTAAAAATTCAATATCAAAAGAACGATTTTCAACCATTTTGACCATCTTGCGGAACAGAAATTGTGGCTCAATGATAAATCCTAAGTCACGAAGAGCTTCCTCTACAACTGCGGTCTTATATTCCTCATCAGTCCAAGCATCCTCATAGCTGATATTATCATCTTTCAGCAGATTAGTCATGTACTTCTCGGTGCGATCCGAAAGGTAGTAGTAGAAAATCATGCCTAAGATGTAGTTCTTAAACTCGTAGGCTTCCATATTGCCCCGGAGAGCGTTTGCCATTGCCCAAAGTTTGTTACAAAGCTCCTTCTGGTGAGCCTGAATACTGTTGTCCATTTCACATTCTCCTTATTGATATTTTTCGGTATGCTGCCGGATAAAGTCTACAATCCTATTGACTAAGGAACGTTTTTTCAACAGCGGCATCGGTTTTTCGATACGGTCACGGATGTTACCCGCATCCATTGTACCGGAGAACTCGTATTCCGAGATGAAGTCAGTAAGCATAGCGGGGTCGATTTCCTCTGTTTGCGCAAAGGCAACGATTTCCTCACGCTTTGCCTCATTCTCAAAGTCGTTGTAAGCAGCGTCGATTTCGTCTGCACTCTCAAGGCCAACAACAACACGGTCTAAGAAGGCTTGCAGGATCTCAACCTTGCGAAGCAACTGCGGATTATCGGTTCGTCCCAGTTCTTCCTTGATGTGCTTAATATCATAGTCCTTCTGTTTAGCATCATCAAAGTGGATGTTACGGATGAGGTTCATGATATAGGCAACATTAATCCTGTCGCTCTCCATTAGCTCGATGCAGAAGTCCACATCGTTCAGAACAGAGACAACTTCTCGATCTTTCTTGTGCTTTGCATAGAGCATCAGGTATTTACTCTTATAGTCCTGATATTCCTGCTCTGTCATGATAAGTGAGTCCTGGTCAAAGCTGAACTCAATAAAAGTTTGCAGAGATTGGAGATACTTCGTAAGCTCACGGAAGGTCTCAACGAAAAGCTTCTGGTCATCCTCACTCTGCATAGTGTCGATGTCAGCCGGTGTCTGCGCAAGTTGCTTCAACCGAGTAACCATCTCATTGAATTTCTCTACAAAGTAGGGATATTCGGGAACGACAATGCCCGACGTGTCGTGGCTTTTTGAGAAGAGCGTAAGAGCATCATCCGTTCTCTTCTTCAAGTTTCGATAGCAGATGATAATACCGAAGGGCTTGGTTTCTTTTTCCACACGGTTTGTTCTGGAATAGGCTTGGAGCAGATCGTGGTATTTCAAGTCCTTGTCTACATAGAGAACGGACAACTGCTTGCTGTCGAAGCCGGTCAGGAACATATTTACAACCAAAAGGATGTCAAGGGGCTTTGTCTTCTTACCCTTCACACGGTCGGAAATATCTTTATGGTATGCAGCAAATGTATCTGTCGAGAAGTTTGTGCTGTACTTCTCGTTATAGTCCTTGATGATCCGTTCCAGGGCATCCCGACTATGTTCATCTTTGCCCTCAGCCTCTTCATTCTGCCCATAAGAGAAGATACCGCTAATATTCAGGTCATGTTTGATCTTCTTGAAGATGTCGTAGTATTTAATCAGAGCTTCAATCGAAGCGACAGCAAAGATGGCTGTGTACTGACCATTTCTCGTTTTTGCCTTGTGATTCTGAACGATATGGTTTGCGATCAGAGACATCCGTTCCTCGGACATATAGAGTTCACCTACATTAATCGCATCCGCCATTGTGGGATCGTCCCAGTCAAAATCACCTTCCATTGTTTTAATGTACTCAATATGGAAGCCGAGAACATTATTATCGAAGATAGCGTCCTTGATGAGATAATTATGCACACATTCTCCGAACAGCATTTCCGTTGTCTGCGTAATTTTCCCCTCAGTCTTTCCGTTCACCTCAAAACGGGGTGTGCCGGTAAAACCAAAAAATTGCGCTTTTTGGAAGTGCCGAACGATGTCCTTATGCATATCTCCAAACTGACTACGGTGACACTCATCAATAATGAAGACAACCTTTTCATTTTTGTAGGTGTCCATGATCTTTGAATACTGAGGACGCTTAACCGCATTGGCCATTTTCTGCATCGTAGTAACGATAAGCTGTCGGTTTTTATCCTGCATCTGTTTTACAAGGACATCGGTACGATCAGTTGCATCAACAGAGCCGTTCTCGAACTTGTTGAACTCTTCCGTTGTTTGAGAGTCTAAGTCCTTCCGGTCAACGAGGAAGATGACCTTTTTAATGTTGGGGTTGGCTGCGAGAATCTGTGCCGTCTTAAAGGAAGTCAGTGTCTTTCCTGCGCCGGTTGTATGCCATACGTAGGCATTGCGGTTAGTAAGTGTAGCTTGCCGGACAAGGGCTTCCACCGCATATACCTGATAAGGACGCATCACCATGAGCAGTTTATCCGTGTCGTTAAGGATGGTATATCTCGTCAGCATCTTTATGATGTGATCCCTTGCAAGGAAGGAGATGGAGAACTCTTTCAAGTTGGTAATACGCACATTATTGAAGTCCGTCCAGAAGAAGGCGAGGCTATGAAGCATATCTCTGTCAGAGTTGGCAAAATACTTTGTATCTACACCATTGGACACTACAAAAAGTTGGATAAAGTGGTACAATCCATTGTAGGAATGCTTTTTGTAGCGCATCACTTGATTGACAGCTTCTCGGATGTCAATGCCACGCCGTTTCAATTCCACTTGAATAAGCGGAAGACCATTGACGAGTATTGTCACATCATAGCGATTGACATACTTGCCGACAACAGTTGTCTGATTTGTCACCTGAAAAATGTTCTTTGTGTGGTCGGCATCGAAGAAAGAGAGGTACACCTTCGTCCCGTCCTCACGCTCCAACACGAACTTATCTCGAAGGATCTTTGCGCTCTGGAAAACAGATTTTCCGAGCATGATATTCATTACACGCTCCCATTCTTTGTCGGTCAAGGGGCGGTCAAGCTTCGCTGAATTAAAGGTTTCAAATTGAGCTTTGAAGTTTTCTACCAGTGCGTCATAGTCTGGTATAGAGACGCTGGTATAGCCTTGCTTATTGAGCTGGTCTATGAACTGTTGCTCAAGGGCTGCTTCGCTTTGGTATGCCATATCTTCATCTCCTATACTTGAGGATATTTTTGAATAATCAGATATTGAAAATTTGAGATCCTTTTACAAAATAGGCTTTTACTGTGCAGAATCGTCATCAATAAATTCCATAATATCGTTCATTGTACACCCTAATGCCTTGCAAATCTTCCCAAGAATATCGGTTGTAACATTTTCACCATGATTTAATTTGTTGATGGTATAATGACTAATTCCAGCACATCTTTCTAAATCTCTTTTTTTCATATCTTTGTCTATCAATAGCTTCCAAAGTTTCTTATAGCTGACTTTCATAAAAATCCTCCGTCCAAATAAAATCAGTTATAAAAGTAAGTATAGCAGAAATTTGTCGGTTTCTCAATTATTATGTTTGCGAACGATGTAATATTGAGCGATATTTTGGCATGTTTATTTGGCTTTTTGATATAGGGTGATATATCGTGGAGAAAACACCCTTGACAAATCACTTTCCAAAAGAGGATTTTGGAAACCTATGCCAAACAGAATGGATTTTCTAATCTGCGCTGGTACACCGACGACGGTTATTCCGGTGCGAACTTTCAAAGACCCGGATTTCAAGCCATGCTTGCAGACATTGAAGCAGGGAAAGTCGGGACAGTTATCGTCAAGGATATGTCGAGGTTAGGGCGAAACTACTTACAGGTGGGAATGTACACAGAAATGATTTTCCCACAGAAAGGTGTCCGCTTCATCGCTATCAATGACGGAGTGGACAGCGCACAGGGGGAAAATGATTTTGCCCCGCTGCGGAACATTTTTAACGAATGGCTGGTGAGAGATACGAGCAAGAAAATCAAGGCAGTAAAACGCTCTAAGGGCATGAGCGGAAAGCCCATCACAAGCAAGCCCGTCTATGGCTACCTCATGGACGAGGACGAAAACTTTATCATTGACGAGGAAGCCGCCCCGGTGGTACGGCAGATTTACAGCCTTTGCCTTGCCGGGAACGGTCCGACCAAGATAGCCCGTATGCTGACCGAGCAGCAAATCCCCACGCCGGGGACGCTGGAATACCGCAGGACGGGCAGCACCCGCCGCTACCACCCCGGCTATGAGTGCAAGTGGGCGACCAATACCGTGGTTCATCTGCTGGAAAACCGGGAATATACGGGCTGTCTGGTAAACTTTAAGACCGAGAAGCCGTCCTACAAGCTGAAACACAGCATAGAAAATCCCCCGGAAAAGCAGGCGGTTTTTGAGAACCACCATGAGCCTATCATTGACCGGGAAACGTGGGAACGGGTGCAGGAGTTACGCAAGCAGCGCAAACGCCCCAACCGTTATGACGAAGTGGGCTTGTTCTCCGGCATACTCTTTTGTGCCGACTGCGGCAGCGTCATGTACCAGCAGCGATACCAGACGGACAAGCGCAAGCAGGACTGTTATATCTGCGGAAGCTACAAGAAACGCACCGCCGACTGCACAGCGCACTTTATCCGCACTGACCTCTTGACCGCTGGCGTACTCTCCAATCTGCGGAAAGTTACCAGCTATGCGGCAAAGCATGAAGCCCGGTTTATGAAGCTTTTAATCGAGCAGAATGAGGACGGGGACAGACGCAGGAACGCCGCCAAGAAAAAGGAGCTGGAAGCCGCCGAGAAACGCATAGCCGAGTTATCTGCTATCTTCAAGCGGCTGTATGAGGACAGCGTAACCGGGCGCATATCGGACGAGCGTTTCACAGAGCTGTCGGCAGACTATGAAGCCGAGCAGAAAGAACTGAAAGAACGTGCCGCCAGACTGCGGGAAGAACTTTCCAAAGCGCAGGAAGCCACCGCAAACGCTGAAAAGTTTATGAATGTGGTACGCAGGCACACTACCATTGAAGAACTTACCCCTACTCTGCTGCGGGAGTTTGTGGAGAAAATCGTTGTCCATGAAAGCGTTGCCCTTGACGGGAAACGCCGGGGCAAGTTACGCAGACAGGAAATCGAAATCTATTATTCTTTTGTCGGCAAGGTAGAACTGCCCGACACCTAACCGCCCGACCTATCCGACATACCTCATGTGCCGGATAGGAACGGCAAAATTTTTTACACTTCTATTACTTCTTTATCACACATAAGCAAAATCACAGGGCATGAAGCAGCTCATGGCCGGCGCTGGTGTAGCCGTAGTCGGCATGGTCCTTGTACCTCTGCTCTCAGGGCTTTTCTCTGTCTAAGCGTCCCCGCATGAAATCCTTGCCGCTCCCGCAGTTTTGCGGGGGCGGCGGAAAGGAGGTTGACACCGTATGGATTTCTTACTTGAAGCCCTGACAAATTGGCTGAAAGAAATGCTGGTGGGCGGTATTATGAGCAACCTTTCGGGGATGTTTGACAGCGTAAACCAACAGGTCGCGGATATATCCGTACAGGTAGGCCAGACCCCACAGGGATGGAATGGCAGTATTTTCAGTATGATTGAGAATCTGTCCAACTCCATCATGGTGCCGATTGCAGGCGTGATCCTGGCTATCGTGATGACCGTAGACCTGATCCAGATGATCGCAGACAAGAACAACCTGCATGATGTGGACACCTGGATGATTTTCAAGTGGGTGTTCAAATCAGCCGCTGCCATCCTCATTGTCACAAACACATGGAATATCGTGATGGGCGTCTTTGATATGGCGCAGAGCGTGGTGGCACAGGCGGCAGGGATCATCGGTTCGGATGCGTCCATTGACATTTCCTCAGTTATGACCGATTTGGAACCGAGGCTGATGGAAATGGATCTGGGGCCGCTGTTCGGGCTGTGGTTCCAATCCCTCTTTATCGGCATTACCATGTGGGCGCTGTATATCTGTATCTTTATCGTCATTTATGGCCGTATGATCGAGATTTACCGCGCGTCCAGAAGTGCCGCTTTTCATCCAAAGGCGGTACGCGGGCATTTTGGGAATCCGGCTTTGGCAAGCCGGTAAAGAAAAGTATCAAAGATGTGAAAAACGTCACTTTAGCGTCATTCGGTTTACTCCGGAGGGAAACCATAAGGGGGACAATAGCGTACCGGAAAAATCGCAAGTTGGGGAAACCATCTACCCACGACTGAGCGGCAAGATGCAACATTGTGAATGAGGAACAAGGCTAAACTGCTTTAAGGGCAGTCCGAGGCGGGATACTCGACCCGGCGGCGCAGGATGGTTGTATTCGCCGTATGTCATAGCGGAATGTGACAGGTAAACACAGACCGCACGATACTTATGACAGCCAGCCGCAATAAGCGGAAAAGGACGAAAACCCATTACCGACATCACAATACGCTTTTCCCAAAGTGTCTAACTGGAGATTGCCTAAACCGGAACGCCGGGATTATCCGGCTATGCGTAATGCCGCAAGGCGATAAATTTCAAGGGGTAAAAACCCAAGAAAGATGACGCTGAATATCCGGCATGGCAACGGAGCCTCCGTAGTAGTCCGAGGGCGGGAAAGCCGTCTACATGGCGAAGGGAGGCAGGATGTCAACCAATTCATAAAAAGGAAAGGTGCGTGAGGCATTATGAGAAGTCCTGAAAATGTGTTGGAAAGCCTGAAATCCAAGGCGTGTAACAAGAGTTACAAGTATGGGCGGTTATACCGCAATCTGTACAATCCACAATTCTATCTGCTGACATACCAGCGGATACAGGCGAAACCAGGCAACATGACAGCCGGAACAGACGGCAAAACCATTGACGGTATGGGAATGGCAAGGATAAACGCCCTCATTGAAAAAATGCGTGATTTCAGCTACCAGCCCAACCCGGCGAGGAGAACGTATATCCCGAAATCCAATGGGAAAATGCGCCCTCTGGGAATACCGTCATTTGACGACAAACTGATACAGGAGGTGGTGCGGCTCATCTTAGAGAGCATCTATGAGCCAACTTTCAGCGACTACTCCCACGGTTTCCGCATAAACAAAAGCTGCCATACGGCACTCAAATATGTGCAGAAATATTTTACGGGAACAAAGTGGTTCGTTGAGGGGGATATAAAGGGCTGTTTTGACAATGTAGACCATCATGTGCTGATTGACATTCTGCGGAAGCGGATTGCAGACGAACATTTCATTGGTCTGCTATGGAAGTTTTTGAAAGCCGGATATATGGAGGACTGGAATTATCACAATACTTACTCCGGCACTCCCCAAGGCTCTATCATCAGTCCAATCCTTGCAAACATCTATATGAACGAACTGGACAGCTATATGGCAGAATACGCAGAGAAATTCAACTGCGGAAACCGCCGTAAAATCAATCCTGCGTTCAAGAAGAAGCTGGACGTTTGCCGGGGAAAAGAACAGCGGCTTAAAAGAAATCTTTCTAAAATGAGCGAGGAAGAAAAAGAGGACTTAATTGCGGAAATCCGGGAACTGCGGCGAAGTTTGAAATCCATGCCGTACAGTGACCAGATGGACGACAGCTATAAGAGGATTTGCTATGTCCGGTATGCGGATGATTTTCTGATAGGGGTTATCGGCAGTAAAGAGGACGCAGAACAGGTAAAACAAGAAGTGGGCTGTTTTATCCGGGAAAAACTTCATCTGGAAATGTCCGGGGAAAAGACACTGATTACCCACGGACATGACTTTGCAAAGTTTCTGGGGTACGAGGTCACAATCACCAAAGGCGAGTACAGCAAAAAGACCAAAACCGGGGCTACCAGACGAGTGAACAACGGAAAAGTCCTGCTCTATGTTCCCCATGATAAATGGTTAAAACGCCTGCTCTCCTACAATGCCCTCAAGATTAAATACGACAAACAGAATGGAAACAAAGAGGTCTGGGAACCAGTCCGGCGCATCCGCCTGTTGCACCTGGACGACTTGGAAATCCTAAACCAGTACAATGCAGAAATCCGTGGATTGTATAACTACTACCGGCTCGCAAACAACGTGTCCGTACTCAATAACTTCTACTATGTAATGAGATACAGTATGCTCAAAACTTTTGCTGGAAAATACCGAACAAGAATCAGCAGAATTATACGCAAGTACCGCCAAGGGAAAGATTTTGCAGTGGAATATCCGAAGAAAAACGGCAAAGTGGGTAAAGTGCTGTTCTACAACAATGGGTTCCGCCGGAATACCAAAGTCGAAAGCGGCAACCCCGACATAGTGGCAAGAGTGGTTGAGAACTACGGGCGCAACAGCTTGATAAAAAGACTTCAAGCGAATAAATGCGAGTGGTGCGGCGCAGAGAATGTGCCGCTTGAAGTACACCATGTACGAAAACTCAAAGATTTAAGTGGCAGGAAACAATGGGAAATCGCCATGATTGGGCGCAGGCGCAAGACAATGGCACTCTGTATTGACTGTCACGATAAGTTACACGCAGGGAAATTAGACTGACATCTGGAGAGCCGGATACATTGAGAGGTGTAAGTCCGGTTCGGAGGGGAGTTTTCGGAAACCTGCCATAGTGATATGGCAAGGCGCCGGGTTCTTACCTTACTTGTGACTTCGGTGGCTCCCGTTCCAATGGCTGCCATGATGGGCAAGGAATGGGGCGGTATGGGACAGAACTACCTCCGCTCCCTGCTGGCGCTGGGCTTTCAGGCGTTTCTCATCATCGTCTGCGTGGCAATTTATGCTGTGCTGGTGCAGAACATCGCTTTGGAAGATGACATCATCATGGCGATCTGGAGCTGCGTGGGCTACACCGTACTGCTGTGCTTTACGCTGTTCAAAACCGGCAGCCTCGCAAAATCAGTCTTTCAGGCGCATTAAAAGGAGGGTTCTGTATGAAAAAATATCAAATCATTTATGCAGATCCGCCATGGAGCTACAAAGTATATTCCAAGAAAGGATTGGGACGCAGTGCAGAAAGTCACTATCCGACTATGCGTATTGAGGATATTTGTGCGCTGCCGGTAGGTGACCTGGCAGATAAAGATTGTGCTTTGTTCTTATGGGTCACGATTCCATGTTTACTGGAAGGACTTTCTGTTCTGAGAGCATGGGGATTTACCTATAAGACAATCGGATTTGTCTGGGTAAAGCAGAATAAAAAGTCTGATAGTCTATTTTGGGGTATGGGATATTGGACGCGCTCCAATGTGGAGCTTTGTATCCTCGCAACGAAAGGGCATCCCAAGCGAGTGAACGCAGCTGTTCATCAGGTTATTGTCTCTCACATTGAAGAACATTCAAAAAAACCGCAGGAAGCCAGAGAACGCATTGTCTCATTGATGGGTGATCTCCCGCGCATAGAACTGTTTGCTCGTCAATCCACACCCGGTTGGGATGTGTGGGGAAATGAAGTGGACAGCTCTATTTCATTCCCATAAAGGAGGTGGATAATATGGCTTATGTACCCGTACCCAAAGATTTAACCAAAGTCAAAACCAAGGTCATGTTCAATCTGACCCGAAGGCAGCTGGTCTGCTTTACCGCCGGGGCGCTTGTAGGCGTACCGCTGTTCTTTTTGCTCCGTGAGCCTGCGGGAAACAGCATGGCCGCCATGTGTATGATGCTGGTCATGATGCCCTTCTTCCTGCTGGCAATGTATGAAAAGCATGGGCAGGGCCTGGAAAAGATCGTCGGCAACATTCTCAAAGTAGCTGTGATCCGTCCCAAGCAGCGTCCCTACCAGACCAATAACTTTTATGCCGTATTAAAGCGGCAGGAAATGCTCGATAAGGAGGTGTATGACATTGTTCACCGCAATGAAAAGCTGGCTGCGCCGTCTGCTGGGAAAACCGGAAGAAAAGACCGTGCAGCCGGTAAAGACAAAGAAAAAGCTGTCCCGCGCCGATAAGAAGCAGATCGAAGCGGCCATTGCCCGCGCCAACCGCACGGACAAAAAAGGAAAATCGGCACAGGACAGTATCCCCTATGAACGGATGTGGCCGGACGGGATCTGCCGCGTATCAGACAGCCACTACACAAAGACCATTCAGTTTCAGGACATCAACTATCAGCTCTCCCAAAATGAAGATAAGACTGCGATCTTTGAGGGCTGGTGTGATTTCCTCAATTATTTCGACAGCTCGATTCACTTCCAGCTGTCTTTTTTGAACCTTGCGGCATCGGAGGAGACCTTTGCCAACTCCATTTCCATCCCGCCCCAGAGGGATGCCTTTGACAGTATCCGCGAGGAATACACCACGATGCTGCAAAATCAGCTGGCCAGAGGCAACAACGGTCTCATCAAAACCAAATACCTGACCTTTGGTATCGACGCTGACAGCATCAAAGCCGCCAAGCCCCGTCTGGAGCGTATTGAGACCGATATACTCAACAACTTCAAGCGTCTTGGTGTAGCTGCCAGAACACTGGACGGTAAGGAAAGGCTTTCCCAGCTTCATGCGGTATTCCACATGGACGAACAGCTCCCATTTCAGTTTGAATGGGACTGGCTGGCTCCTTCCGGTCTGTCCACGAAAGATTTTATTGCACCAAGCTCCTTTGAGTTCCGCACCGGCAAGCAGTTCCGTATGGGCAAGAAATACGGGGCTGTTTCTTTTTTGCAGATTCTCGCACCGGAGCTGAATGACCGTCTGCTGGCTGATTTTCTGGATATGGAAAGCTCGCTCATTGTGAGTATGCACATTCAGTCGGTGGATCAGGTGAAAGCCATCAAAACGGTAAAGCGCAAGATTACCGACCTGGACCGCAGTAAGATCGAGGAACAGAAAAAAGCAGTCCGCGCAGGATACGACATGGACATCAGTGCGACTCGTTCCTGAACAAAGCCTTCGTGGTTGAAGGACAAAATCAGGCATTAACAAAAGAACGAAAATTTCAAATGTTAGGAGAACTAACAATCCGAGAGGTGGAATGATGGGGTAACGCCCTGAAACGCCCCCTTAATACTCCGACTGGCATTTCAACAGAAATGTGACTTGTCAGAAGCTCGGTGAAGTCGGCTGAGAGTAGCCGTATGGATTGCTGGATAAATACCAGCCTCACGAAAGCTGTCCAGAGGTGGACGGTGCTACCTATAGGCCGGAGGTCTACAAAATACCCAAGGTCAGAATGTTTGAAATATGACTGACGAAAACCGCGAATGTAAGGGTCTATACCATGACGGCATAGAAATGTGCCGGTAGCGTTAATCGCTAATCAGTGTGGTGGAGTAAAAATTGATGTTATGAAACACCATAGCACGTTACAGGCGTGTTCAAGCTGACAGGCTTAAAGCGGAGACCTAAAGGTATATGTAAAGATAGGATTGTTGGAACGAGGAAAGGCAGTAGGCTTCCACCATTAGGAAGTAAGCAGACGAATCATATAAGCTGCTGTACTACTGCTGAAAAGCAGAGGTCGAACCGATGATGTTTTCTGCGAAAAAGAGGAAAACGGAGGAATGGCCTCAAGTCAGTCAAACAGACAACTTAGCACTTAGTCGCAATTAGGATTGCGAGTATGACAAAAAGAAGTCACTCGCCGTAAAGGAGAGTGATGCCTGATGCCAAATGAGAAGAAACCAAAAACAAAATACGTGGAGTATCTCCGCCATGCTGAATACTACGATATGCAGAGTACCTTTGATGAGCTGTATGCCAGAAGTCAAGCCGGAGAAATCTTTGACGGCCTGATGGATGTGATACTTTCGAGAGAAAATATCCTATTGGCCTATCGGAACATCAAATCCAATACCGGGAGTTTTACACCGGGGACGGATAAGCTGAAAATTTCTGATATTGGTAAACTTACCGCTGACGAAGTAACAGCGAGGGTACGTAGAATCGTAAAGGGAGGTAAAAACGGCTACACCCCAAGAAGCGTGAGACGCAAAGAAATCCCTAAGCCAAACGGGAGTACCAGACCTCTGGGAATCCCTTGTATATGGGATAGATTGGTACAGCAATGTATCAAGCAAGTCATGGAGCCTATCTGCGAAGCCAGATTTAGCAATAACAGCTATGGATTCCGTCCGAATCGGTCGGTTGAAAATGCGATAGCGGCAATCTACAGGCTTATGCAGAGGTCAGGACTTTACTATGTTGTGGAGTTTGATATTAAGGGCTTCTTTGACAATGTAGACCATTCAAAGCTGATAAAACAGTTATGGTCACTTAATATTCGGGATAAAGAATTGCTCTATGTAATCCGCAGGATTCTCAAAGCACCAATCCTCATGCCGGATGGCCATATAGAACACCCAGCAAAGGGAACGCCGCAGGGCGGCATTATTTCACCACTGCTGGCAAATGTGGTTCTGAATGAACTTGACCATTGGATAGAAAGCCAGTGGCAGTGCAACCCGGTAACGGAAAACTACTCCTACAGGGAAAATGCGACGGGCTGTCCGATACAAAGCCATGCGTATCGGGCAATGCGGAATACAAGGTTGAAAGAAATGTATATCGTCAGATATGCGGATGATTTTCGGATTCTTTGCAGGACGAAAGAACAGGCAGACCGGACGCTGATTGCGGTAACGCATTGGCTGAAAGAACGCTTACGTCTTGATGTTTCGCCAGAGAAAACGAGAGTTGTTGACACCAGACGGAGCTATTCTGAATTTCTCGGATTCAAAATCAGACTGCACAAAAAGGGGAAAAAGTATGTCGTTCAATCGCACATGTGCGATAAAGCCTATAGAAAGGTCAAGGCCAACCTGACAAAGCAGGTCGGGAACATCAAATTTCCAAGAAAAGACCGTGGAGAGGCCGGAGAAGTACGGCTGTTTAACTCAATGGTTATGGGAATCCAGAATTATTATCAGTTAGCCACAGACATCAGCATTGATTGCGGTGATATTGGCAGAACTGTTAATATAGTCCTTAAAAACAGGCTGAAATCAGGAAAAACGCACCGACTAAAAGAAGAAGGTCGAGACCTTACAAAAATGGAGCTCCAAAGATATGGGAAATCGGAACAGCTAAGATATATAGCACAATCCAAAGAACCGATTTATCCGATAAGCTATGTTCAATGCACAAATCCAATGAATTTGCGGCGAAAAGTATGCGCCTACACAGCGACAGGCAGAAGTGCAATCCATGACGATTTACGGATAAACACTTCCTTACTGTTACAGCTTATGAGAGCGCCTACATACCGCCGTAGTGCAGAATATGCGGACAACCGTATTTCACTATTCTCCGCTCAATGGGGGAAATGTGCAATAACGGGAAAGGAATTTCAGTGTGTTTCAGAAATCCACTGTCACCATAAAACACCAAAGGGTAATGGTGGCAGTGACAAGTATGAAAATCTGGTATTGGTGCTTGCACCAGTACACGAACTGATACACGCAGTCAATGAGGATACTATTTGTTCTTATCTCTCCGCTCTTAAATTGGACGCTTCACAACTTATGAAGCTAAACAGACTGCGAATTCTGGCAAATCGGAAACCTATTGATTTGGAGAACCTAAATCTTACGAATAATTCTCATAATGGTATGACTAAGGAGACTAAGAAAACTGTTTGATTGATGGAACGCCGGATGCGGTGAAAGTCGCATGTCCGGTGTGAAGCGGGGGAAAAGCTGGAGATAACTTCAAAG
This sequence comes from Enterocloster bolteae, assembly GCF_002234575.2. Classification (NCBI taxonomy): domain Bacteria; kingdom Bacillati; phylum Bacillota; class Clostridia; order Lachnospirales; family Lachnospiraceae; genus Enterocloster; species Enterocloster bolteae. The sequence continues at coordinate 6,439,010 of NZ_CP022464.2, read as the reverse complement.
GCTTACCTATCGCTATTTCCCTCTGACCTTGCCACCTACGGCAGTGAAGCGAAAAAGCTGTTGCAGGATTTGCAGAGCCGAAACGAGAGAATGTTCCTTGTCTCCTTTTTGGTGCTAAACACAGCGGACAATCCCCGTCAGCTTGGCAACAACATCTTTCAGGCAGGCTCTATTGCCCAGAAGTATAACTGTCAGCTGACCAGAATGGACTTTCAGCAGGAAGAAGGGCTGATGAGCTGTCTGCCCCTGGGACTCAATCAGATTGAGATCCAGCGAGGGTTGACCACCAGTTCTACGGCTATCTTTGTACCGTTCACCACACAGGAATTATTCCAGAACGGCAAAGAAGCCCTGTACTACGGCATCAACGCCCTGTCCAACAACCTCATCATGGTGGACAGAAAGCTGCTGAAAAACCCCAACGGCTTGATACTTGGGACACCTGGAAGTGGCAAGTCCTTTAGCGCAAAACGAGAAATCGCCAACTGCTTTTTGCTTACCAGTGATGATGTTATCATCTGTGACCCGGAAGCGGAGTACGCACCTCTTGTTGAGCGTCTGCATGGGCAGGTCATCAAGATCTCGCCTACCTCAACAAACTACATCAATCCGATGGACCTGAACCTGGACTACTCGGATGATGAAAGCCCGCTGTCCCTCAAGTCTGACTTTATTCTCAGCTTGTGTGAGCTGATCGTGGGCGGTAAGGACGGATTGCAGCCGGTGCAGAAAACCATCATCGACCGCTGTGTGCGTCTGGTCTATCAGACCTATCTCAACGACCCGCGCCCGGAGAATATGCCGATTCTGGAGGACCTATATAACCTGCTCCGCTCACAGGAGGAAAAGGAAGCCCAGTATATCGCCACGGCCCTTGAAATCTATGTAACCGGCTCCCTCAATGTGTTCAACCACCAGAGCAATGTGGACATCAATAACCGCATTGTCTGCTATGACATCAAGGAACTGGGTAAGCAGCTCAAGAAAATCGGTATGTTGGTGGTCCAGGATCAGGTGTGGAACCGCGTTACCATCAACCGTGCCGCTCACAAGTCCACCCGTTACTACATCGACGAGATGCACCTACTTTTGAAGGAGGAGCAGACCGCCGCTTATACGGTGGAAATCTGGAAGCGATTCAGAAAATGGGGCGGTATTCCGACAGGTATCACCCAGAATGTCAAAGACCTGCTTTCCAGCCGTGAGGTGGAGAACATCTTTGAAAACTCCGACTTCGTGTATATGCTCAACCAGGCAGGCGGAGACCGACAGATCCTTGCCAAGCAGCTGGGCATTTCCACGCACCAGCTTAGCTATGTGACCCACTCCGGTGAGGGCGAGGGCCTGCTGTTCTATGGCTCCACGATCCTGCCCTTCGTTGACCACTTCCCGAAAAACACCGAGCTTTACCGCATTATGACCACCAAACCCCAGGAACTGAAAAAGGAGGATGAATAACTATGAAACAGAATATTTGCGAACTTGATACCATGATTTTTTTCCGCGAGGCATTGGAGGCTCACGAATTCATGTTGCTTCCGGTAATGGCCTCCGCTGTTGTTGAGTGTCGTACCGCTGACAAAGAACTCAAAACCTTGAATGAGGATGGCGAAATTGGTCTTGCCCGTCTCTTTTCGATCTGGGCAAATATGATGTGTGCCCCTGGTGCAGCAACCATTGTAGGGTGCAGACCTATCACAATGCTCTCTGAGATTCTGGCGCAAGTCCATGCGTATCTCACCGTGCATCCGCTATATGATCCGGAAGGTTTGGCCCTCTATGTGGAGCTGCACCACATGATGGATGCTATCCTAATGGGTGATTGGTTTGAATAAGGAGCCGCGCCTGCGCTTTACCGATGAGGAACGGTCTGACCCAGCGATGGAAAAGCCGATCCGTAAAGCGGAGAAAGCTGCGGCCAGAGCAGATAAGGCGCAGGCCAATATTCCAAAGAAAAAGGTCAGGCAGACGGTCATTGACCCGGATACCGGAAAAAAGACCTCGAAGCTGACCTTTGAGGACAAGAAAAAGCCACCCTCCAAAGTTTCTCAGGGAGTGAAGGAAGCACCCGTCCAGCTGATCGCGGGCAAGCTCCACAAAGAGATCCGGGAAACAGAGCAGGACAATGTGGGCGTGGAAAGCGCCCACAAGTCCGAGGAGGCGGTGGAGACCGGCGCTTATCTGGTGCGGGAGGGCTATCGCAGCCACAAGTTGAAGCCCTGCCGCAAGGCAGCCCAGGCCGAGCAGAAGCTGGAGAAGGCCAATGTGAATGCCCTGTATCAAAAGTCCCTACGGGAAAATCCTCAGTTTACCAGCAACCCTCTCTCCCGCTGGCAGCAAAAACAGAGTATCAAAAAGCAGTATGCCGCCGCCAAGCGCGCCGGTCAGACTGCCGGAAATACCGCCCAGGCTGCGTCCAAAACAGGAAAGGCCGCAAGGACGGTAAAAGAAAAGGCACAACAGGCAGGGTCATTCGTCATGCGCCACAAGAAAGGTTTTCTGGTTGCCGGTGTGCTGTTCCTCCTCATCTGTATGCTGATGAATACCATGTCCTCCTGCTCTATGATGGCACAGAGTATTGGTTCTGTAATTTCCGGCACCACCTATCCATCGGATGACCCGGAAATGCTGGCGGTGGAGGCAGATTATGCAGACAGAGAAGCCCAGTTGCAGGAGAAAATCGACAACATCGAAAGCAGCCACTCAGGATATGACGAGTATCGGTATAACCTGGATATGATTGGTCATGACCCCCATGAGCTTGCGGCCTTTCTCTCTGCTGTCTTGCAGGGCTATACACGCCACAGCGCACAGGCAGAGCTGGATCGTGTGTTTGATGCACAGTATCAGCTTACGCTGAGAGAAGAAATTCAGATTCGCACTTACACTGACGAAGATGGGGATGAGCATGAATATGAATATCGTATTCTCCATGTAACTTTAACAAGCCGTTCCATTGCCTCTCTTGCGCCAGAACTACTGACTCCGGAGCAGATGGAGATGTACCAGGTCTACCGACAGACTATGGGCAATAAGCCGCTGTTGTTTGGTGGCGGTTCTCCCGATACAGGTGTTTCTGAAGATTTGACTGGTGTTGAATTTATCAACGGCACCCGCCCCGGCAATCCGCAGTTGGTGGAACTGGCGAAAAGTCAGGTGGGTAATGTGGGAGGACAACCTTATTGGAGCTGGTACGGCTTCAACTCCCGCGTGGAATGGTGTGCCTGCTTTGTATCATGGTGCTATGGTCAATCCGGTCGAACGGAACCACGCTTTGCTGGTTGCCAGTCTCAGGGTGTTCCGTGGTTCCAGTCTCATGGACAGTGGGGCGCACGAGGATATGAAAACATCGCTCCCGGTGATGCCATTTTCTTCGATTGGGATCTGGATGGTTCCGCAGACCATGTGGGAATTGTTGTCGGCACCGATGGCAGCCGTGTTTATACCGTGGAGGGAAATTCCGGCGATGCCTGCAAGATCAAAAGTTATGACCTGAATTATCAGAGTATCAAGGGCTACGGCCTGATGAACTGGTAACAGAGATTTTTTAGAAGGAGTGATAGACGATGGCAAAGAATAAAATTGAACGCATTGACCAGGAGATTACTCAGGTCCGCGAGAAGATCGCAGAGTATCAGGAAAAGCTCAAGGCGCTGGAGGTACAGAAAACCGAGGCAGAAAATCTGGAGATCGTCCAGATGGTGCGCGCCCTGCGTATGACCCCGGCTCAGCTGAGCGCCATGCTGTCCGGAGGCACAGTTCCCGGCAGTTTGGCTGATGACAACAACGAACAGGAGGAAAACAGCTATGAGGAATAAACGATTGCTCCGAACACTTTCCGCCCTTTGCCTGACGCTGGTTCTGGCATCGGGCTTTACCGTTCCCGCTTTTGCCCAGGGCGCAGCGCCGCCCCCGTCAGAGGATACCACCAATGACAGCAATGTGGTGGTGGAAGAACCCGAAAAAGCACCTCCGCTGACCCCGGATGGCAACGCCGCTCTGGTGGATGATTTTGGTGGCAACAAGCAGCTCATTACCGTTACCACCAAGGCGGGCAACTATTTTTATATCCTGATTGACAGGGCCAACGAGGATAAAAAGACCGCTGTTCACTTTCTGAACCAGGTGGATGAAGCAGACCTGATGGCGCTGATGGAAGATGGAAATGCCAAAGAGGAGCCGCCTGCTGTGTGCAGCTGCACGAAGAAATGTGAAGCAGGGGCAGTCAATACGGCCTGTCCGGTCTGCGTAACTGATAAGAGTAAATGTACGGGAAAAGCACCGGAACCTCCGGCAGAAACACCGGAGCCGGAAAAAGAAAAGCCTGCTGGACTGAACCCGGCTGCTCTGATCCTTCTGCTGGCTCTGCTTGGTGGCGGTGGCGTATTTGCCTACTTGAAGCTCGTTAAGAATAAGCCTAAGACCAAGGGCAATGACAGTCTGGACGATTATGATTATGGCGAGGAAGATTCTGAGGAATGGGAAACCGAGGATGAGGAAGTCCTTGAGGATGGTTTTGAGGGTTCTGACCCTATTGAGGAAAGCGATAGAGCAGATTGAACCATTTGAGCGTAGTGTATTTCAAATCATTGCTGTATAAGGGACAGAGGACAGGGAGAAATTCCTGTCCTCTGCTGCTCTACGCACTCTCTTACTGCAAATCCACACCCAAAATCAGCACATGGTCAAAGAAAGGAGGACCTCACAATGAACACCTGGAACTGGTTGTTACACTTTCTGATTATTTTTGATCTGGTCGCCTTCGGAATTTACTTTGGAGGAGACATTCTTTTCACTGCTATAAGCAAAGTTCAAAAAAAGTCAAAGAAGGACGATGACTTGGACCTTTATGATTTTGAAATTGAGACCGCACCCCCAAAACGCTCTTTATGTGTGGACTCAATCCGAATGCTTTATTCTGGTGAGATAGATGAATTTGTGGAAAAGGAACTGTTGCCTGATGCAGCGGAGACCATGAAAGCTTTATCTGAAGCTGAAAAAACAGCAGTTAGCCTGTTACTAAAAGCTTATATCGGTTTTTTGAGCGAAGAAGCAACGGTAGATGAACAAAGTTTTCCCATGGTTAAGGAACTGTTGTCTTATACACAGGGCAGCAAAGAAGATGGTGAAAAAGACGCCATAGATTGTCTGATGGAAGATATGGTCAGCAGAACCCACAGACATCGAGAATATTACAACAATTATCAACGCTATCAGCTGATACAGGTGGATAAAGAGCGTGTGATTATGGCCTGCAATATCATAATCAATGATTTGATTGGCAGGTTATACCGATATGATTATCGCTTTGGCTATGACATTACTCTTGCCTCTGAACACAGCATTGCAAAAAAACTGTCTGATGATTGGCAGGATGAATGGGAGGTTGAAGAATATGAAGCTGGTGATTGCTGAAAAACCATCGGTTGCACAAAGTTTGGCGGCGGTGATCGGTGCAACTGTCCGTAAGGACGGGTATCTGGAGGGCAACGGCTGGCGTGTCAGTTGGTGTGTGGGCCATCTGGCCGGACTTGCAGATGCAGACAGCTATGACCCCAAGTACGCCAAGTGGCGATATGATGACCTGCCTATCCTGCCGGAACATTGGCAGATGGTAGTGGGAAAGGATAAGAAAAAGCAATTTGATATTCTCAAAAAGCTGATGAACGCCCCGGATGTGACGGAAGTGGTAAATGCCTGTGATGCCGGACGCGAGGGAGAGCTTATCTTCCGCAGCGTCTATGAGCTGGCAGGCTGCAAGAAGCCGATGAAAAGGCTCTGGATTTCTTCGATGGAGGACTCCGCCATAAGGGAGGGTTTTGCAAACCTACGCCTCGGTGCAGATTATGACGGACTTCGTGATGCTGCCCTCTGCCGTGCCAAGGCAGACTGGCTGGTGGGGATCAATGCCACAAGGCTTTTTTCCGTGCTGTATCACCGTACCCTCAACATCGGGCGCGTGATGTCTCCGACGCTGGCGCTTATTGTCCAGCGGGAAGCTGAGATCGACACTTTTAAGCCGGTTCCCTTTTATACCGTGGCGCTGGAGCTGCCCGGTCTTACTGTATCCGGGGAGCGCATGGCGGATAAGGCCGCTGCCGAGCAGCTGAAAGAAGCCTGCCAGGGTGCAGCTGTCACGATCAAAAAGGTGGAGTGCAAGGAAAAGTCCGAAAAGCCGCCTGCCCTCTATGACCTGACTACTCTGCAAAGAGATGCCAACCGCCTGCTTGGATTTACAGCCCAGCAGACCCTGGACTATCTGCAAAGCCTGTATGAAAAGAAGCTCTGCACCTATCCCCGTACTGACAGCCGCTATCTGACCGGTGATATGGCAGACAGCCTGCCGGTGCTGGTGAATCTGGTTGCCAATGCTATGCCGTTTCGCAAAGGTATCGCCATTACCTGTGATCCGCAGACGGTCATCAACGATAAGAAAGTAACCGACCACCACGCAGTAATTCCCACCCGAAATCTCAAGGATGCAGACCTTTCTGCCCTTCCTGCGGGAGAAAAAGCAGTGCTGGAGCTGGTGGCCCTGCGTCTGCTGTGCGCCGTAGCCCAGCCCCATATCTATTCGGAAACCGTTGTGATTGCAGCGTGTGCCGGTGGGGAGTTTATCGCCAAAGGAAAAACGGTGAAGCACCCCGGATGGAAGGCACTGGAGGACGCTTACCGTGCCAAAATGAAGGATACAGAGTCAGAAAAAGAGGGCGCAGAGAAAGCCCTGCCGGAGCTGACCGAAGGACAGACCCTTTCGGTTGCTGCTGCAATCGTCAAAGAAGGCAAAAGCAGTCCGCCTCAGCACTTTACGGAGGACACCCTATTGTCCGCGATGGAGACTGCCGGAAAAGAGGATATGCCGGAGGACGCCGAGAGAAAAGGTCTGGGGACACCGGCCACCCGTGCCGGTATTTTGGAAAAGCTGGTATCTGCCGGTTTTCTGGAACGAAAAAAGAGCAGGAAAACGGTGCAGCTTCTCCCTTCCCACGATGCAGTTTCCCTTATCACCGTCCTGCCGGAACAGCTGCAATCGCCGCTTCTGACTGCCGAGTGGGAGTACCGCCTGGGCGAGATCGAGCGTGGGCAGCTGGCCCCGGAGGAGTTTCTGGATGGAATCAGCACTATGCTGAAAGACCTGGTGGGAACTTATCAGGTCATCAAGGGAACCGAGTATCTGTTCGCTCCGCCCCGCGAGGTGGTAGGCAAATGCCCTCGCTGCGGCGGTGAAGTTGCAGAACTGCAAAAAGGCTTCTTCTGTCAGAATGATTCTTGCAAATTTGCAATCTGGAAAAACAACAAATGGTGGACTGCCAAGAAAAAACAGCCGACCAAGGCTGTGGTGTCTGCGCTGCTGAACGATGGCCGTGTCCGTGTGACGGGGCTATATTCGGAGAAAACTGGCAAGACCTACGATGCCACTGTGATTTTGGAGGATAATGGACAGTACGCCAACTTCAAGCTGGAATTTGACCAGCGGAAAGGAGGCAGCCGATGAAGCTCTCTTTAGTGGAACGGGAAACCATTCTCCTCTATAACCAGGCAGAACCAATGGCTGAGATCTACACCCACGATCCCCGTCTGATGGAGAAGCTGGAACTGCTGGCAAAAAAGCACTCCGACCAGATCACCCGAAAGGACGCCCATAACTTTACCGTTCCCAAGCGGTGTGTATCAGTCAGGGAGCCATACAGCGCCGAACGCCGCAAAGCTGCCAGTGAACGGGCCAAAGCTGCCGGATACCAGCCCCCTGTGAGAAAGTCCGGCAGTTAAAGGCACATGGCAGAGAATGTATTTGAAGCGGTCAAGCAGTCGGTCAGCACCAGAGAAGCGGCAGCGTTTTATGGGATCGAGGTCAAACGAAATGGTATGGCCTGCTGTCCCTTTCACGATGATAAGAACCCCAGCATGAAGGTAGACCAGCGGTTCCACTGCTTTGGCTGCGGTGCAGATGGGGATGTGATCGACTTTACCGCAAGGCTCTTTGACCTCTCCCCAAAAGAAGCGGCGGAGAAACTGGCACAGGACTTTGGCCTGATCTATGACAGTCAGGCCCCTCCCCGCAGGAGGTATGTCCGGCAGAAAACCGAGGCACAAAAGTTTCGGGAGGACCGGCGGCGGTGTTATCGCGTACTGTCCGATTACTACTATTTGCTGAAAAAATGGGAGATCGACAATTCTCCCCGGACACCGGAGGAAGAACCGCACCCCCGTTTTGTGGAAGCAATCCAGAAGAAAACCTATGTAGAGTACCTGCTGGACCTTTTTCTTTATGAAAGTGAAGAAGAACAAAAGGCATGGATTGCAGAACACACAGCAGAAATCACACACTTGGAAAGGAGATTGAAAATCATGGCTGAGAACAAACCCACCAACCGAGAGCGGCTAAGGGAAATCACAGATGGCATCGAGCAGGGCATCAAAGAACTGTTTGAGAGTGAAAAGTATATGCGTTATCTGTCCGTTATGTCCCGCTTCCACCGCTATTCGGTAAACAACACCATGCTCATCTATATGCAGAAGCCGGACGCCACTTTGGTAGCCGGATATAATAAGTGGAAAGACCAGTTTGAGCGTCATGTTAAAAAGGGCGAGCATGGTATTACCATCATCGCCCCCACACCGTATAAGAAGAAAATCGAGGAGCAGAAACTGGACCCGGATACCAAGGCTCCGATTTTGGATAAAGACGGAAAGATCGTTACAGAAGAAAAAGAAATCGAGATCCCTATGTTCCGTCCGGTCAAGGTCTTTGATGTGAGCCAGACCGATGGGAAACCTTTGCCGGAGCTTGCTTCCTCCCTTTCCGGCAATGTGCCAAATTATGAGGCATTCATGGAGGCCCTGCGCCGCAGCGCGCCGGTGCCGATCACTTTTGAAGCAATGGCCGCCGATACGGACGGCTATTTTTCTGCCGATCATCAGAAAATCGCCATTCGTCAGGGCATGAGTGAGGTGCAGACGGTTTCAGCCACAGTACACGAAATTGCCCACAGCAAGCTCCACAATCAGAAAAAGATTCAGATTGCCAATGACGAGCAATATCAGGAGATCGAGCTGTTTGATAAACCCGGTTTGTTCTCCAATGGGCGGATTGTCCGTGATAATCTGCCGGAGGGCGTTTATTGCTATGACCTGCGCGGTTCTGACTACGACCCCGGAGAGCCGATTTATGTGGAGAACCGAGTTGGTGTAAACCATGCGGGTGCTGTGATTCTGGCGGAACCATTAGAACTTCCCAAAGAAGGTTATCTTCGATTGACCGAAGAAGAAGGTTTGAATTTTGTTGGCGGCTTTTCTACCCTCGCCCAGTTTTTGCAAGAACAGAGGAAAGACCGCCACACGGAGGAAGTGGAGGCTGAAAGCATCTCCTATGCGGTCTGCAAGTATTTTGGTATTGAGACCGGAGAAAACAGCTTCGGCTATATTGCAAGCTGGAGTCAGGGCAAGGAACTGAAAGAGCTGAGAGCCAGTTTGGAGACCATCAACAAAACCTCCGGCACTTTGATCTCCGACATTGAGCGCCACTATAAGGAAATCTGCAAAGAGCGTGGAATTGACCCCCATGCAAAGGCAGAGCCGGAAACCGCCCCGATAGAGCAGCCGGCAGATGCCGCTCAGGTATCTGACACCGAGCCAACCGGCAATCTGACCTACTATGTAGCAGAGTGCATGGAGTTTCCAAACCTCGGAGAATACCACGATAACCTGTCTTTGGAGGAAGCTGTCCGCATTTATCAGGAAATTCCGGCAGAGCGAATGAACGGGATCAAAGGAATTGGTTTTGAGCTGAAAGACGGAAGCGACTATGAAGGACCATTTCCGATTTTGACCGGGCAGACCATTGACCTGGACACCATTCAGGCAATCGACTATTACCGCGATAATCCGTTGGTACAGAAAGCGGCAAAGGAACTGGCTGCGGCAATGCCGGAAATGGAAGTGCTGGGGGCGGACGCCAACCAGCAGGAGGCGTTGTTTCTGATCGACGATGCCACCTATCTTCATATCCAGCCCTGTGACAGCGGCTGGGACTATACCCTTTACGATGCCGCATCCATGAAAGAGCTGGATGGAGGACAGCTGGATGCACCGGAGCTTTCCCGCATGAAAGCAGTTCTCCAGATTTGTAATGATAACGATCTGGACAGCACTTCGCTTAGACACGCCCCCCTGTCCATAGTTGAGACCTTGCAGGAAGCTGCCTATCAGCAGATGCAGGCAGAGGCCAGTCAGATGACTGCTTCTTCCCAGCTACCGGAGGCACAGGAGCAGGCGCTGGATGAATACCCCATGCCCGATGAGCAGGTATCCACACCGGATATGCTGAAATACGGCTACTCCTATGATGGGATGCTCCCTGTTACCAGAGAACGGGCGCTGGAACTGGATGCCGCCGGTTTGACTGTCTATGTGCTGCATGAGGACAATACGGAGAGCATGGTGTTTGACCCGCAGGAGATCATGGAGCATGGCGGTCTTTGCGGTGTGGACCGTGAGGAATGGGAGAAAAGCCCTCAGTTCCATGAAAAGGTCATGGAGCGTCAGGAACATCAGCAGGAACGAGAACAGGCATTTCTCTCCCAGAATAGAAATTGCTTTGCCATCTATCAAGTGAGCTGTGACGATCCCCAGAATATGCGCTTTATGAATCTGGACTGGTTAAAGTCCCATGATATTTCCATAGACCGCAGTAATTATGACCTCATCTACACCGCTCCGCTGAGTGAGTCTGGTACTGTGCCGGAGCAGCTGGAAAAACTTTATCAGCAATTCAATCTGGAAAAACCTGTGGACTATCACAGCCCCTCCATGAGCGTCAGCGACATCGTTGCGATCAAGCAGGACGGTAAGGTATCCTGTCATTACTGTGACAGCGTTGGTTTTACCCAGATACCCGGATTCTTGCCGCAAAATCCGCTGAAAAATGCGGAGATGGCCGTGGAGGACGATTACGGCATGATTGACGGCATCATCAACAATGGCACAAAAGAGCCTACGGTGGCAGAGCTGGAACAGCAGGCCCGAAGCGGTCAGCCCATTTCCCTGATGGACTTGGCTGACGCCGTTCATCGGGAGGAACGGGAAAAGAAAAAATCCGTTGTGGATCAGCTGAAAAGCCAGCCCAAAGCAGAACACAAAAAGACAGCACCCAAAAAGAGTGCGGAAAGAGAGATTTGATATGGGAAACTTTACTTTTGAGGAAATGAACCTGATGTGCATTTACAATACCGGCAGCCGCACCGGATTGATCAACAGCCTGCGTGAGATGCGCGGCGAGCTATCACCGGAGGAAACGGAACTGAGGGAGCTGACCGACAGCGCCCTTACGAAGCTCTGTGCGATGACCGATGAGGACTTTGCCCAGTTGGAGCTGTATCCGGATTTTGACCAGTAAACACCATAACCGCAGGGATGGGGTGGCAATCTGCCACCCCACCTCTTTACCCCAAAACCGAAAGGAGGACAGAACACCATGCCAACCAAAGCTGAACTATATGCACAGATGGCGGACAAGGTGGCAACACAGCTCACGGGGAGCTGGCAGGAATGGGCAGGGTTTCTCACCACTGCTTCCCGCCTTTACAAATACCCGTTCCATGAGCAGCTGATGATCTACGCCCAGCGACCGGACGCCACCGCCTGTGCGGAGTACGATTTGTGGAATGAAAAGATGGGCCGGTATGTAAGGCGCGGTTCCAAGGGAATCGCTCTGGTGGACGATTCCGGGGACAGGCCCCGCCTGCGTTATGTCTTTGATATTTCCGACACCGGAACCCGTGAACATTCCCGCACTCCCTGGCTGTGGCAGCTGGAGGAGCGCCATCTGGATTCCGTGCAGGCCATGCTGGAGCGCACCTATGATGTTTCCGGTGATGACCTTGCCGGACAGCTCACCGAGGCAGCCGGAAAACTGGCTGAGGAATACTGGACGGAGCATCAGCAGGACTTCTTCTATATCGTTGACGGTTCCTTTTTGGAGGAATATGATGAGTATAACATCGGAGTGCAGTTCAAGGCAGCCGCCACCGTCAGCATCACTTACGCTTTGATGTCCCGCTGTGGACTGGAGCCGGAACGCTACTTCGACCACGAAGATTTCATGGCGATCTTTGATTTCAACACCCCGTCCACCATCGGGGCGCTGGGAACAGCGGTCAGTCAGATCAACCAGCAGGTGCTGCGGCAGATCGGCGTTACCGTCCGAAATGCAGAGCGCGAAGCCAACCAAGAAAGGAGCAAGCAAGATGAACAATCCCATGACCTATATCCAGAACGGAGACTATCTGATTCCCGACCTGAAGCTGAGCCAGCAGCCGGAGAAACCCCTGGGCAAGTACGGAAGGATGAGGAAAACCTACCTGAAGGAACACCGTCCCATCCTCTACAACCAGATGCTACTGAGCGAGAAGCTGTACCCGCACCTTCTGGAGATCGACGAGACCGCCCAGAGCAGACTGGAGCAGATGATACCCCAACTGGCGAAGGAAGCGGGAGCCACCGAGGAACTGAAAGCCAGCGATCCCATGAAGTGGGTGGGGCTGATGAACACCTGCAAAGCCCAGGCCGAGGAAATCCTGATGGCGGAGCTTATCAACAGCTGACCCTAAACCTGTTCCTCTCCGAAGCGGAACAGATCCAATCCATAGATGAAGCAGAGAATGTAGCGCATACATCCTCTGCTTTTTCTTTTGCCCAAAATGATATTGACCATGTGCTGCGTTTGGGCGGCAATACAGACCGCCAGAGAGAGCGTGTGGTTGCAGCCTTTGAAAAGCAGAAAACCACCGCTGAGATTGCCGAGATACTGAAAAAGCTGTACCACGGCGGCAACGGCCTTGGCAGTGTGAGCGCATGGTATGCCGAGGATGGTATCCATCTTTCCCACGGGAAGTCTGTCCGTTATGACAGGTCTGCCCAGGTCATTTCCTGGGAGAGCGCCGCAGAGCGTATCGGGGAGCTTTTGGAGAGTGGCCAGTTTGCCTCCAATGTGGAGCTTGCAGAAGCGGCAGGCTATGAACGATCCCTCCTTTCAGAAAAGCTCTGGCATCTGTACCACGATTTCAGCGAGGAAGCCAGAGAAGCCGGATATTTGTCCTGCCTGTCAGAGATCAAAGGAAATGGGTTCCCGGAGGAGACCCGCCGCCTGACGGAGCAGCTGAGTGCCCCGGCTTTCCGCCAGACACTCAAGGAAGAATACGCTGCCTTCTGGACTGCCTATCAGCAGGACCGTGACCTGTTGCGTTTTCATTACCATAGACCAAGGGAGATCTGGGAGAACCTGAAGGACCTTGACCTGCCACGCAGGACCTTTTCTTCAGACCTTTCCCAAGTGCCAACCGTTCAGCGCTTCATTACCGAGGATGAGATTGACGCCGCCATAACCGGCGGCAGCAGTTTTGCCGGAGGAAAAGGCCGTATCTATGCCTTCTTCATGGAAAACCACACGGACAAGGAAAAAGTGAGATTCCTCAAAGACGAGTATGGCATTGGCGGACGCTCTCATGCACTGTCCGGCGCAACACACAGCGGTGAAGATCATGACGGGAAAGGGCTGCATTATAAAAAGCAGGGCTGCCCGGATGTTCACTTGAACTGGGAAAAGGTTGCCAAGCGCATTACCTCTCTTGTTCAGAAAGGCCGCTATCTTACCGAACAGGAACAGGCGCAGTATGACAAAATCCAGGCTGAAAAGGAACTGGCAGAAGAAGATGCTATCCAAGCCCAGCAGCCGGAGGTGGAGGAAGAAACTCCAAAGCCTACCCTTCGGGAGCAGTTTGAGCAGTATAAGCCTGTGGTAACTGCTTCCATTTCCGAGGATGCCGCATACCGTAATGCCTGCGGTCATTCTGACCGTGAAAATGCTGTCATCGAGGGCAATGCTGCTGTGCGCCGTGCGGTCCTTGGTTCTAAGGATATGGAGCTGATCCGCCTTTATTCTGATATACCGGAGTTCCGCCAGCGACTGCACCGGGAAGTGATCGACGAAACCTATCCAAAGCTCCATGAACTTCTGCGCCCTCTTTCTCAGGAAGATATTGATACTGCCCTTTGTGCATGGAACGGCAATATTGAGAGTAAACACGCTGTCGTCCGCTATATGAAAGACCATGCAAGAGAGAAAGATACCGCTGCATGGCTGGCTCAGGAATACGGTGGCAACAACAGCCTGTTCGTTGTCCGTGCCGGAAGCCCGGAGGAAACGCAGCTGCCCTGGCCGAAGGTACAACGCCGGATTGCCCAGCTTATTCAGGAGGACCGGTTCTATACCGAAGAAGAACAGGATCGTTTTGACAACATCGACCCTATCGCCATCCGGGAAGCTCTGGAGGAAAGAGGGAGCGTCAATGGACAGGTGGCAGACCCGGAAAAACAGGAAAACGATCAAAAGGTAATGTCAGAGGTGGAGCAGGAAGCTAATGAGGAAACAGAACACAAGCCAGAATATACGGCCTCTGACAGAGAATATGCTCGTGAGCATCTAATCCCAGGTGAGACTATTTTTGAAATGGATGGCCATTCTTTTCTGGTGGATTGGATCAATTATGATGCTGGTACAGTTAGTTTTCAAGATATTACTTTTACGTTAGCACCGGGGTTCCCCCTTTTCCAAATGGAGCCAATTTCTGTTGTTCGTCAGTGGTTAGAACAGGAGCCGGAGCCGCCAGTCCCTGTGACTGAGCCGGAGAAAATCTTTGAGGAAGTGCTGGACGAACACCCGGTTTCCATTCAGGTCAATGGCCAGTGGCAGACCTTCCCCAATGCCAAAGCTGCCGAGGAAGCCTCCTATGAGGAATACAAGGCAAACCTGCGCCGCAATGCACAAAACTTCCGTATTACCGATGAGCATTTGGGTGAAGGCGGTCCGAAAGCCAAGTTCCAGGCCAATATCAATGCCATTCGTTTGCTGAAAGAGCTGGAAGTTGCCGGACAGCAGGCAAGCCCCGAACAGCAGGAAGTCCTATCCCGCTATGTGGGCTGGGGCGGTCTTGCCGACGCCTTTGACCCGGAAAAACCGGCATGGGCTTCAGAGTATGCCCAGCTGAAAGAGCTGCTGACCCCGGAGGAATATGTCGCCGCCAGAAGCTCCACCCTCAACGCCCACTACACCAGCCCTACGGTCATTCAGGCCATCTATGAAGCGGTGGGCCGTATGGGATTTGAGACCGGAAATATTCTGGAGCCATCTATGGGTGTGGGCAATTTCTTCGGTATGCTGCCGGAGGAAATGAGAAACAGCCGTCTGTACGGCGTGGAGCTGGACCCGGTTTCCGGGCGCATCGCAAAGCAGCTCTATCCCAAGGCGGACATCACAGTAGGCGGCTTTGAGACCACCGACAGGCGAGACTTCTTTGACCTTGCCATCGGCAATGTGCCTTTCGGTCAGTATCAGGTCAACGACAAAGCCTACAACAAGCTGAATTTCAGTATTCACAACTACTTTTTCGCCAAAGCACTCGACCAGGTGCGTCCTGGTGGTGTGGTAGCTTTTGTAACCTCCCGCTATACCATGGACGCCAAGGATTCCACCGTGCGCCGCTATCTTGCCCAGCGTGCCGAGCTGCTGGGAGCTATCCGTCTGCCTAATGACGCGTTCAAAAAGAATGCCGGTGCCGAGGTGGTATCGGACATCATCTTCCTCCAAAAGCGGGATCGCCCGCTGGACATCGTGCCGGAATGGACCCAGACCGGACAGACGGAGGACGGGTTTGCCATCAACCGGTATTTTATCGACCACCCGGAAATGGTGCTGGGCAGACAGGAGCCGGTAAGCACCGCTCATGGTATGGACTACACCGTGAACCCTATCGAGGGACTGGAGCTTTCCGACCAGCTGCATGATGCGGTGAAGTATATTCATGGAACTTATCAGGAGGCAGAGCTGCCGGAGCTGGGCGAAGGCGAAGCTATTGACACCTCCATTCCTGCCGACCCTAATGTGAAGAACTATTCCTATGCCATTGTAGACGGGCAGGTGTACTACCGGGAAAACAGCCGCATGGTGCGCCCTGACCTCAACGCTACCGCCGAAGCCCGTGTGAAAGGTCTTGTGGGACTGCGTGATTGTGTGCAGGAACTGATCGACCTTCAGATGGATGCAGCGGTTCCGGACAGCGCTATTCAGGAGAAACAGGCAGAGCTGAACCGGCTCTATGACAGCTTTTCTGCCAAATACGGTCTCATCAATGACCGTGCAAACCGTCTGGCCTATGCAGACGATTCTTCCTATTACCTGCTCTGTGCGCTGGAAGTCATTGATGAGGACGGAAAGCTGGAGCGCAAGGCGGATATGTTCACCAAACGGACCATCAAGCCCCATCAGGCAGTGGCTGTGGTGGATACGGCAAGTGAAGCGCTGGCGGTGTCCATCTCGGAAAAAGCCTGCGTGGATATGGGCTATATGAGCCAGCTTACCGGAAAAACAAAAGAAGAACTGGCCGGAGAACTGCAAGGTGTGATCTTCCGTGTACCGGGACAGCTGGAGCAGGACGGATCGCCCCATTATGTGACCGCCGATGAATACCTTTCCGGCAATGTACGCCGCAAACTGCGTCAGGCACAGCGGGCGGCACAGCAGGACCCGGTTTATGCAGTCAATGTGGAAGCTCTTACCGCCGCCCAGCCCAAGGACCTGGATGCGTCGGAGATCGAGGTGCGTCTGGGCGCTACTTGGATCGACAAGGAGTACATCCAGCAGTTTATGTACGAAACCTTTCGTACACCGTATTATCTCCAGAGAAATATCGAGGTCAAGTACTCGTCTTTTACCGCTGAATGGCAGATCACAGGAAAAACTTCTGTTCCTTATAGTGATGTAGCTGCCAACACCACCTACGGAACCAGCCGTGCCAATGCCTACAAGATTTTGGAGGACAGCTTAAACCTGCGGGATGTCCGTATCTATGACACCATAGAGGACGCAGATGGAAAAGAGCGCCGCGTGCTGAACGCCAAGGAGACCACCCTGGCTGCCCAAAAGCAGCAGGCTATCCGGGAAGCCTTCAAGGACTGGATCTGGAGAGACCCGGAGCGCCGACAGACTCTGGTGCGCCAGTACAACGAGGAAATGAACTCCACCCGTCCCCGCGAGTATGATGGCAGCCACATCACTTTTGGCGGCATGAACCCGGAAATTACCCTGCGGGAACATCAGCTGAATGCCATTGCCCATGTGCTGTATGGCGGTAATACTCTGCTGGCACACGAAGTGGGCGCAGGCAAAACATTTGAGATGGTGGCCTCTGCGATGGAGGCTAAACGCCTGGGCTTATGCCAGAAATCTCTCTTTGTGGTTCCAAACCACCTGACCGAGCAGTGGGCGTCGGAGTTTCTGCGCCTCTATCCTTCTGCCAACATCTTAGTCACAACCAAAAAGGACTTTGAGACCCATAACCGCAAAAAGTTCTGCGCCCGTATTGCCACCGGTAACTACGACGCCATCATCATGGGACACAGCCAGTTTGAGCGTATCCCCATCAGCCGGGAGCGTCAGGAACGGCTTCTCTATGAGCAGATCGACGAGATCACCGAGGGCATCGCAGAGGTGCAGGCCAGCGGCGGCGAGCGGTTTACCGTCAAGCAGCTGGAGCGTACCAGAAAGTCTCTGGAAGCCAGACTGGAAAAGCTGCAAGCCGAGGGGCGAAAAGACGATGTGGTAACTTTTGAGCAACTGGGTGTGGACCGGCTGTTCGTGGATGAGGCCCACAACTATAAAAACCTGTTTCTATACACAAAAATGCGAAATGTGGCAGGCTTATCCACATCGGACGCGCAGAAATCCTCCGATATGTTTGCCAAGTGCCGCTATATGGATGAGATCACCGGAAACCGTGGCGTGATCTTTGCCACCGGCACACCGGTCAGCAACTCCATGACCGAGCTTTACACCATGCAGCGCTACCTTCAGTATGAACGCCTGCAAGAACTGAACATGACCCACTTCGACTGCTGGGCTTCCCGATTTGGGGAGACTGTCACAGCATTGGAGCTGGCACCGGAGGGAACCGGCTACCGGGCAAGAACGAGATTCAGCAAGTTCTTTAATTTGCCGGAGCTGATGAACCTGTTCAAAGAAGTGGCCGACATTAAGACTGCCGACCAGCTGAATCTGCCTACCCCGGAAGTGGAATACCACAACATTGTGGCACAGCCTACCGAACATCAGCAGGAAATGGTCAAGGCTCTTTCGGAGCGCGCATCGCTGGTACACAGTGGAACCGTTGACCCGTCTCAGGACAATATGCTCAAGATTACCTCGGATGGCCGCAAGCTGGGGCTGGACCAGAGGATCGTCAACCAGATGCTGCCGGATGAACCCGGCACAAAGGTTAATCAGTGCGTGGAAAACATCATGCAGATCTGGCGGGATGGAGAAGCTGACAAGCTGACCCAGCTGGTATTCTGCGACATTTCTACCCCGCAGGCAAAAGCCCCTGCAAGTAAGGCGGCGAAAACGCTGGATAATCCACTGCTTCATGCATTGGAAAGCGCTGTACCCCTGCCGGAGCAGGAACCGGTCTTTACGGTATATGACGATATTCGTCAGAAACTCATTGCCCAGGGGATGCCTGCCGACCAGATCGCTTTTATCCATGAAGCCAATACCGAGGTGCGTAAAAAGGAGCTGTTCTCCAAAGTCCGTACCGGTCAGGTGCGTGTACTTATGGGCAGCACCGCCAAGATGGGCGCAGGCACCAATGTACAGGACCGTCTGGTGGCACTTCATGATCTGGACTGTCCGTGGAGACCGGGAGATGTAGGACGGATTTTGCGGACATTCAAAATAAAAAAGAATGTGGAGGTAACAGACAATGGCAAAGACAATTTTTGAGGAAATGGGCGGCAAATACGAAAGGCAAGGCGATTATTTAATACCGTGCTTAACTGTATCCGCCGAAGAAGAACAGCCGATAGGCATATGGGGACAGCGGCATTTGGATTATCTGAAGCATCACTGTAAAGTTACATACACCAATCTTCTTACAAGCGGCAGACTTAACGCTTACCTTGCCGACATTGACAGACAGGCACAGGAAGGCTTTGAAAGGCTCATAGAGGGTATGAAACAGGCACAGGGCATAACGGAACAGCTAAAGGCAGAAAACGCCTTAGAATGGACAGGATACCTCAATAACATAAGGGCTTGTGCGAGGGAGATTGTGGAAAAGGAAATTATTTTTGCATAAACAGATGATTAGTGGCAGGGGGAAATCCTGCCGCTTTTTCTGCTTTAGTTTGTCAGCTTGACAAATAAAGGGTTAAGGAATATAATTAGATTCAGTATTATACAAGGAGTTAATAAATATGCGGCAAGGTATTCTTAAATAAACTGTCAATTTGATAGTGGGAACAAAAAGTAGCAGTCTCGTTTCACTTTTAATATGGGGCTTAGTTTTTTGTACCCAGTTTAAGAATACTTTTATCATGTAATTTTATATGCCCGAAAACATATAAGTGTTTTGGGGCTATTGGAGTTATTTACCCAGTGATAGGAGTATTTATCACTGGGTATTTTTATGCCCTTTTTTGGGTGTTGATAGGAGGAAAATCACATGAAAATAATTAACTTAGGCATTCTGGCTCACGTTGACGCAGGAAAGACAACATTAACGGAAAGTTTATTGTATACCAGTGGTGCAATTGCAGAACTAGGGAGTGTAGATGAAGGCACAACAAGGACAGATACAATGAATTTGGAGCGTCAAAGGGGAATCACTATCCAGACAGCAGTGACATCTTTTCAGTGGGAGGATGTAAAAGTCAACATTATAGATACGCCAGGCCATATGGATTTTTTGGCGGAAGTATACCGTTCTTTATCCGTATTAGACGGAGCAGTATTATTAGTTTCTGCAAAGGATGGCATACAGGCACAGACCCGTATACTGTTTCATGCACTACAGATAATGAAGATTCCGACAATTTTTTTCATCAATAAAATTGACCAAGAGGGGATTGATTTGCCAATGGTATATCGGGAAATGAAAGCAAAGCTTTCTTCGGAAATTATAGTGAAGCAAAAGGTTGGGCAGCATCCCCATATAAATGTAACGGACAATGACGATATGGAACAGTGGGATGCGGTAATTATGGGAAACGATGAACTATTAGAGAAATATATGTCAGGGAAACCGTTTAAAATGTCAGAACTGGAACAGGAAGAAAACAGGAGATTCCAAAACGGAACGTTATTTCCCGTTTATCACGGAAGCGCTAAAAACAATCTGGGGATTCGGCAGCTTATAGAAGTGATTGCCAGTAAATTTTATTCATCAACGCCTGAAGGTCAATCTGAACTATGCGGGCAGGTTTTTAAGATTGAATATTCAGAGAAAAGGCGGCGTTTTGTTTATGTGCGTATATATAGCGGAACATTGCATTTGAGGGATGTTATTAGAATATCTGAAAAAGAGAAAATAAAAATCACAGAGATGTGTGTTCCGACAAACGGTGAATTATATTCATCCGATACAGCCTGCTCTGGTGATATTGTAATTTTACCAAATGATGTTTTGCAGCTAAACAGTATTTTGGGGAACGAAATGCTGTTGCCGCAGAGAAAATTTATTGAAAATCCTCTCCCTATGCTCCAAACAACGATTGCAGTAAAGAAATCTGAACAGCGGGAAATATTGCTTGGGGCACTTACAGAAATTTCAGATGGCGACCCTCTTTTAAAATATTATGTGGATACTACAACGCATGAGATTATACTTTCTTTTTTGGGGAATGTGCAGATGGAAGTCATTTGTGCCATCCTTGAGGAAAAATATCATGTGGAGGCAGAAATAAAAGAGCCTACTGTTATATATATGGAAAGACCGCTTAGAAAAGCAGAATATACCATCCACATAGAAGTCCCGCCAAATCCTTTCTGGGCTTCTGTCGGGTTGTCCATAGAGCCGCTCCCTATTGGAAGCGGAGTGCAGTATGAAAGCAGAGTTTCACTTGGATATTTAAACCAATCGTTCCAAAATGCGGTTATGGAGGGGGTTCTTTATGGCTGCGAGCAGGGGCTGTATGGATGGAAAGTGACAGACTGTAAAATCTGTTTTGAATATGGATTGTATTATAGTCCTGTAAGTACCCCCGCAGACTTTCGGCTGCTTTCCCCTATCGTATTGGAGCAGGCTTTAAAAAAAGCAGGAACAGAACTATTAGAGCCATATCTCCACTTTGAAATTTATGCACCGCAGGAATATCTCTCACGGGCGTATCATGATGCTCCAAGGTATTGTGCAGATATTGTAAGTACTCAGATAAAGAATGACGAGGTCATTCTGAAAGGAGAAATCCCTGCTAGATGTATTCAAGAATACAGGAACGATTTAACTTATTTCACAAATGGGCAGGGAGTCTGCTTGACAGAGTTAAAAGGATACCAGCCAGCTATTGGTAAATTTATTTGCCAACCCCGCCGCCCGAATAGCCGTATAGATAAGGTTCGGCATATGTTCCACAAGTTAGCTTAACAGCTTGCAAAAGTCATATAAAATGAGATTTGAAAGGATTAGAGACTAATTATGATGAAATGTGAATGGATATTGTGTCCTGTTTGTGGGAGTAAAACCCGTAATAAAATTAGGAAGGACACTGTTTTGGAGAATTATCCCCTTTATTGTCCAAAATGCAGACAAGAAAGATTGATTAAAGTTGACAACTTGAAGATAACTGTCATCAAAGAGCCAGACGCTTAAGACGCAGAGCCGATGAAATTGTGGAACAATTCACGAATCATCGGCTCTTTTTGTTTCGTATTTGAAAGAACAAACTCACCAAATAAAAAAACGATATTCGGGTGGGTTATTTTGTTATACCCTAAATTACCCTCTGAATTTGTTTTTAAATTTGGAGGGATTTTTTTATGTTCTTTTTTCGGGCGGTTATTCATCTGCTCATACGAAGTAAAATTTATCAATACATAGCATATCAGAGAACGGCAGGAAACCAGTTAAAAAAATTTCTGCCTATGCAACGGTACTTCCTGCCTTGAAAGTAGAAGTACAATCTCCATACAATAGAATTACTATTTCCTATAACCGTAAAGGTCACAGAGCCTTTGCGGTTTTTCTTTTGTCGATTTTTGTTGGAAAGTGCCGCAGGGCTATTAGTGGTGTTAGGTGTCGTTCGCCGCCTCTCCATCTGGATTTTAAGCATTTCAAAAATTCAGATGGGAGGACAATACGGTGAAATACGCACCAAGAAAAGTATATATCAAGGAAAGGGGCAGATACGTGGAACTGTCCTACACGGATTTTTGTTGCCGCAGAGAATCCGACCAGACTTATATGGACAAGCTGTTTATCCCAGTTCAAGGCTGTCTGCTTGAAGTTGTGAGGGAGCAATACACGGACTTCTACCGTGACAAGGAACGGTGGCGTTATCTGCAAAAATTAGATACGAAGAACAGCCTGCTTTCTCTGGATGGATTTACGGACAGCGAGGGGAATCCTTTAGACTTTATCGCTGATGAAGCGGCGGACATTGCGGAAACCGTTGTCAATGCGGTCATGGTGGACAGGCTGAAAGCCGCCCTGCCTTTGCTGTCGGATAGTGAACAGGCATTGATTCATGCCATCTTTTTTGACGGACTTTCCGAGCGTGAAGTCGGGGCGAGGTTCGGCATAACCCAGAGCGTTGTGAACAAACGCAAAGCCAGAATCCTAATAAAACTAAGAAAGATAATAGAAAGTTAAAATTTAAGGCGTTCAGCCCCCTTGTTTTTTCCTTTGGGAAAATGAGGGGGCTTTTCTCTGCCCTCTCAATCAATTCTGATTGGAGGAAATAAAAAATGGCATACAACCACGGACGGGAGGACAGGAAATGGCGTATCTGGAAAGAAGCGGAGGAAAAGCTGATGCGTGAGTGCGGCGTTGATGAAGCGACCATTGAGCAGATACGAATAGCGGACAGGGCAGACTTCAATTCCAACAGGCGGTTTTACCGATGGACGAATGACGTTGCGGAATACCTTGAGGACATGGCAGACAGGGAGCGGCAGGCGGAAGTGGGTACGGTTGCGGAGTTACTGGACGAGATTGAGAGCGAAAACCTTTATCAAGTGTTAGTGGCAGTAGACGGGCGTACCTTGAAAATCGTCCTGCTGAAAATGCAGGGGTATTCCACAAAGGAGATTGCCCCGCTTGTGCATTTGACGACTGGTGCCATCTATGCGAGGTTAGACCATCTGCGGAAGAAGTTGCGGAAAATTTTATAAGCGTCTAATACATCCCATTATTCTGCGGGCTACTGGGTGGGGAGCGGAATCTCCCCGCTTATTTTTGGCAGGAGGACAGAGGGATGGCATACAGGGTTAAAGCATACACGCTTCGGGAGGAATCCACGGAAAGCGGCACAAGGTATTTTATCAGCTTTAAGGACGGGCAGGGCAAATCCCACGAGTTGGAAGTGTCGGAACAGTTCTTTATGGAGTTTCGGCAGATGGAACGCAGGAACAGGAATCTTCTCCAATGGGACGAGCGGCACAGGGAGTTTAACGAGGTATGGGACGAAACCCTTTACAGACGGGCGTTGCGTGTGCCTAAGAGCCTTGATGAACGCATGATTGAAGAAGAACGGAATGAAACGCTCTGTAAGGCGGTTGGGAGCCTGCCAGAGATACAAAGGCGGCGTTTCCTGCTCTACTACGAGTATGAGTTCAATTTTTACCAAATCGCCGCTATGGAGCATTGCACCGCTTCGGCAATACAGAAATCCGTTGCCATCGCAAAGGAGAAAGTAAAGGCGGAAATGAAAAAGTATCTCCAACCGTGACCGATACCGCCCGAAAAAGAAATCTGTTTTTTATTTGTACGGGATTGGCGGCATTACATACTCTCATTTTTTTCATGGGAGTAAATCTATTTTTAAGGAGGTCAACGCCTATGTGCAACGAAAACAAAGACACCGCCCGAAAGGAGGAAAGCCATGCAGAAGTTACAGACAGTCAACGCAGAAACGCTCCTTTATGAGCCGCTTGAGAAACCGTCCTTTGTGGTGGACAGCCTTATTCCGACAGGTTTATCGCTGTTCTGCGGCTCACAGAAGATAGGCAAGAGCTGGCTCATGCTGAAGCTATGCCTATGCGTGTCGCAGGGACTTCCCTTGTGGGATATGCCGACAATGGAGGGCGATGTGCTTTACCTCTGCCTTGAGGACACGTTCTGCCGCATACAGGACAGGCTGTTCCGCTTGACGGACGAAGCAAGCGGGCGGCTTCATTTTGCCGTGGCAAGCTGCAAGCTGTCAGACGGTCTTATCGTGCAGCTTGAGGATTATCTGAAAGACTACTCAGACAGCAGGCTCATTGTCATTGACACTTTGCAGAAAGTCCGTACAGCTTCAAAAGACAACGCCTATGCAAGCGACTATGGGGACATTTCCCTTATCAAAGACTTTGCCGACAGGCACTCATTGGCAGTTATTGTCGTACACCACATCCGAAAGCAGAATGACAGCGATGTATTCAACAAAGTATCTGGGACGACAGGCTTAACGGGGAGTGCGGACGCTACCTTTGTTCTGGAAAAGGAGAAACGTGCGTCAGACACCGCCAAGCTGTATGTGACGGGCAGGGACACGCCCTATCAGGAATACACGCTCCGTTTCCGTGATTGCAGTTGGGAACTGGTGGAGAGGAAAACGCAGGAGCAGCTTGCGAAAGAAGCGATACCAGACATTCTTTTTCGGTTAGTGGATTTTATGAGGGATAAGGAAGAATGGACAGGCACGGCCACGGAACTGTTGGATGCTCTGGGCGAAACGGAAACGGCGGCAAATGTCTTGACGAAATGGATGAACGAATACCGCCTTGACTTTCTCCAAGAGAACCATATCCGCTATGGTTTCAGCCGCAGGAGCAGCGGGCGGATAATTTCACTTGTAATGCAGGAGGGAACAGACAGTGACGGTCATGTCGATGATGACGGTGTTTCTGGGATACCCCCTGCCGCCGTCACCGACATGTAAGCCTATGTAAAATCGGCGGCTCTGCCCCATGTGTGACGGTCATGTCGGTTATGACGGTGTTTTGGGGATACCCCTGTTACTGTCACAGTCATGCGGAATGTATGTAAAATCGTCAGTTCAGCCCTGCGGGTGACAGTTGGTGACGGTGGTGACGGTTATTTTGGGATACCCCGCAACTGTCACCCTACGGGAGAACACCCCGCAAACGCAAATGCAGGCGTGGGATTCACCCGCCCTTTTCGGGCGTGTAAAACCACCCCTGCGGTCAGAAAAATCCATCTGATTTTTCCGACTGCGTTTACAGGGTGTAACACACTACACTTTGCCCTGCAAAGTCGTGTGCCAGACGTTCCCTCTGGACTCCCTTATGGCAGGGCTGCGCCCTGCTATCCTGCGCCTTGCGGCTTCGGATAAAAGAATGGCGGCATGACGGTGACGGCTTTTGCGAGGGGGGTATCCCAAAAACACCGTCATCATCGACATGACCGTCATGCAGGGGATAAGGGTGACAGTTGCGGCAGTCGGCAGAGGGTATCCCAAAACAACCGTCATCACCGTCACCAACCGTCACCCTTTAGAAGATTACCCGCCGAAGAAAGGAAGATGATGAATTATGCCCTATGCAATCCTGCGTTTCCAGAAACGCAAAGCGGGCGGCGTTGCGGCTTGCGAACGCCACAACGAGCGGAAGAAAGAAGCCTACAAAAGTAATCCAGATATCGACATGGAACGCTCTAAAAATAACTATCACCTTGTAAAACCGCCACGCTACACCTACAAGAAAGAGATTAACCACATGGTAGCCGAAGCGGGGTGCAGGACGAGGAAAGACAGCGTAATGATGGTGGAAACGCTCATCACGGCTTCACCAGAATTTATGAACAGCCTGCCGCCAGAGGAACAGAAAGCGTATTTTACGATGGCTCTGGACTTCATTTCGGAGCGTGTCGGGGAGAAAAATATCCTCTCCGCAGTCGTACACATGGACGAGAAAACGCCGCATATGCACCTCTGCTTTGTGCCGATTACGCCAGACAACAAGCTGTCAGCGAAGTCTATTTTAGGCAACCAGAAATCATTATCCGAGTGGCAGACCGCCTACCATGAGCGGATGTCCTCACGGTGGAATCAGCTTGAACGGGGTCAGTCCTCAATGGAAACAAAGCGGAAACACATCCCCACATGGCTCTATAAACTAGGCGGCAGGCTTGATAAACAGTATGCGGAAATCGTGTCTGCCCTCTCCGACATCAATGCTTTTAATGCAGGAAAGAAAAGAGATAAAGCATTAGATTTACTTTCCGCATGGCTGCCAGACGTGGAGAAATTCTCTAAAGAAATCGGGAAACAGCAGACGTATATCGACAGTTTGAAAGAGAGAATCGGGCAGGAATCGGACTATGCGGGGCGTATGCGTGATGAAAAGTACGAGCAGGAACTAAAGGTACAGAAAGCAAATCAGAAGATATTTGAGTTGCAGAGAACCAACGAGCAGATGGGGCGGCTGCTGTCAAAGATACCGCCCGAAGTGTTGGAAGAATTACAGAGAACAGGCAGAAACAAATCAAGAGAAAGGTAAAAAGTGAATGAAGAAACAGGATTTTAAGGTGTTAAAGACCAAAGATTTGTACCCGTTTCCCGACAATCCGTTTCATGTGGCAGAGGATGAAACGCTGTCAGAGTTAGCGGAAAGCATCAAGGAATTTGGCATTGTCACGCCGATAATCACACGCCCAAAAGAGGACGGGAACGGCTATGAAGTAATTGCAGGACAGCGGCGTGTCCGTGCGTCTGAACTTGCAGGGATAAACACAATCCCCGCTTTTGTCCTGCCCTTAGACCGTGACCGAGCCATCATTACCCTTGTAGACAGTAATTTACAGCGTGAAAATATCCTGCCATCGGAGCGGGCGTTTGCCTACAAGATGAAATCCGAAGCCATGAAGCGGCAGGGATTCCGCACGGACTTAACCTCGTCACAAGTTGTGACGAAGTTGCGGACGGACGACAAGGTGGCACAGGGCTTCGGCGTGGGCAGGATGACCGTGCAGCGTTTTATCCGCTTGACGGAACTGATACCGCCGATTTTGCAGATGGTGGATGAGGGGAGAATCGCCCTCACGCCTGCGGTGGAACTGTCCTTTTTGAAGAAAGACGAGCAGGAAAAACTCTTTGCCACAATGGAGAGCGAAGAAGCAACGCCCTCACTCTCACAGGCACAGCGTATGAAAAGCCTAAGCCAGAGCGGGCGGCTTGATATGGATACGATATTTGCGATTATGACGGAGGAAAAGGGAAACCAGAAAGAAACCGTGAAAATCGGTATGGAGAAGTTAAAGAAATATTTCCCGAAAGGCACAACGCCGAAGCAGATGGCGGACACCATCATCAAACTGTTAGAGCGTGAGTTGCAGAGGAAACGCAACCGTGACAGCCGCTAATCTTCTTTTTTCGGGAAGTAAATACAGAGAGTTGAGGTAGAGAGAATGAAAGAAATCCAGTATGAAATCGTAAAGGAAATCGCAGTATTGTCTACGGGCGACAGTGGCTACACAAAGGAAATCAATCTCATTTCATGGAATGGGAAAGAGCCGAAGTATGACATCCGCAGCTTTTCCCCGAACCGTGAGAAGTGCGGAAAAGGTATCACATTGAACGCTGCTGAAGCGGCGGCACTCCTTAAAGCATTACAGAAAGAATTAAACAGCGGGGATTGATGGTATCTGATTGACAGGGCGGGGCATTTCCAGACGTTCTCCTGCCCTGTCTGGAAAGGAAGATTTAAGTATGGGCGAGGATAAGAAAGCAGATAAAAAGAGTAAGCGTATCGTGCCGAAAGCACCAGTGCAGATGATAATCAGCCGTGAATATGTCGGCACACAGACAGTCACAGAAGCATTTATCCCGATTATCTCCGAGGATATTCGGAAGAAGATTGCCGAGGGCGACACCTTCGACAATGAGGGGCTGTCCGCTTAGAATGTACGCAATGGGACATGAAAACAGATAGGACAGATACGGAGGTTTTACAGTATGGCAGGAATAAGAACGGAGAATAAGGTTTACGAAGTCGGCATGTACTGCCGCTTGTCAAAGGACGATGGCACGGATAACGAGAGTGCGAGCATTGCGACACAGAAATCCATCCTTACGGATTATGTAAAAAAGCAGGGATGGCACTTAGCAAAAACGTATGTGGACGACGGTTACTCTGGCACAAATTTCCAAAGACCAAGTTTCCAGAACATGATTAAGGACATTGAAAGCGGGGTGATAAACTGCGTTATCACGAAAGATTTATCACGTCTGGGGAGGAATTACCTTGACTGCGGACTGTATCTGGAAGTCTTTTTCCCAGAGCATAACGTGAGGTATATAGCGGTCAATGACGGTGTGGACACGCTCAATAAATCAGCGATGGACATCACGCCTTTCCGCAACATCCTAAACGAGATGTATGCCGCCGACATATCAGTCAAGATAAAATCAGCGTTCCGTGCAAGATTTCAGCAGGGGAAATATATGGCTACTTCCGCACCATACGGTTATATCAAAGACCCTGCAGACCATAATCATCTGCTAATAGATGACAAGGTTGCCCATATAGTAAGGGAGATATTTGACCTTGCCTTACAAGGATACGGAATCCCTAAAATCCGCAAGCACATCAATAAACAGCATATCCTACGTCCTGCCGCTTATGCGGCGGAGCGAGGGGAAACGGGTTTTGAACGCTACTTTGAAGATAACGAGGAAAACCGCTATATATGGGGCGAAAATAGTATAAGGAACATTCTGAGAAGTCCGATATATGCGGGAAACCTTGCAGGCTACAAACGGATTTCCCCCAGCATGAAAAGCAGGAAACGCCTTTCTAAGCTGCCCGAAGAATGGGAAGTGATACCCGATACTCATGAGGGGATAGTCACGCAGGAGGAATTTGATACTGTCCAACGGCTTATGACGAGCCGCAGGCGGGAAGAAAATGCGGGAGGATTTAAAAATATTTTTGCAGGCATAATTAAGTGTGCCGATTGCGGTTATGCTTTGCGGGCAACGAGCGTACACAGGAGGAAACGTCCCGATATTATCGACTGTGTACAGTATTCCTGCAATAATTATGCCAGAAATGGAAATGGCGTGTGTACTGCACACAACATAGAAGCAAGGGATTTGTTCAACGCCGTGCTTGCCGACATCAATCGATTTGCAGATATGGCAGTCAATGATGAAAAGGCGGTAAGAGCCATAGAAAAGCGGCTCACGGAAACAGACCACAGCAGGGCAAAGGCACTGGAAAAGGAGCAAAGAAAGCTGAACAAACGCCTTGCGGAACTGGACAGATTGTTTTCTTCTCTTTACGAAGATAAGGTAATGGAGCGGATTACCGAGCGGAATTTTGAGATGATGTCGGGGAAATACCAGAAAGAGCAGCTTGAAATCGAAGCACGGTTAAAGGAAGTGTCAGAAACACTTACAGAAAGCTATGAAAAGTCACAGGGTGTCCGTGACTTCCTCTCCTTAATCCGCAACTATCAAGGAATTAAGGAATTGGACGCAACTATTATAAACGCACTCATAGACAAGATAATTGTTTCGGAACGTGAAACGATTGCGGATGGAACGGTGCGGCAGGAAATCAAGATTTATTATAAATTCATCGGCTTTGTCGGTGAATTACATATCATACCCACAAAGCGGTGGGCGGCGTTAAAGCCTAAAAATTGTACAGTATGCGGCATTGAATACGTTCCTAACTCTGGAATATCGAAGTATTGCCCAGAGTGCAGGGAAAGGATAAGAAAGGTTAGAGGGACAGAAGCGAAAATTAGGAGCAGGGAGCGAAACAGACAGGCATGTATTGAACTGTCCGCAAAAAATGACCGACTGACCTCGCCCAGCGCAAAGGCCGTATCGAGCGCCAGGGCAACCAGAATCCCCTTGTCCATGTGTACCGCTATGTGACCGAAAGAACCTTTGACGCCTATCTGTGGCAGACAGTGGAGAAGAAGCAGAAATTCATCTCCCAGATTATGACTTCTAAATCGCCGGTGCGCTCCTGCGATGATGTGGATGAAACCGCCCTCAGTTTTGCCGAGATCAAGGCTCTGTGCGCCGGAGACCCCCGTATCAAAGAGCGTATGGATCTGGATGTGGAGGTATCCCGCCTGAAGCTGATGAAAGCCGACCACCAGAGTAAGCAGTACCGCTTGGAGGATCAGCTGCTCAAATACTTCCCGGAGGAGATTGAAAAGCACAAGGGCTTTATCAAGGGCTTTGAATCTGACCTGGAG
The DNA here is from genome assembly GCF_002234575.2 of Enterocloster bolteae. Lineage (NCBI taxonomy): Bacteria > Bacillati > Bacillota > Clostridia > Lachnospirales > Lachnospiraceae > Enterocloster > Enterocloster bolteae. The sequence goes on along the minus strand of NZ_CP022464.2, from coordinate 6,408,750 downwards.
GTTTTGGCAGCTCACCCGCACCCGGAGGACGGCTTTGCCGGTATGGAGATCCGGGGAGACCTGCTGACCGATAAGGAGAACGCCGGTGCTGCCCTTTTGGACGCCTGCAAGGAGGTTAAAACCTCCGATCCGGTGCAGATCGGCAGCTATCGGGGTTATGCCATGTCCGTGGAATTTTCCGCTTGGAAACAGGAATATACGCTCCTGCTGAAAGGACAGATGACCCACCGGGCAACCCTTGGTACAGACCCTCGCGGAAATCTTACCCGTATCGACAATGCCCTCGCCCAGATGCCCCAGCGTCTGGAGGCGGCAAAGGCACAGCTGGATAACCTCTGTCAGCAGCAGGCTGCTGCAAAGGAGGAAGTCGGAAAGCCATTCCTTTATGAAGAAGAACTGAGAAGCAAAAACGCCCGTCTGGTGGAGCTGGATACCCTGCTCAACATCGACGGAAAGGGACAGGGACAGGCACACACTGAGTCCGCTGTTGCCAAAAGCACACGGCCTTCGGTGCTGGATCATCTGAAACGCCCGGTGCCGCCCCGTAGTACAGACAAGAAACCAAAACAGCATGAGGAGGTGCGATAACATGAATACCAACGATCTGAATACGGCCCTTTATGAAAAGATGGCCGCTGAGCAGGACAAATACAGGGACTGGCTGAAAAGCCAGCCCCCGGAAGAAATCCTGCACCACACCTATGAGTACACCATCCGTGAGGACATCGTGATGGCGATGGAGGAACTGGAGCTGACCGATGCCCAGGCAGAGGCACTTTTGGAATCTCCCTCGCCGCTGGCGGATGTGTACCGCTATTTTGATAAGCTGGAGACCGGCTATATGGATGTGATCCGAGACAGCATTGAAAGTCGAGCCAATGAGGTATGCAGAGAACCAGAAGAACTTAATCCCATGGTAGTTTATCTTCATTCTGCTTCATACGCGACTAAGCATGGAGAAACAGACGCATACTGGCTTTCTGACCAGGCGAATTTTTCCTGCAAAGTTGCCATTGAGCAGGCGATCAGTGCCCATTATAGGGATAACAGGCTGGATACTGCTTCTGCGGTGCAAGAGATTTTGGAGGAATTTGGAGCAGAGCGGCTGAACTTTATTCTCGCCAATACCATTCAGCATAAGGATGCAGATGGGCGGATTTCTCGTGATAACAAAGCATGGGCAAAGACCATTCCAATGCCGGAGGATAGTGCCACTTCCCAGCAATGTGCCGATCTGATAGTGGATCGAGTCAATCCGGGACTGGTGGATCTGTTTACAAGACAGGCTCGAAAGACCGTTCAGGAGAAAGAAAAAGGCTCTGTCCTGCAAAAGCTCAAACAGGAGCTGCCTGTCCATAAGCCTGCCGCCCCGAAGAAACGGGAGCCGGAGAGATGACTATGGCAAAGCGTAAGCGGGATATGCAATTAAACTTTAGAGTTTCAGCGGATGAGCTTGCTGTGATTGAGCAAAAAATGTCTCAGTTTGGAACCTCAAACCGTGAAGCCTATCTAAGAAAAATGGCACTGGATGGATATGTGGTTAAGCTGGATCTGCCAGAACTGAAGGAGTTGGTTTCCCTGATGCGCCGAAGCAGCAACAACTTAAACCAGCTGACCCGCAAAGTGCATGAGACTGGGCGGGTTTATGATGCTGACTTGGAGGATATATCCCAACGGCAGGAACAGTTATGGGAGGGCGTAAAGGAAATCCTTACTCAGCTTTCTAAACTTTCATAACAGGGATAGATACTCCATTTGCGGAGGGAGGAACGGCATTACTTCGCTGCTCCTCTCTCCGCTTCTTCTTTTTATCGGTATCCTTGTCTTTTGCCTGCCCATGCCGGATAATATGAGTAGAAAAGATACCGAGAACGCAAGGAGGAAATGATATGAAGATTTTGAAAGGGCTTTTGATGATTATAACTGCACCGATCATTTTGCTTCTGACACTTTTTGTCTGGCTCTGCACGGGGCTGATCTACATATCTGGTCTGGTGCTTGGCCTGTTCAGCACGGTGATTGCTCTGCTTGGCGTGGCTGTGCTTATTACCTATTCCCCGCAGAATGGTGTGATTCTGCTGGTCATGGCATTTTTGATTAGTCCGATGGGGCTGCCGCTGGTTGCGATCTGGCTGCTGGGCAAGGTGCAGAGTTTGAAATTTGCGATTCAGGAGTTAGTTTATGGATAAAAAATACGCAAAACCATAAAAATGCCAGACACCGTCTGTTATATTTGGGAAAAGGAATTTTATATCCGCGACTTTACTTTTGAGCTAATATTGCGTATAATATTAGTGCGAAAGGAAGTGATATGATGGGACAATTTGAACAGCTGGATCAGATGCTAACAGCACAAGAAGGAATGCTACGAACATCACAGGTCGTATCTTCTGGAATTTCAAAGCCGGTATTTTATGATTATGTGCGTTCACGAGATTTGGATAGAGTCGCACATGGGATTTATCTGTCCAAAGATTCCTGGGTGGATGCCATGTATCTGCTTCATTTGCGATTTGAACAGGCAGTATTTTCACATGAAACAGCGTTATTTTTTCACGATCTGACAGATCGTGAACCAATAGAATATACAGTTACAGTCAAAACTGGATGCAATCCAAGCAAAATGAAAGCAGAAGGCATTCAAGTTTTTACGATTAAAGCAGACTTACATGATGTAGGACTTACGACAGCGAAAACTCCATTCGGGCATACTGTGCCGGTTTATGATATGGAGCGAACGATCTGTGATTTGCTCAGAAGCCGCAGCAGAATTGAAATTCAGACCTTTCAGGGGGCACTGAAAGCGTATGCCCGTAGAAAAGATAAGAACCTGCGAACTTTAATGCAATATGCTGGGATGTTCAAGGTGGAAAAAATTTTACGACAGTATTTGGAGGTACTTTTATGATAAAAACAGCAAGGCAGCTTAAAGATTTAATACGAAACCTTTCCAGAGAAAAATCCGCTGATGCTCAGATTTTAATGAGGAACTACATGATGGAGCGTTTTTTGGAGCGTATTTCTCTTTCTGAGTATCATGATAAGTTTATCTTGAAGGGCGGTATGTTGGTAGCGGCTATGGTTGGATTAGATGCCCGCTCTACGATGGATTTGGATGCAACCATAAAAGGAGCCAATGTCAATGTGGAGGATATTGAGAATCTAATTTCATCAATCATAACTGTTCCGATTGATGATGGTGTTAAATTTCAGCTGAAAAGTATTTCGGAGATTATGGATGAAGCAGAGTATCCGGGGATTCGTGTCAGTATGAGTACAACATTCGATGGCGTAGTGACCCCTTTGAAAATTGATATTTCCACAGGAGATGCAATTACTCCAAGAGAGGTCCAGTATTCATTCAAACTTATGCTGGAAGATCGCTCCATTGATATTTGGGCTTATAATTTAGAAACTGTGCTGGCAGAAAAACTGGAAACCATTATTACCAGAACCACAACCAATACTCGTATGAGAGATTTCTACGATATTTTCATTTTAGAACAGCTGCATGGAACCACGCTGAACCCGAAAATTTTACATGATGCGCTTCTGGCAACTGCTCATAAACGGGGATCGGAGAAGTATCTTAACCAAGCTGAAGAAGTTTTTGACGAAGTGGAAAATGATTCGGTTATGCAAAAACTTTGGGAGGCATACCGTAAAAAGTTTTCTTATGCTTCTGATCTGGAATGGGATGTGATTATGAAAGCAATTCGCAGGTTATATGATCTTTGCGAGAAAGGCATCGGCTTATGAAAAAGTATGGACACTATTGTAAAGTTTGTGGCGAATACAAAGCCAACGAAAAATTTTCAGGCAAAGGTCATGCATCCCACATTTGTAAATCCTGTGCTTCGCTACCAGCAGAAAAGCAGGCTGAACTGATGACACTGAATCGTCTTTTTAATCTTCCATGGAGGCTATCGAAAGAGCAGTTGTCCTGGCTGAAAAATCGACTAAAGGATAGGCGGCCTGATGTCCGTGAACTGGCGCAAGAGCAATATGAAATGAGATTTCCACCAAGACACTTAGAAGATGATGATTTCAATTTTTTCGATGAAGAAAGTTTTATAGAATAGTGAAAGCGGTCTGCTACGGCAGGCCGTTTTCTTTTCGGAAAGGAGATCTGACCTATGGCAACCACAAGAATCATGCCGCTTCATGTCGGCAAGGGCCGCACAGAAAGCCGGGCGATCAGTGACATTATCGACTATGTGGCCAATCCAAAGAAAACAGATAACGGCAGGCTCATTACCGGCTATGCTTGTGACAGCCGGACAGCGGATGCGGAGTTCCTTCTGGCAAAGCGGCTGTATATTACTGCTACCGGACGAGTGCGCGGTGCGGATGATGTGATCGCCTATCATGTGCGCCAGTCCTTCCGCCCCGGAGAGATCACTCCGGAAGAAGCAAACCAGCTGGGCGTAGAATTTGCCAAGCGCTTTACCAAGGGTAATCATGCCTTTGTGGTCTGCACTCACATAGACAAGTCGCACATTCATAATCACATTATCTGGTCATCGGTCAGCTTAGAATATGACCGGAAATTCCGAAACTTTTGGGGCAGCACCAAGGCGGTCCGTCAGTTGAGCGACACCATCTGCATTGAAAACGGACTGTCTATTGTAGAGAACCCGAAACCTCACGGAAAGAGCTATAACAAATGGCTGGGCGATCAGGCAAAGCCCTCTCACCGAGAGCTGCTTCGTGTGGCGATTGACAATGCATTATCACAAAGTCCTGCTGACTTTGAGGAGCTGCTGAGGCTGCTGCAAGAGTCCGGCTGTGAGGTATCAAAGCGCGGAAAATCATATCGCCTGAAGCTCCCCGGTTGGGAGAAAGCCGCCCGAATGGACAGCCTGGGCGAAGGATATGGATTGGAAGATTTGCAGGCAGTTCTCTCTGGGAAGAAAACGCATACCCCACGAAAGAAAACGGTCACACAGGCAGAGCCGCCGAAGGTCAATCTGCTGGTGGACATTCAGGCAAAATTGCAGGCCGGAAAAGGTGCTGGCTATGCTCGATGGGCTAAAGTTTTCAATCTGAAGCAAATGGCACAGACCATGAATTACCTGTCGGAGAACAATCTGTTGGAGTATGCGGTTTTGGAAGAAAAGGCTGCGGCTGCCACGGCACATCACAATGAGCTTTCGGCACAGATCAAAGCAGCTGAAAAGCGCATGGCAGAGATTGCTGTTCTGCGTACTCACATCGTAAATTATGCCAAGACCCGTGAGGTCTATGTGGCATACCGCAAGGCGGGCTACTCTAAGAAATTCCGGGAAGAACATGAGGAAGAAATTCTGCTCCACCAGGCTGCCAAGAATGCCTTTGATGAAATGGGAGTCAAGAAGCTGCCTAAGGTCAAAGAGTTGCAGACGGAGTATGCGAAATTGCTGGAAGAAAAGAAAAAGACCTATGCCGAGTACCGGCGTTCCCGTGAGGAAATGCGGGAGCTTTTAACGGCAAAGGCCAATGTGGATCGGGTGCTGAAAATGGAGGTAGAACAGGATGTTGAAAAAGAAAAAGACCACGGCCAGCGATAAGCTGGTCCTGGTCAAAAGCGTTCGCAGAACGCGCAGCCACAGAATGAAATTCTGTGTTCAAAGGGGCTTGGGGGCACTGCCCTCAACAAGCAGTTTGTGGCGAAATGGATAGCCACAAGCATTGCTTGCCACAATATGCTGCGCATAAAATAAAAAAACTAATGATGGGACGCTTACTGCCTCCTATCATTAGTTTTCTGTGTTTAAGCGATTTATAAAACCAATCAGCATAATCAGATCGTCATCTGACATCTTTCTCATTCCGTCCAAAGCCTTCTTGATAAGCTGAGGGTTATTCTCCTGTGCATCAAAAAATTGAAGCGGCGTGATTTCAAAATACTCACAGATGTTGAGAAACTGCTTCATAGACGGCATAGAACGCCCGGAAGAAATTGCCTGAATATAGCTTCTGTTCTGCCCTAACTCCATGCTCATCTGATATTCTGAAACGCCTTTTTTCAATCGTAATTCTGTGATTCGATTGCGGATAAATTCTTCGTCCATACGCTCACCTCTCTGCTCTTTTAGCATAGCAGAAAGCAATTCTTGATACTTCGTATGTGTTGTGTTATAATTTTGTAATATAACCTTTATACGCATTATTATTTGCGTTATTTTTGCTTTATATGCGTAATCAAGGCAGTTATCAAGGGTGATTTGTATGAATCAGTATGCCTGTGCCATTACCGGCCACAGACCAACAAGATTTTGCTTTGGATATAATGAGGAAGATCCTCTATGCCAAAAGCTGAAAGAATGTCTCCTGGAGCAGTTTCGCATACTCCATGACGAGAAATTTGTCCGTACTTTTTTTGTCGGCGGTGCTCTTGGTGTGGATATGTGGGCTGGAGAACAGCTGCTAACATTGAGAGCACAAACAGGATACGAGGATATTAAAATTATCGTTGTAATTCCCTTCATCGGCTATGACTCTAAATGGCCGGATCAGAGTAGGCATAGATTGAAAAAGCTGATCCAAAACGCAAACGATTCGATTGTTATTTCACATTCTGCGGATGTTTCCAGTTATAAAAAAAGAAATTATTATATGGTCGATCATGCAGAGTACATCATCGGTGTGTTTGATAATCAGAAAAAGCTGCGCTCAGGCACAGCACAGACAGTCAATTATGCCTTACGAAACGGAAAAGCAATCACTCTGATCCATCCAGATACTATGGAAATAACAACCCCTACGACTTAACAAATTCACAAAAATTTTTCATTGGCATTTCCAACAAAATATTTTCATTGAAGGAGTGCTGTGATATAATAAAATATAAAACTATGCTCAGAACAAATGGTGCCGCTATGAACAAATATATTGAACAGCAATTTGCTGCTTTAAGATACGAAAAAAATATTTTGGTTGTTGAAGAAACTACATCTGCTGGTGGATGCGGCTCCTTCAACGCGGCTTCTTCATGTCCTGCGTCAGCCTGTCTTTATGACAGTGCGGCGTGGGGCTTTTTTATTGCCTGAAAGGAGTATGAGAACATGAGTCTGAAATATACCTGCCCCAGCTGTGGAACCCCATTGGGTTATGAGGGATTGTGTTGGAAATGTAAGTGCGAGCAAGAACGGCAAGCTGCTCTGGCCTGGACGCCGGAACAAATTGTCGAAAAACAAAGAAACTTGATACAGAACATCCAGAGGCTGGCTGATATGGAGGACCCAGAGTTCGCCGACTTTTGGCAGCTGCTTGGCTACCATGATGTCATCACCCCAGAGATTCAGCGGATGGCACTGGCCGCAGAGGTGTTTTGGCCCTGTGAGATCTATTATCACGCTCCCGCCGATGTGCGAGATGGTCTGATTCATGCGCTGTTGTCCGCGGAGTATTCCAGCGCGGCCTCCAACCTGATGAGTTGCCTTGCTATGCAGGGAGATGACAAGGCAATGGAGACGCTGCTGGAGCTGGAGCGAAATCCCCGGCCCTGGCGCAAGGGCCTCTATGTAGACCCATCCAGCTATGCGCAGATCGGAGGCTGGACCTTCGACAAGGAGGGCCAGAAAATCCAACTCAACTTCGACACCTGCTATCCTATGGTCAAGGGAACCACTGGCGAGAAATCTCCCGTCCGCATTGGCCGAGAACGGGAAGATACCTGTCCCCACTGCGGCGGACGCGTGGTGGATATATTGGTGCTGGACGGCCGGGATGAGCGTCTGAAATTTCTGGGGTTGGATGGTATCCTGACTGCCACCTGCTGCCCCAGCTGCGTGGGATTCCTCAAAGGCCCCGCCTTCAACCGGTTTACCCTGGATGGCGGCGTGGAGGTCTTTCCCTCTGAGCTATTTGACGGCGCGGAGAAGACGGATTGCTATGTCAGTCCCGAGGAGTACAAGGCCCTCACGGAAAATCCCTTTGTGCTGGGCGAAGCGCCTGTGTCCCTGTTTTACGGTGCGGCCTGCCAGGATGTGAATACCATCGGCGGCTTTGCCAATTGGGTGCAGGACGCGGAATATACGACCTGTCCTCACTGCGGCAAGCCCATGAAGTATCTGGCCCAAATCCAGTGGGATATGGTGTTTGACTGTGCGGAGGGCACGCTCTATGTGGAATTCTGCCCGGACTGTCATATCGTGTCCATGCAGCACCAGCAGACCTAAAAAAGTCGCACAGTATGAAAAGAGAAATACCAGCAGGTATTTGCGTGAGGAGGAAGTAGAATGAACAGCGAACAGACCACAGCATTTTTGCAAGAGCATTGGCACATTGCATCGGTGCTCATCGGAGCCGTGATTTTAATTGGAGCGATCCGCAACTGGAACTGGCTCTGCGACCCCACTGGTACGCGAGATGCCCATCGACACAGCAGAGGATACCGGCGTGTGGTTTTCTTTCTGTTGGGTGTCCTCCTGATTGTGGTGAGTATCTGGGGATTTGTGCTGAAATTGAAATAGAAGGAGAAAGACTATGATGACTGAGAAATATCCCACCTGGCTCACCGGCCATGTGAAAGAGTGGGCGGAAAAGCGTTTGCCTACCGTGACACTCTGTTCCACCGCCGGCAATGAACTGCTGGAAGTTTGGTATTACGGAGATCTGCTCACTGTGAAGGGAGAGCCCCAATCCTATATTGTAGATAGCGATGAGGCCCCCGGACTGGTGGCAGCCCGTGACCCAGAGAGCGGTGAGGAGTTCGTTATCTTTGACGGTGGACGGCATGGCTACGACCATCTGTTCTGCGATGAACACGATCCATCTGAATTGGAACACCGTCCCCTCAAGCAATATGAGATCCCTGCCTCCAAGTTGGTGCTGGAGCTGGGGTACAACATCGACTATGAGGACGAAAAAGAAGACTTCGAACCGGATGAGTCGGATACTGTGGAACTGATCAACGGCGAGCGGATGCCCTGGGAGCAAGTCAAGCGGGACGGCATCGACTATATTGCCCTTTACTATGTGAACGAGAAAGGAAAACCAGTCCAGATTTTGGACGCGGAATTGGCATAAGTTTTGTGCTGGCTCAGGAGGTGGAACTGCAATGTCAATCACTGCTTATAAAATAGAAGTCGTCGGCCATGACCGAACCGGCGAAGATTATGGCTATGTAAATATCATGTACCGCTATGGCAACAAGCAGTCCTGTCCTCGGCCAGATCAATGTGAAAAGATAGAGGTCATGTGGGCGGATGAGAGCGTCTACGGGCCGCCTGCTCCTGGCAGCAAGGTGGGCGACTTTATACAGACATGGCTGATAGGCTCCTGGGACTGCGGAGTATTTACCCACCGGGAGATCGCCCAGCGGCTCATGGATACCTTTACCGGTCTGAAGCTCAAGGAACTGGCGTGGTTTGAGAACCCCAGAGAAAAGACTCTGAAAAACGGAAAGCCCCGTGCGCGCCGGGCCAAGTGGCTACCGGACCGGGAGGTGGATCTGGTCTACCTCTATTCTGACCGCTATCTTGACGCCAGAAATCCCTCTCCCGCCGAAACCGACTTCTTCACCGTCACAAGGATGGATGCCTGGGGCGTGAGCACCTGGTTCATGTGTACCCCACAGGCCGCTGAAAAGCTGATCGCCATGGATTACGATAATCTGGCTATCCAGGAAACCACCATTGTGGGATAAAAGGAGAATGCGGCATGATTGGAACAGATGAAAACCGGGCGGCGCTTCATGTGGAGGTCATCTTCTGGAGCGGCAAACGAAAAATACCACCCAGCCTGGTCAGTGGAAAGTATTGTCCCCATTTTGTGGTTATTGGAACTACGGAATATCTGGGTGTATGCTTTCTGGACGGAACCGAGTGTACATTTGATACACCGGCCTTGGGAAATGCCCAGCCCCTCTATCCAGATACCATTGACTATGCTCCGCTGGAAAACAATGCGGAATTTTTAATCTATGAGGGAGCCAATGCCGTTGGCAAAGGCCGGGTGCTGGGCCGGACCGTTCCCTATCAAGTGAAACAACAACGAAAGTAGGTGCCTTATGTACCAAATTGCATATATTGGCCGCTGGGAGACCCTCCCGGAAACGGCTGCCGCCATCTGTGACCATGACACGCCCAAGCTGGAGGCGCTGCTTCAAGGCGGTCTGGATTTAGATGTTCCCATCCAGCTCAGCGAATACATCAAGCTGATGCCATTGGAGATTGCGGTTTTTCGGAACGATGTGCCTATGATCCACTTCCTGCTGGAGCATGGAGCTGATTCCAGTCTGGCAGAGGAACAGCCCCTGCTGCTCACCGCCGCCCGCTGTTGTGGGCCGGAGGTGGTGGCGCTCTTTGCTGGACAGGCCGCAAAGCTCAGCTCGAAGCAGAAAGAGCGGGCCTTCCAGGAGGTGCGCTGGGGCAAGCGCCCGGAGAATATCCAGGTGCTGGAGCAAGCCGGGATTACAGTGGAGAAGTTTGGCGGCGAGGCATTCCGGGCCGCTGTGTCCGAGGGCAATACCAAACTTGCCCGGCTGCTTCTGGAAAAAGGGGCAGACATCAATTATCACAAGCCGGACATGGTGTTCCCTTACGCCTCCACCCCTGTCACCGAGGCCGCCCGCTCCAACAATTTCCCTATGGTGCGCTGGCTCATTGAGCAAGGAGCCGACATCACCATTGCTGACAAATACGGCGACCGGCCTTACACCGTGGCGGTGCAGAACAAAAATCAAGAGCTGGCCGACTACCTGAAAGCCCTGGAGCCGGAGGAATGGCACAACGAGCAGGAAAAGATCCGGCAGCTCATGCCCTACAAGCTGCCCGCCAAGCTGGTGGAATACTTGAAGACCGGCCCCCTGCGGCTGGAGTTCCCGGATCAGGAATGGGTGAAGTGGGCGGAGCTCTACTCCTTCATGGATGTGCAGGAGATGACCTGGAAACGGAAGAAGCTGCTCTCCCTGATGGTGCAGATGGACAACTACAGCGACTATCTGCTGCTGTGGAGCCCCAGGGACAAAAAGCTGTGGTATCTGGACATCGAGCATGAGGAATTCCACCCTCTGGCCAAATGGGATGACTTCATCGCAGATCCCGGCCGGTATCTGAACGGGATGATCGAGGGTGAGTTTGAGGAGTAAAGCCATGACATCAATAGACTTTCTGAACAAGGTACATAAAAGCCTGGACTCGCAGGAATACAGCCTCTCTTATTCTCCGGCGAAGTCCAAGAATTATATGCTGTACTGCAACGGCAACTTCATCGGCGGCCTGTTCGATGAGGAGCTGTGCTTCGTCTACGCCGACAGCGTGAGTGAGCTGCTGGGGCAGCCGGAACCCGTCTACCGTGGCTACTCCAGTACCGCCCAGCACAGGATGCTGGTAATCCCGGAGGAACACTGGGCGAAGGCGCTGAAACTGCTCTATGCTGAGAAATTTGACTGGAGCCGTTTGGTGTACGACATCACCTACACCAGCATTGGCGCGGCTGTGGTGGAGGACTTCTATGACGAGAATGTGGTATTCCTGCGCTTCTGCTTTGAAAAGGAACTGCTGAAAAAGAACCCTCTGGACCGGCAGGGCCGTATCCTGCGGATGGTCTATCTCAATCAGGACCTGACAGAAGCGGGCAAATATCTGTTCCCCAGACTGCTGCAAAAGTTCCTTGTTTTTACAGATCGCAAAGGAAAAACCAGTCTGGAAACCATGCTGCAACGGTGGTACACCGCTCTGGAGAAGGAGTACCGCAGCCAGATAACGGGATAAGGTGGCAACAACATGACAGAAGAAAACAGAACCTATATCACCCATCTCAAGGTCACGGATGTCCCGTGGCACCGGCTCACCACCGCCTATGGCCGGGGGACGGATTTTCCCGCACACCTGACAGTGCTGGAGCAGATGCGTGATTTGGCGTCCGTCAAAGAGTCCCTCTACGAGCTCACCACCAACATGGAGCACCAGAGTACCCTTTGGCACGCCACCCCCTTTGGTATGGTGTTCCTGAGCCGAATTCTGGAGAAGGCCCTCGCAGACAGCGGGCAGAACCCCGCAGCCCATTTCCTGGCCGGGGAGCTGCTGGACTTCTTCTCCTGCATCCTCCAGTGCTTCCACGACGGGGACGAGATGGAGCACGCCGAGGCGCTGCCGCTGTTCTCCGATCTGCTGAAGGAAGAATACCTGTGGTCGGAGGAATACGACGAGGAAGAAGATGAGATGCGCTACGAGGAGGACGAGGTTTTCCCGGATGACCTATTTTACAGCTTCTATTACTATTCCTGGCAGGCGGTGCTGGCCTACCGGGATATATTGGAGCAGGTTTCGGAGGAGTTTGCCGGGCCTGCCGCCGCAGTGCTGAAACTGCTGTAAAGGAGGATACGCAATGTTTGAAGAATTCTATGAGATGTACGAGCCCGAGGAGCAGGAAGTGGTCGCTCTGATCAATCGCTGCATTGGGGGCGGATTTAACTGGAAAGGCAACTTTTGGGAAATGACCGTTGTGACGCTGGGCATAGTGTTTTGTGACACCGGCAAGGTCAGCACCAAAGAGGAGCGGCTGGATTGGCCGGTCACCGAGGAGGAGCGTAACGGCGAAAAGGGCTGGGGACGCTTTGGCAAGGAGCAGATCTGCCGCCTGAAGATCCGCCGGATGAAGGAAGAATGGGCAAAGGATCTGGTGGTGCAGCCCTGGTGTATCTCCCAGGTGGTCAAGGCCCACGAGGACTGCCCGGAACTCCAGGCCGTTCTGGACGAGTACCACAAGCCGGTGGTGATCCAGGACCAGGTGCTGGGAGAACTGACACTGGACAAGGACTATGATGCCTTCGAGGGCGAAATCCAGTGGTGCGGAAAGGATGTGAGCCTTTCTCTGGAGGTCAATGCTGAGAGCAAGCCATCCTGGACCCGCGCCCGCAGCGCCGCCAAGAAGCTGCTGGCCGACTGTGAAACTTGGGATAAGGCCATGCGGGACCTTGCAGCCAAGAACCTGACCGAGCTGGCCAACAACTGGCTCTCCCAGGATGAGGAAAATCCCCGCAACCCGGAAACCGACCCCATCACAGAGGAAGAACTTGCCCGGCGGATCAGTATGACCAGCCTGTCCGTCACCTCCGGCGGCAGCTTCACCGCCTGGTTTGACTGCGACGAGATCTTCACCGACCATGCGGTGACGGTCTACGGCTCTTTGAAAAAGGGCCTCAAAACTGCCAACATTGAGGGGTAAGGAGGATAACATTATGAAACTGAACTGTAAACGCATTGATTTTACATATATACCCGGCGAGGAAATCTTCAACTTTCCCGAGGAATCGGGACTACCCTTTCTCTTCGATGTAGAGGAAGAACTGACCGGCGATCCTGCTGCCATGGATGCGGTGGGAAAAATGCTGGATGAGGCGGAGAAATTGGCGGAGAAGGCCAAAACCGCCATCAAAGCGGCGCTGGCGGACGAGGACAGCCGCTACCATAGCGTTGTGACATTTTTCATGGAGTTCCACCGGGACGATGTAGGCCCGGATATTGCGGCGGAACTGTTTCCGGGAACCGACCCGGCCAAGCTGTCCTTTGCCGAGATGGTGGACTTTTTGAAGCTCAAGCGGTTTGGTAGTCTGGTGGATGACGAGATGGATCAACAAGTGTTCATCATGGATTTGTCCTTCAACCCGGAGATCACCGACGAGCTGATGGTAATCTACTTTGACTTAAACCAGGAGATTTTCTGTATTACCCATGAAAGCTGAGGAACAAAAAAGAGAAAAATATCTGCCCACACTTCTGATCCAGCAGATCCGCCTGCAATGGTATAAAGACTGCCGAGGCGGAAATGCGGCCGCACAGCGGAACCAGTATCCCAGAGCCATGCGGCTGCCTAAAGACTTCTTCTCCTATTATCCTTTTGGTCTGCCTACTCACTTTGCATCTATCATACAGAGGCCCGATGGATTTCAGATCGATAGGGACTGTCGCAGGCTGATGGAGTGGAAGCCGAATGGCACAATGCGACTTCACCCTTTTGAACTGATTCAGCAGGAGTCCGGAATCCATGTGCGTTACCGCAATGATTGGCACATCGGTGCGATGCCGGAGCGATATACCTACGATAAGACCGGGCAGAAACAGCCTCTCAATGAGCTGGCATTGGATTTGGCTCCCGGTGAGTATGGGAGAGCTGTCTGCAATGGGCGGTTCCGGGACTGGGATACAGGAATCTGGTATTATGTACTGGATATTTTGAATGTAATGCCGCTTACAGAACCCACTGACTCATTGACCAGTTTTACGGACAGAGAGCCTAATAAGATATATACCCAGATTGACCGACTGTGGTGACGAAAGACAGGAGGATAACCACATGATTTCCACAAAAGATTTATCTGGCCTTCCCAATGCGGAGCGCCTGAAAAACTTCTGCAAAGGGCTGGCAACTCTGGACATCATCATGGTGGAGGAGGAATGGAGCTTCATCCGCCACTATACATACAACCCCGCATGGCGAAAAGGCAAAGAGGCATTCTTTGCCACTGATGGCAGTGACCAGAGCATGATCGTCATGTTTGCGCCGGAAGGCTGTGTAATCAACGGTGTGGATTCCGAACTCTACGACTGGGAGGAAAAACTTCCCCGTATCGAAGACCTGACGGATGGGATGCCCCCTGCGTTGCAAAAGCTCATGGGCAGCCGTGAAGTCAAAAAGATGAAAAGCACCTTCTGCGTCTGGACGGAAGATGGCACCACCTGGCACTGCAATCCCATGGACGGCGAGGACGCATCCAAAGATCTGCTCTCCACGATTGATGGTAATCCACAGAGCTATGTGGATTACGGGAAGTGGTTTTACCCAGCAGACCTGCCTTTGGAGGCTGTGCGCCAGCTTGCTGATGGGGTTCCGGTGACAAAAGAACTGGTCGCTGCGCTGAACCCGAAACGCAGCGAATGGGAAGAAATCAAGACGGGCCTTGATAAGATCGGATATCCAAATGAACTTTAATTCGCAGCCGACAGGAGAGGATTCGAGTGATCAAAGAACGCATCCCCATCTCCGGCGATCTCAAAAGCAAGGTCAAGCAGCTGATGGAGTACGCCGGATGGTACGAAGGCCGCAGTGTGGATATTTCCATTGCGGAGCAGTATTACGCCAATCATGGCGTCCCGATGATGAAGACCACTCAGCGGTTTTACCGCAAGTATTTCGGCCTGTGCTGCGAGTGGTACTTGGAACAGAAAAAGATGAACTGGGCAGCGGACTTTCAATTTGCTTTGTTTCCCTACCTGGTCAACGGGATCAAAAACCATTTGGAGGAGCCTATTTCCGGGATATGTCCGGCTGTGAGCTGGCGGAGATCGAACAGGCTGCCGGTCAGAAGTGCCAGCCCATCGGTCATATCGGCTACTACTACCCGGCGGAGGTCTGGATCTCCGAGTACGGGAAACTGTATGCGAAATATGAGTACCAGGATGAGATCGAGTGCTTTCCGGATGTGTTTGCCCTGATCGAACGGGAACTGCGGCAGTACAAATTTGATTCCGCTGCCATGAAAACAGTGGAGGCACTGGACGGAAAACTATGAAACAGGACTTTACGATTTGGCGCAATCAAATATTGCAGAATCCGTGGGACATTTCACCGCTGAAATTCGGAATGTCACAGGATGAGATCATGGAGGTATTTGGCAAGCCCGATGCCGTTTCCACCATGAGAAGCGGCGGAAAGCCTTTGATACTCAAATATTGTGACATTGAACTGCATTTCGATAGAAAAGCCCCTCATGGGCTCTACTTAGTTTACAGCGACGATGAGATCGAGTTGAGCATCACAGCCGAGCACGAAGAAACGCTGCAACCAATCACCAACACAGAGCCGGTGGACAATGAGTTTTTCTTTCAAGATGGAGCGGTCTATTTCTCCGGCTTATATGAAAACGGTCTGCTCAAAGGTGTTGCGCCCAAAGACTTTTGCTGCTGGCATTACTGGGGCAAATCCTCTACGGCCTGCTTTCTTGGCGGGATTCGCCTTCGTGGAGCAGATCCGGCATCGTTTCGGGTGTTAAACTATGCCTATGCGATGGACAAAACAGCCGTCTACACCACCAGCGGGAGAATCCCAGATGCAGAGCTGGCAGCCTTCCAGGTGTTGGACAAGGGCCAGAACGATTCAGGCGCGCCCCAGGGATATGCAAAGGACAGCCGGCAGGTCTACTTCCACAACGGGGACGGCAAGGTGAAGATCATCAAGGGCGCGGAGGTCTCCTCTTTCCGCTCGTTGGGTGATACCTATTTTGCCAGGGATGAGAAACGGATCTATGCCTACGGGAAGCAACTCTCAAAAGCGGATCTGACCGCATGGGAATTGCTCAGTCACTGGTATTCCCGCGATGCCAGGCGGGTGTACTACCTCAACCGGGAGATCAAGGGCGCGGATCGGGACAGTTTTACAGTTTGCACTCCTGTGGACGCGGCTCTACTTGCCGATCATCTGGCCCGCGATAAAGACCATTTTTACCAAAATGATGAGATAATGGAAGAAACACAGTGGCTGGAACAGCTGCGCAAAATGACCCAAGAACCGTAAACGGAGGAAAACAGCTATGGATTATTTGAAAATACTGCATGAAAAGCCTGATTTGGCGGATGAATTTGATTCGCTGTTTGACTTCTTCCTGCTGGATGAGTTGTCCCCGCGGGATGACGCAGAAGGCCGATGCACCTTCTCCCTACCCGGTATGGCCTTTGCCAGAGATGGCTCCGGCGGAGAATACCACCTGTTGGAAGATGGCTCCATCGGCTATTACAGCAGCGAAGGGGAGGCAGGCCGTCTGGCCGAGAGCATGGATGACCTTTTTTCCCTGCTTGTGAGCTGTATCTGCTGGCACGACTGCTGTGACACAAAGCAGTATGTAGATTCCAAAACACTGGAGGAGTATGGGCAGAGGCAGCGCAACTGTAACTTGGAAGATATGGATATGGACAGTTTGCAACGGGTGTCTGATGCCCTCGGTATCCCTACTGGTGAGCCGCTGGCTCCGGTTCTGGAGCGGTTCCGCAAAGCAACCCAGCGTGAGCCTGTGTACCAGTGTATATTTCACGAGGACGATGGAAGCCTGACTGAATCATACGGTTTGATGTTTGAATGAGAAAGGAGAAATCACGATGAAAGCATTTGACCCGAATTACAAACTGCTGGACGAAATGTATCAGGACGATTACTATCCTGCTTTTCTGGTGAACAAGGTAAAGGACGAGCTTCAGAAGGTCATCGACCTGTTGGAGAGCGGCGAAACCGACACCGATGCGGTGCAGGAAACGCTGGACGAGGCGGTCTGCGGCATCAACGATCTTCAGGAGGAATTTGACGAGAACGACAGCGAGATCGAAACGGTGGCGCGGGAATGTATTGCGGCAACCGTGGCCTACATTCTGGAGTGGTTTGGCATCCCCATTGACACTGAGGAGGCCATCCGGGAACGGGACTGGTGAGCCCTATGGCAGAAAAAGAACTGGCCCTTTGTGATGAGTGCGGCAGCCTGT
Source organism: Enterocloster bolteae (assembly GCF_002234575.2). Taxonomy (NCBI): domain Bacteria; kingdom Bacillati; phylum Bacillota; class Clostridia; order Lachnospirales; family Lachnospiraceae; genus Enterocloster; species Enterocloster bolteae. The sequence goes on along the minus strand of NZ_CP022464.2, from coordinate 6,391,294 downwards.
TTTTCAAAGGCTCCTCACAGATGATGGGGCTGTGCCCGGAATGTGCCCATATTCTCTATGGCTACCCGAATTGTGACCATCATTTTCAGGATGGCCGGTGTGTGAACTGCTATTGGGACGGCTCGGAGAGTGTGTACATCAAGAAACTGAATCAACAGGAGGAAACTGATATGCCTACGACCGAATGGCTGAACAAATACGAATCCATCAAGGATAAACTGACCTGCAAAGTTGACTTGGAGGCCCATTTTACAGAAAAAGTGATTGGGAATATGGCGGTGGATGTGCTGGACATCGGCACCGTCCATTTCCCCACCGGGCAAATCTTCGCCTGTGATCCGCTGGTGGAGCTGGAGGACACTCTGCCCTTCCTTCAAACGATCCCCGCCGGAACTTATCCCGTGAAAATCTGCGTGGTGCCCAGCGAACAATACGGCGACCGCTACGCCTGCGTCAAGGTGGAGGTCAGCCGGGAAAAGCCTGTCCGCTATGAGCTGGGCATGGTGGGCAACGAGAATCTGGACGCGGCACTGGGAGATGATGACTACTTCGGTTTCGGCGTAGATGCCGGAATGGGGTGTATTGCAGACATCCAGACCCAGGCGGCTTTCAAAACATACTGGGCCAAGCGGCTGGAGGAGGACCCGGACATCGACCCCTACAACGACCTGTTCTGCGACTTACTGGAGGAAAACGCCCAAGCCCACCCCAAATATCAGGGGGACTGCGGCGACTGGCTCAACTGGACCGTGCCGGACACGGACTGCAACCTGCCCATCTTCTCCTCTGGCTGGGGTGACGGTTACTATCCCGTCTACTTCGGCTATGACGCAAAGGGCGAAGTCTGCGCCGTGTATGTGCGCTTCATCGACATTGAAGCCAGTTATCGAGAGCAGGATTAAAAATGTGACAGAACAAAGGAGAGCGCCATGAAAGCCAACGCCGGAGAGGTCTATACAGTCTATAACCAATATCTGAAACGCTACACCGCCTGCCAGGTGGCCTATATTGCGCCGCCGGACACGGTGAGCAAAGAATCTTGGGCGGTGGTCCTCTCTCTGGATTGGGTGGGCGACGCCCCTCTGACTGCGGAGGAACTGCCCCATCTCCGCCCGCTCTACAAGGACTTCATGTACTGGTCCCGCGACCTCCACCTGCTGCGGGTGCCGTTGGAGGTCCCGCCCCAGTACACGCTGGTTGGCACACTGCCGCCCTTCACCGACCAGCCCTGCCGCTCCTATGGAGGCTGGAGTGACGGCTATGATGTGTACCTCCAGATCCGGTGGCAGGCCATTCCGGAGGAACGGCGGCGGGCCTTCAAGGAGGCCATGGAGAGCGAAGAGAAAACGGAGATCGGCGGTATCCCGGTGAAGGTCAGCAGCCATCGGGTGATGGACCAGTACGCACCATTCGATTCGGCACTGGAACTAAAGGCTCTGCCCTGCCTCTCCGAACTCATCTGCCAGCGGTGGCACCCGGATCTGCTGGAATTTCTGAGGGGGAATCCCTTTATCAGTGAGCTGACCCTGCTGAACCACGGTCAGAGGACACTTGATCTGCGGGGCACCAGCATCAGAAAGCTGATGCTGGACATGACCGGGCTGGAGGAGCTATGGCTGTGTGAGGGAACGGAGCAGCTCCTGTTCCAGAACAAGGGGCTGGACGCCTGTACCATCCATGCCCCCGAAGATGGCAGCGGCTTGACCCTCCAATTTATCGGGGAATACTGCCCGCACACGGAACTGCCGAACTTACGGGGGCTGCATGGCATCGAGCTGAAGGACTTTGATCTGACCGGGCTGGCTGCTGTCCATCCCCATCTGAAGGAGCTGCGGCTCTGGGGCGCGCCGGGAAACCTGCAAAACTTCTCCGCTGTGGGAGCGTTCCGGGAACTGACGAACCTCTCCACCTTTGATCTGTTCGGCTTCGGGGCGGACGACATCCCCACCCCGGAGCAGATGCCGGAGCTTCGCTGGTTCTGGATGACCAGCCTGCCGGAAGATGCGGCAAAAGCGGCAAAGCAGCTCTGGAAAAGCAAGCCGGGAATGGATCTGCGGATCACCAAGCCCCGGAAACCGGAGTGGCTGGCGCAAAACCTGGACAACCCCTTCCGGGGCTGGGACGGCGCGGAGCATATCCCTGCCGCCGCTGCAAAAAAAGCAGCCAACCAATACCGCAAGACTCGCTCCCTGCTGATGAAGCTGGCCACTGAACCGGGCGAGGACGCCCAGGCCCAGGCGATGGATGCGGTGACAGCCTACACCCAGACTTTCAACAAGATGGGCTTTATCGAAACCGAGGAGCGGGATGAAATTTACATGGCTCTGCGGGGTATCCTGGATGCCCTGCCGGATGGCACGCTCCAGAAGGATGCCCTGATGGAGAAGTTTGAGCAGTTGAGGGATTTTTGAAAGGGGTGTCACATTGAGCTACACAAAATTCAGCAAAGAAGTAACCAAGTGGCTGAAAGACAATGGTCTGCCCTGCTATGGGACAGCCAACGATAGCCCCGAAGAAACAAAGGCCCGGCTGGACGCATGGATGCGCGGGATCAAAGAGATACTGCGCCAGTGGATCACAGAAAAGCGTTACCGTGAACTGATCTCCTGCGCCCACGGAGGCTGGTATCAGGATGATGTAATTTTTGAGCCCTTGGCTGAACACTTTGTGGCGAACCACCTGTTTGATGAACTGCGGTTTCTCTGCGAGCGCGGCATCCGTTTTTCTGCGGAAGATATGCTGTCCACCATTCAATCTGAGAAAGAGGAGCACGGGTCGCTTGATATAGAAACCATTCGGAACATAGATGTTCCAAGCTATGTGGCAGGCCGCAGTTATTCCCATTTGGGGGAAATCGCAAAATACAGGAAACGGGCACTGGATCAGATCATCCGCTATATAGGCTATCTGGAGCAGATCCACGCGCCTGCGGAGTATCTGGAACAGGTAAAATTCCTGCAAAAGATCGTTGCGGATCTGACAATCAAAGCAAAGGATTTGAAACCATTCCGATTTCGGCTGTGAAAGCAATTTCTTGAAAGGAGCGTGTGGGCGTATGAGCCGAATTGTTGATGAACCCTACTTTACATACAGTGCATACGACGCCCTCACCTCCGGCATTCAGGTGAAATGCCCCAAGTGTCATGGCACGGGCGTGGTGACCGCGGATGAGGATAATGCCTATTTCCGCTGCCTGAGCTGCGGCCATCAGGTGGCCCGTGATCGGACGATCTACCGCTACGATGTCCATAACCAGTGCAAAAACTGCGGCAGGTACTACCGGGTGGATATTGAAGATGAGGAAAGGCAGCACTTTTCCGTTCTCCATGTGGCCTGCCCCTATTGTGGGACAACCATGCCGGGAGAAGTCCATAAAACAGCGGAGGCGTTTTCATATATTGGCGAAATCAGGGATGGACGAGAACCTTATTTCGGGTTGGAACTATGGTTTTTGACTTCATTTCAGGGAAAACCTGTATGGGCACTCAACCGAGAACATCTTGCCTATCTGATCGGCTATCTCAGCGCCGACCTGCGGGAAAAGCCGCCGGGAAGAGCGAAAATGACCCAGGCCGACCATCTCCCCACCTTTATGAAAACCGCAAAGAACCGGGAGCGGATCGTGAAGCTACTGAGGCAAATGCAGGAGAAATGAAGATGGAACAGAAAGTGATTTACAACGGCCAAATTCTTACTCTGACTCGGTTTTGGGCAACAGGAGAGCCTTGCCTGTGGATCACCGACCCACAGCAGATCGGAATGCCTAAAATGGAATTTGTGGGAGGCCACCCGGACGAATACTGCATTTTCCTGAAGAATCTGACTGAAACAGAACTGTCACAGATCACATCTCTGGACGGTGCTCCACTGGATGTAAAAGAAGAACGAAACGACATCGAATGAGGAGAACACTATGAAAGACCTTTGCCAATACGGAAACCGACCGGAGGACGAATGGGAAATCTTGCCCTGGATACCTGACCCGCGCCCGCCCTTCAAAATTTGGGCGAAGCCGGAGCAGATCGCGCCATTCTTTCTCATTCCCCACCACCCCTATGCGATCTCCCTTCTGCTGAAAATCAGTGACGGATTCCGGACAGAGGAATTCCGACGGCTGGGACTGATCGGCAGCAGCGAGGATTGGGAGCGGCTTGTCCGGGGCGTGATCCAGGAGTTCGAGGAAAACAACAGCGGCGTGGATCTGTTTCACTTCGACTCCGACGAAGATGTGTTCTGCGTGTACTCCCAATACATCGATGACCTGATGCTGCTGGCAAAAATGATCCGAGTAGCCTGTGCCGATGAAAAAGCGATGCGGACTTATCTTGGCAAGATCGAGTACATCAAGCTCTTTTGGGAGGGCGCACCGGAGGGTGAACCAGCGGTCATCCTCTATGAAGTGGATACCGAAAATGAGCGGCTGGCCCATCGCTCCATCGACATTTTTGCAGATGGCCGCACCCACAACAACCCTGACCTTTACGACGGTGCCATCGAGATTACGCCGATCCCCACTGTGGAGGAGTTGAACGCCCATGTCTGGGGCGAGGAATTCCACGCCTGCATCATAGAGCAGGCGGAATTTGAGGCCATCTGGGAGAGCCACGCCTATAATGAAGAATTAAAGGGGACGGGAGAAATTGGATGAAACAGACAGATATTTATACCGAAGCTCTGACCTGTCTGCGCTCCATCCTTCTGGCAGACCATCCAGAGTTCCAAAACTGGATTGACTGGCTGGAACGGGATATTGAGGACTGGACCCAGCGGCGGGAGGTCGCCCACCACCTTCGGGCTTATGGCGGCATGGGCTCGTTCAATGACCTGCCCAGTATGCGTGGAAATCACGACTACATTTTCGGCTTTCTCAAGTCCGTGTGCTATGCCTTCGGCCATCTTTATGGCAAACGGGAAGGCATTTCTCCGGAGGCACTGATGGAGGAGTGCCTGCACGATGTAGAGCAGGCAGCCTATCACTCATATAAGGCACTGAACCAAGCCATTGCCCAGCACTTGATGCAGGGCGATTTGCAAGAGAATCTGGATCGGCTGTAGGAGGACAAACGATGGTTCAAGCGTGGCGCAAGGTGGATTTTGGCACTGGAACAGTCACCTTTTTGGATGACACACAAAAAGAAGATATGCTGCAAGTGGAATATCCAAACGGATTTTTGTTGGATATGGGCTGGTATCAGGACAGATACATCATTTCTATCATTCATAATTTTGATTGGACGCATCCAGTCAAGCGGTATGAAACGGCAGACGGAAATCAGCTTCCCGCGCTGTTGACAGAGGCAGTTCGCTTTGTAGAAAAGAAATCGCGGACTGCCGAACGGGAGAAATCAGAGGTGAACATGATGCAGGTAAGAAAATTGGAGGGATACCGTGACAAAATCAAGGCCGCTTATGAAGCAAGTGCCTTCACAAAGGGTACCCGCCCAGAACCGGAGGATGCTGTGAAACGATTTGAAAGCAGGTATACTCCCATCCCAGCAGAGTACCGCTGGCTGCTTTTGAACTTCGGCGGCTGCTATTTGGCGGAGCCGTGGATCTTCACACTGAAAGAGTTGGAAGAAGCCTACCCGATTTTTCAAGAGGCTTATGAGGATTACATGAGCGAATATGACCACGGCCCCACCTTTCCAATCGGAGGCTTGGGTGACGGGAGTATCGTATTTATCGACTTGGAGAGCGGCAGAGTCCGGGGCTATAACCGTGACTATGCCGATCTGGAGGAGATTGCCGAGAATTTTTCCAGCCTGCTCCTGGGCCTTGTGGAACAGGCATTGGAACTGGGAAACCTGTGCAAAGAATTGTGAGGTAAGCGTATGGCAAAGGACATCAGGGAGTGCCTGCTGGAGCAGGTAGGAAAATTTCATCAGTGGCAGGAAATCACTTATCCCGGAAAAACCACCGAGGAGATCGGCGGTGCATGGGAGGTCGATTACCCTGCGTGGAATGATATATTTGATGCCTTTTGCCATGTGTTGACCCAAATGGATGCAGAAACAGCAGACAGCGTCCTACTGGATGAGATGGTCTATCTGATCGCCAGGGACAACGAAGCGGAGGGGTTTATACAGGAGACCACTTCCCATCCCCAATGGTTCGAGCGCCTCTGCCGCAGGGCCGCAGCCTCCAATGAGAGTGAGGCCAAGTGGCAGTTTGCCGCATATCTGTCAGAATGTCCGTGCAGCCAGGAAGTCAAAGACATGATCCTGGACTTCGCAAAGGACCCCAATGAATATGTAAGCCGGCGGGCACTTTTGGCGATGCCCGCTCTGCGTCCTGACTGTGTGGAGCAGTTCGCTCCGCTGTTCTGGGAGCGCAACTGTTACTCTCCTGAACTTCCGGAATACCAGCGGATCGCCGTTCTGGTCTCACTGGACGCCATCCATTCCGACCTGCTTCCACAATACTTGGAACGGGCCAAGCAGGATGGTCGGAGCTATCTGCTGGAACACGCAAAACGAATCGAAGGAGGACTTGCCATGAACGAAAAACTGTCCCGTCCCCAATTCAATCAAATGGATACAACCGAGAAGCAAACGCTGATGGAAAGCTTGGCTGATCGTTATGATATGACCTTTCTCGGTCTACATACCTTTGACCGTTGGGGCCAGAGCTACACCACCGGCATCTTCGAGAAAGATGGCCGGGAGTTCGTCTTTGTCCCCGGCGATACCGTCACCCTGGGCTGGGAGCAGTTTGCCGTGGGACTGAATCAGGAGAGCCGGGAGGAATTGGAGTATCTGTTCCGAGAATGGGAAATGGAGCGGGACCCGGAGGAGATGATTCGGGAAAGCATGGCTCCTGTTCGGCAGGCGGCCATTGGACCCATGCTGGTGGGCCGGGAGCTGGAGGAAATTAACTGGGAGCCAGTCAAAATGGATGATCCCAGACTGACTGTCCACCCTGACTGGCTGAAGGAATTCCGTGATTTTGCCTGGAGTGACAGCAGCAGTCTTACCTTGCATCAGTCGGCCCGCATTGAGCGGACGGAAAAGGGCTTTCAGATCTGTATCTATAACCACACAGACTACGATGCGCTTCTTGCCATGCTGGAAAACAGGGGCTTCTCCCTGCCCACGGCGGACGAGTGGGCCTACCTGTGTGGCGGCGGGTGTCGGACCCTGTTTCCATGGGGAGATGGGTTAGACTACTCCATGCGTCTGCACTGGTTTGAGAACATGGATGAGGATGAGAACCGGCCCTATGACATGGAGGAACCCAACTTCTTCGGCCTGTCCATCGCCTACGATCCCTATATGCGGGAAGTGGTGCAGGCTGATAGGCTTACCACCTGCGGCGGCGATGGCGGATGCAATATCTGCGGAGGGCTGGGTCCATTTCTCGGTTTCCTGCCCTGTTCGCCCCACTGTAAGCCAGAAGTGCAGGAGGACAATGAACTAAACGGAGATTATGACTTTTATCGGCCTATCATTCGGTTGGAGAACTATGATTGACAATAGAAGCTTGATACGAAATAAAGAAAGAGAGGTGCCGACATGGGAGCATGGGGCATAAAAGCATTAGAGCGTGACGAAGGGTTGGATGTACTGGACATCCTCAAAAATGAATATGTACCGGAGCATCTGGTAATGGATCTGGGTGAGATGATCGAACTGATGAAAGAGGAAGGTATGTTGGGAGAAGATCTCTCCGACATCGACTTTCTCTATGATAACACCGCTATGGCTCTGGCGGAGCTGTATTTCCAATGGAAGGATAACAGCAAGCTGGACTACGATCATGAAGAAGCTATATGGGATAAAGTCACCGGTTTCACAGCATCCAAAGAAGCCCTTGCCTTCCTGCTGCGGCAGCTCACCGACATCAAAAACGAGGTGCCGGACGAGGACGGCATCCGTGAGATTGTGGATCTTTGGAAGAACGAGGACAGCGGTGAGATCGCTCCTGCGTGGTTGGAACATTTGGGCTGGCTCATCAAGCGACTGATCTCAGAACAGGAGGTGTGACAGATGTATATCAAAAAATACTGGGGCAACTTTATCGGAGGCTCGGATGACAGTCTGAACCTTGTGGCCTTTTTAGAAGACCAGAAGAAAGAGGAAATCCCCCTCAGCGAAATCTTCACCAAGATTGGGCTGGACAAGCAGAACTGGGGCTTCCGCCAGACTGTGGAGTATCTGGAGTTCACCCACTCCAGTGGTGTGGAAATGGATTTTCACTTTGCTATTGATGTGGTCACCGACCTGGCCGCCATCCTGCTGGAGTGCAGCGTCAGCGGCAGTGTGAACCTCCAAGATCTGGACGAGTACAACACCCCCTCCCGCCGTATCCGCATCACCGCCACGCCGGAGGAACACGACGCAATGAACAAGTCCCTGGCGGATTTCGCCCAGAACCCGCTGGAATACGACCTCAGCGAGATGATGGACGACGAGGAGATCCAGGAGATGGCTCGGGATGTGGAGGCGCTGCGGAAGGATCTGTACGAGGCCGCTGGCCGCAACCGGGACTACCATGTGAAAGCGGAGGATGTGAAATCTCTACTCTCTGACTGGAAGGGTGCCGATGGCTGCATTGCCACCAACCGCATCACGGTAGAGGGCTGCAAGGTTGGCTACTGCTACCGGGAGAAGCCGGACGGCGACTGGGACAGCGGCTGGCGCTTCACCGCCGGTGATGAGAGCGAGGAGTACATGGACGACCCCAACAATGCCGGGATTTACAAGCTGAACACAATCTGCAACGACGATCCCGACATCATCCCTCTGCTGAACACCCCTGCTCCCTGCGCCTTTGAGCGGGATGAGAACGGCGTGTTCCAGCAAATCAAAGACTGGAAACCGGATGAGGACGAGGAGGACCCGGATATGGATATTTTGAAGCAGTGCCAGAAGTGGCATGAGGAGGACAAACACCAGAAAATCGTAGACGCGCTGGAGGCCATCCCTACCGAGGAGCGTACCCCGGAAATGGATATGGAGCTGGCGCGAGCCTACAACAATCTGGCGGACTCCAGCGAACCGGAGGGAAGAAAGCAGCTTCACCGGGCACTGGAATTGATGCAGTGCCACGAGGAGGAACTGGGAGATACTTATTCCTGGAATTTCCGCATGGGGTATGCCTATTATTATCTGGATCAGGAGGGCCGCGCTCTGCGGTATTTTGAAAAAGCTCTGGAACAGCATCCCGGTGATGATCCGAAACTTAACACCCGACAAGACATTGAGGATTTGATCGACTGGTGCACGAAAGGCATTTCTCTGCCCCAGTTCTCGGAGTGCTTCCGAGAGCGGACAGAGAACTGGTGGGAAACCTTTGCCGAGATGGAAGCAGAATTGCGCCAGATGATGGATGAGGACAAAGATCATACCCGCGGCGCAGAACTCGTGGCCCAAATGGAGGACACCCTGAATCTGGTTTTTGATGAAATTTCCTTCGAGCTGGGCTTCAATGGCGAAAAGCATGAGCTGATCCTCACCCCGGAGGGTAATAAGGTCAAGCTGTTTGAGCTGGTCTACTTCCAGAAACACGCCCCAAAGGAGGTGCTGGAGCACTGGAACATCCTTGTGGGCCGTCAGCCCTCCCAGAATATCGGCCTGCGTACCGACGACAGCTGGGACATCTCCGGTGAGGATGTGCAGATCTGGCTGGAGGAACAGGGCGAAAACAGTTTCAACATCTCCGCCTACTGTGAAAAGCTGCTGCCTATGCTCCGGGAGGCGGAAGGCCGAGTCTGGTGGATGCTCACCACCCTCACCGATCAGATACTGGGCGAGATCCCCCACATGAGATACATAGACAGTTTTGATGTGCTGGAGGAACCCAAGGCAGAGCCGTCCTTCCTCCTGTCCCAGCTGCCCGACAAACTGCGGGAGCAGGGCCTGGAGCTCTCCACCGATCCGGAGGCCTATCTGGAGAGCTATCTTGGCTACGAAATGAAACCCAATGAAGACCCCAACGCCGATTGGCGGCTGGATGTAATGGCCGGTTCCACCTGCTGTGTGCCGCTCATCAACGGCTATCTGAATGCCGACAACGACTTTATGGACGATCTCCATGCCGACGGAGCGGTAGCGGGCTTTTTCTGCTATCCCCTGGATACCTTGCGGGAGGAGGAAGGATCGGAAAAGATTTTCGACTTCCGGGACAAGCTGGAGGAATTGTTCACCACCGTGGACGGATCGGAGATGCTCGCCCTCATCGGCGGGGCCACCGGCCTCTACTGTGGCTATGTGGACTTCATCGCCTGGGACATCCGAGAGGCGCTGAACATGGCGAAAGAGTTCTTTGAAGGCACGGATATCCCATGGGCCATCTTCCACACCTTCCGCCGTGAAGCCGGTTCTGTACCTCTAAAGCAACAAGATGATGGGACAGAAACTGAAAATCAGGATGACGAGTTGGATGAAACGCTTACGGGCATGGACTATATTCCTTATACCCAACAGGACGCCGAAGCATTCTTCGCTCAGCTGGAGCAGTGGAACGACGAGGACGAGTACACCCGCTGCATCCAGGCAATCAATGCCATCCCAGAGGACTGGAGGAACTATCGCACCGCCTACGCCCTGGCACGGGCGCTGGAGAACTACGCCATCATCGGGGACCATGATGAGGGTACTTTGAAATTCAAGGGAGACAAAGCCCTCCAGAGGGCCATTGAGGTGCTGGAGTCCGTCCGGGAGGAAGGTCAGGACAAGGCGGAGTGGAATATGCGGATGGCCTACGGCTATCAGTATCTCTATGGTCAGGAGGAAAAGGCCATTCCCTACGCCCAGCGGTGGGCAGAGCTGGACCCGGAGGATGAAAATGCCCCGGCGGTAATTCGGGAGTGTAAGGCGGAGATCCGGAAACGCCAGCGCAGCCGGAAGAAGAAGGCCAAATTCGTGCCCGGTGATACCCCATTTGAGGGTTTCGACCTCACCAACTTCTGGGATGATAATTGGTATGCACTGAAAGAATATGTCAGTGATCCGCCTTCCGATGAGCTGATTGCCAGCGTGGAGGAGGAACTGGGCTACAAGCTGCCCGCCGCCTATATCTGGCTGATGAAGCAGCACAACGGTGGCATTCCGATGAACACCTGCTATCCCTGCGATGAGCCTACCTGTTGGGCAGATGATCATGTGGCCATCACCGGCATTTTCGGAATCGGACGGGAAAAGAACTGCTCCCTCTGTGGAGAGATGGGCAGTCAGTTTATGATCGATGAGTGGGAGTATCCTGCCATCGGCGTGGCCATCTGCGACTGTCCAAGCGCCGGACACGATATGATTTTCCTGGACTACCGGGCTTGCGGTCCCCAGGGAGAGCCTGCGGTAGTCCATGTGGATCAGGAAAATGACTATAAAATCACCCATCTGGCAGATAGCTTTGAGGAATTTATCCGCGGACTGGAGCATGAATCCCTCTATGATCCGGATGAAGATGTAGAGGATCTTAACGAAGATGTTGATGCTGACGAGGAAGAAACCGACCATAAGGGCTCCTTTGCCGGGTCTGTGCTCCTCTCCAAAGTAGAGTGGGACAAGGAGCAGTTGATTCGGGATCTACGGGAAGAATGGGGCATCGTAGATGAGGAGCCGGATGAGGGCGACGAAGACGATGAGAACAGCGATGACGCTGTGGTAATGCGGGTCGGCGGAATGATGCTGATCGTGACACTCTTCCACGGTCACATCCCGGACAATGAAGCTGAGATCAACGCCGAAAACAACTATATGTGGCCAGAGGCCGTAGAAGTGACCAAAGCGCACAAGGCCCATATCATGGTGGCTGTGTTGGGCGAGGAGGAAAAACTGCTGGAACGCGGTAAGCTGTTCACCAAGGCGATGGCAGTGTGCTGCAAGCAGAAATACGCCACCGGTGTCTACACCAGCGGCGTGGTATTTGAGCCTCGTTTCTATGAGGGCCTTGCCGATATGATAAAAGAGGACGAGCTGCCCATCTTCAACTGGGTCTGGTTCGGCCTGTACCGGAGCGAGGGGGGCCTAAACGGCTACACCTACGGCATGGATGTGTTCGGCAAGGAGGAAATGGAAGTGCTGAACACTGACGCCGAGCCGGAGGATCTGCGGGACTTTTTGGCCAGCCTTGCCTCCTATGTGCTGGCGTGTGATGTGACGCTGCAAGACGGCGAAACCATCGGTTTTTCTGCGGATGATAAGCACACCATCACCCGCAGCCCCGGTGTCTCTCTGCCGGAGGAGCAGATGACTCTGAAAATCTCCTATGAGCCCACAGAAGTAGAGCCAGAGACTGACGATGACAGCATAGGAATGGATGATGTTTCCTATCATATTGAGAGCATTGAGGAAAAAGAGCTTCCCATTGACCCCATCAACGCCTACAATCACATGGCGATTTATTTGCGCTGGTGCATGGAGCATGACTTGATGGGCGAAAAATTCCTGGAAGAGCATGGTGATGTGGTAAACCAGGTCAAAGCCGATCCAGGCAGCACAGACCTGCGAACATTCATCCGGGAGGAGTTATTCGGCTGTCTATTTTCGGCTCTGTTCAACCAGAAAGGCCGTGCCTTTGCCCATTATTACTATGGAGAAAATGATGCGCCCTATTATCCTGCCGACATTGATGACTATGCCCTGAAATATTTTGGTCCGTCCCGGTATCACTCCAATGAATTTCAACAGGAGACATATTTATTTATCCCCTTTGATGAGAAATACTATCAGGCCATGGCCAAGGTCATTGAAAAACGCTTTGTCAACTGGCAGGGACAGGACTTTGACGAGGATACGCTGGAGCCTTCCGAGGTGGCGCAGGCCATTATGGAGTATCTGGACTGTGAGTGCACCTATTTCCCGTCTATGGCAGATGATGATCCCATCATGTCAGCATACAGCTACGCCCGGCGGCTGGGCGTGCGGGAGGACTTTATTCCTGTTCTCATCAAGCCGGATGAAACGCTGTTGGAGTGTCTGGTGATGAATGCCGACCCGGAAAACGATGCAGACTGCTATGAATTTAACCCCAAAGCTGTGGAGGAATACCGGAAGAAGATGCTCTCCGCTCCCGTTAAGGACGGAAAGGCGGTTCTGGAGGAATTGACCGGCCAGCGCAAAGAAGAAGCCGAGGAGGATGATATGGACTGGGAGGAGGAAATTATTGGTGAGATAGACGGCGGTATCAACAACGACCGCTTCGCAAGTTATTGGGATTCTGATACCAATATGACCGTTCCGCTAATTCTGGCTAAAATTCCGGTAAAGAACCCCTGGGAGATCTTTGCCTACCTGCCCTTCGGAAACTGGAATGAATGTCCTGATACGCTGGAGCTAATGGCAGTGGCGAAATACTGGTTCGAGCAGTATGACGCGGTGCCTGCCGCCATGAGCCACGATGAGCTGGAGTTTCTGCTCCCGGCTCCTGTCCCCAAGGAGAAGGCCATAGATGTAGCTGTGGAACAATACGGTTTTTGTCCTGATTTGGACCAAAATGCAAGTATTGGCACTTTGGCTGATACTATACACCAATCCACCGTCTGGTATTTCTGGTGGGATTGATGGGAGGTGCGACCAATGACAGAATATCAGAAAACCTATATCGAACTAAAAAAACAGTTTGTTGCGACCAATGAAGGTCCGGACAGTGTCCGCGCTCTATATACCTTCAAGGAAGAACTTGAGCAGAGTGAGGATCAGCAGGCCAAGGAAGTGCTGGTAGATGTGTATGATCTGCTGGACTTCAAGGAGGATGCCTACGAACTGCTCTGCCAAATCGGAAATCGTTCCGATAAAAAGACCCTCAAGCGGCTGGGCGTCTTGAAGGACTATGCGGAAAACTGGGGCAATCATTACGCCCTCCCCAAGCCCAAAACGCCGGAGGAAAAGCAGAAAGAGAAGGAACGGCAGGCCCAGCTGGGCCTGCCCGCCTTCCGGTATCACCCGGACCCGCTGGATACCGGGGCCTTTGAGGAATCCAAAGAAGGTGTTATCTGCGGCTGCTGCGGCAAGACGACCCACATCTACTATACTGGTCCATTCTATTCGGTAGATGAAATTGCGTATCTGTGTCCGGAGTGTATCGCCAGCGGCGAGGCGGCCCGAAAATATGACGGCAGCTTTCAAGACGATTTCTCTGTGGACGATGGTGTAGACGATCCGGAGAAGCTGGACGAACTGATCCACCGCACCCCCGGCTACTCCGGCTGGCAGCAGGAATATTGGCGCGCTCACTGCGGCGACTACTGTGCCTTTTTGGGCTATGTGGGTGCCAGAGAACTGCGGGCACTGGATGTGCTGGAGGAGGTGCTGGGCGATCCCATGTGGAACGAGGAGCAGAAAGATATGATCCGGGAATCCGTCAATGGCGGGCACCTGCAATGCTATCTGTTCCAGTGCCTCCACTGCGGAAAGCACCTGGTCTGGATGGATTTTGATTGAAAAGGAGGCAAACACTATGGGACTTGACATCTACGCCGGGACGCTGACCCGGTACTATTCTCACAACTGGAAAACCGTTGTTCAGCAGTGGGCGGAGGAAAACGGATATTCCTTCAACCGCATCACCCCGGATGGGGAACCCGCCGACGACGAGGAATTGTCCCCGACCAATGTTCAGGCGGCGGTGGAGAACTGGCGGGATCAGATTCTGGCCGCCATTTCTCAGCCGGACCAGCCCCCCTACGCCCCCTGGCCGGAGGATAATGAGAAGCCCTATTACACGGACAAGCCGGATTGGGATGCCTTCGGCGCTATGCTGCTGGTGGCCGCCTGTCGTACATACGAGGAACCGGTGCCTCCCACCGTGGAGAAGGACTGGATCTTCGGGGAGCATCCCCTGATTGCCCGCCTTGCATCGGACGAGGAGCGGGTGTGGTCCCTGTTTCGGGGCGTGACTTGGTGGCTTCCCCTCACCGACAGCTTTCTGTTCCAAGGCCCTCTGCCCACCGATGACACCGTCGCTATCGCCACCTTGGGCGGACTGCGGAAGGAGCTGGAAAAGCTGAACCAGCTGGCATGGCAGGCCGATGAGGATACCATCCTTGGCTGGGCAGACACGGAGGGATACCCGGTAGACGGAACCGTAGACTCAGATGGACAGTATAGCAAGGCAGACATCCCGGAACACACCCAGTATGACACCCAATCCCTTGCCAAGTTCGCCTTCTCCATGTTCTGGCGGGCCATGCGGTTTGCCGAGGAACAGCAGGTGCCCATCCTGCTTGATTATTAAGGAGGATTCGTCAGGAGGTGGAGACCGTGGAACAAAAACGCCCGGCAGATATATTTCAGGAGGCCCTGGACTACTTGTGGAACGGCTTGGGCCTGGAGGAAAAGGGCTGGAAGCGGCTGAAAAAAGGCGACTTCAAAAAGAAAATGAAAAACGGGCTGACCTATCAGATCTGGTTTGACCGGAGGCGCTACAACTACATAGACTACGAAATCGGCCATGGAAATGTGGAGGTGGGCTTCACCTGTATCATAAAGCAGGGAGATGACCGGCTCTACTCTTTCAAAATAGAACCGACAACAGGCGTTTCATTCTTTCGGATGCTGACAGAGGACCTGCGGCTGAACACCGGGCTGCTGGACACCTTTCTGCCCCTGATCAAAGCCCACTACCTTGACTTTATCGACCGCTTTGAGACGGACCCAGCAGAGGCATTACATCCGGTCTGCGCCCCCTTTATCCAGCCAGAGGATTACAGCTGGTGCATCCATGTGGATGAGCAGATGGTGGAACAGTACGGAACGGCGGAGCAGATGGAGGAGTACCGCCGTCAGGCAGAATTGCGCGGAACGCCGGAGTGCAAGGCAAAGAACTGGATGGGTTCGATGTTGTTCCACCTCTCCCACGCCAATGATGTGGATCACGCCTGGGCCTCAAGCCGCACCAAAGAGGAACTGGACCAGGTGGTGGAACCCTTTGTGCAGGCCAAGCGGCAGACAGGACAGTGGACGCAGGAGGATGAGGCGGGCTATCAGCTCTACCAGCAGGAAACAGATCCGAAGAAGCGCACCTTTCGGGTATGGTATCTCATCGCCAACCCCCGCGGCCTGCCGAAAGAGTTTGTCCAGAAAGAGCTGGAGTTTCGGTGGAAACTGTTCCCGGAGAAGAAGGAGGAAGCCAAATGAGCAATCAACTTTTCCAACAAAACCTGGATGACAAAAAAGGCCCACAACCCGGAGGTCCCTATCTCATTCAGATGCTGTTCAAAGAGCCGGTAGAAATGCCGGATAAAGAAAAAATGACTGCCGTAATGGAGAAGCACATCGGATCAACAGAATGCTTCTGTTATGATAAGAAAATGGCCGGCTTTGCCGCACAGGAGCATATTGCAGAGTTCAAGGACGGAAAATGCCCGGTGCAGCTGATGGTGATGAAATGCGACAAGTTCAAGGGCAAAGGCTTTGATGCCTTCCTGATGAGCCAGATGTGGGACTGCCAGGAGGACCGGGAGCGGATCTTCCGGGAGTGCAAATATCAGGTGGTAGCCACCGATATGCTGGCCGCGGCGCTTCCGGCGCTGGAGCGTGCCAACCTGGATGCCGACTTTTTGGAGGCTCTGGCGGAGCTGTACCCCACCTGTGAGGCATTCTATTTCCAGAACTGCGGCAAACTGTTTCTGGCGGAGGATGTGCGTTCTCACCAGATTGAAGGCTCGGATCGGTTCATCCGCTTTGGCGTCAATGTCCGCTTCTTTAACATTGAGGGCACCGAGGATATGCTCATCGACACGGTGGGCATGAGCACCCTGTTCCTGCCCGACCTCCAGTACCACTTCCACGACATGGACCCCAACTGGGTGGTAAACCACGCCTACAATGTGGCATCGTACATATTGGAACATGATAACCCCATTCAGGATGGTGAAACCATAGACGGCGTGGCGGATGGCCGGATGTGTCGGGAGATCCAGTGGAAGTGCCAGTATGAGGACGCCCTGATCCAGCCGCCCAGAGGGGTGCTGGACATCCACATGGGCGAATATGCCGCGGGAGGGCGTTGAATGAACGGCGTTGTGCTCCTGGTGGGCGGAATGCTGCTTGTGGCGGTGATCAAGCTGATCGTAGACCGGAATTGGATGGTTCTGCTTCTCTGTGCGGTTGCCCTGTTCCTGGTCTTTGGGGCTGGACATCATACAAAATAGGCCATTTTAAAAATCGAGGAGGTGAAGTATGCAGAATTCAACAAATATGCGGATACTGGAATTACTCCGGTTTCTCTATGAGCAGACCGATGAAAACCATCCCGCCACAGTATCTGACATCATTGCCCATCTGAATGGAAAAGGAATTCAGGCAGTGCGGCAGACTGTTTACGCGGATACCAATGCACTGATCGATGCAGGAATTGATATTGTGGTGGTCAAGAGTACCCAAAACCAATATTTTATGGGAAGCCGCCTGTTTGAGTATCCAGAACTGAAAATGCTGACAGACGCAGTAGCATCCTCGAAGATCATTTCTGCCAAGAAATCTGAGGAACTAGTACAGAAATTATGCCGTCTGACCAGCACACATCAGGCAGAGCAACTTCAAAAATTTGCTGCTTTATCCAGCCGTGTCAAACCGCATAATGAAAAGGTTTACTATATCATTGATAATATCCAAACAGCGATTGGAAACCATCAGCAAATTCGGTTCCAATACTATGAATACACTCAGGAAAAAAAGAAAATCTTAAAGCATGATGGATATTATTATGTCGTAAATCCTTATGCGCTTGAATGGAAAAATGACCATTACTATTTGATTGGATTTTCTCTGAAGCATCAGAAAATTGCTCACTTCCGTGTAGATCGTCTAACAAGCATAGAAAATCTTGAAACTTGCTTTATGCCGATAGAGGGATTTGATGTAGCCTCCTATACAAATAAAATGGTTGATATGTTTACATCGGAGTCATCGAAGGAAGTAACCCTTCTATGTGAAAACGAATTGATGAGAGTAATCATAGATCATTATGGAGAAGATGCTGCTGTTGATAGGTATGATGATACACACTTCACAGCCAAAATTGAAGTGAACCCCAGTGGAACTTTTTATGGCTGGATATTCAAATTCAAAGGGAAAATAAAAATTCTCTCTCCCAAAGAGTGCATTACGGAAATGCAGCAAATCGCTCAGGAATTTATATAGTGCAAAAGAGGTGTTATTGATTTTTAACACCTCTTTTCAAATGAAATTTTTATCCTTGAAGTGAACAGATGTTCGATATACAATATAAGCAAGATGTTCGCAGTTCGTCGAACAAATGAGAGGTGAATGCTGTGGGCAATATAACTTTTGGATCATTTATAGCCGAGAAACGCAAGGCGCACAAATTCAATTTACGCGATACAGCCAAGCATTTGAATATTGCTTACGGTTATCTGTGTGATATTGAACAAAGCCGCCGTCCTGCACCCAATGGAGATTTTGTGGAACGCATCTCCGCCTTTCTGAATTTGGATAAATCAGAACATGAGTTGCTTTTGGATCTGGCCGCAAAATCACGCAATACAGTATCTGCTGATTTGCCAGACTATATCATGGAAAAAGATATTGTTCGGGCAGCCTTGCGTGTGGCAAAAGAAGTAGACGCTACCGATGAAGAATGGCAGACATTTATGAAAATGCTAAAGGAGCGTAAACGATAGGGGGGAGAGCTTTGTCAATTCCACAAATCCGTACAGAAGCAATCGAAGCGGTAGGGCGAAAAATCCTGATGGAATATGATCCCTCTCTGCTATCCGGTCAACCGTGTCCTGTGCCAATCGAAACCATTATTGAGACAAAGTTTGATCTAATCCTGGAGTTTCATACACTAAGAAAAAACCCCAAGATATTAGGGGAAACAATTTTCGATGACGGTGCCGTTGTTTTATATGACCAGATACAGAGACAGTATCGAGTGATTGCAGTAAGAGCCGGTACAATCTTAATTGATGAACGGCTTTGTGATCCGTCAAAATTAGGGCGGCTCCGTTTTACCTGTGCCCATGAGCTGGCTCATTGGGTACTACATAAGAAGTTGTACTCCGGTACTGGAGATGTTGCTGCTTATAACGGAAATGTTTCTTCCGACGAAAGTCATGGCATAATTGAGCGTCAGGCAGACACTCTGGCCTCTGCT
Source organism: Enterocloster bolteae (assembly GCF_002234575.2). NCBI lineage: Bacteria > Bacillati > Bacillota > Clostridia > Lachnospirales > Lachnospiraceae > Enterocloster > Enterocloster bolteae. The sequence goes on along the minus strand of NZ_CP022464.2, from coordinate 6,372,235 downwards.
CTGCTAATGCCTTTACCGCAGATTAAAAAATGTTTTTACCGGCTTAGAATAGGACGGACAGATGAACAGCTCATTGCAGAAATGGCAAATATTTTTGAGGTTTCCAAGCAAGCAATGCAGATTCGTCTAAAATCCAGGAACCTGATATAACCAAAGGGAGGAATAGAGGGAGGCACTGCCCTCTCTCACTCTCCTCCTCTATGCTATTTTGCGCCTAATATGTTCGCGATATTGCGAACAAGGAGGGATATTCCATGAGAAAAGAAAGTACAACAATCCAAAAATGTAACAGCAGGCTAACAGCTTTGGGGCTTAACAGCGACGCTGCGTTTCATAGAAGTAAGCTGATTCTAAAGATTTACCGTGATGTAGTCTGGGTTCTGAGTGAACGGGCAGAAGAATTACAAGAAACTGCTTGGATTATGGGAGAACAAGATATAGAGTCTGGCCTCTGCTATCTTGAAAATTTTGCACCAGATATTGAACTGCAAGCCTTTGAAGAAAAAGTGTGCTGCCTTGTTCAAAATCAAATGCTGGTCAATATTATTGACCGCGCACTCCTTCGTCTGAAACGGTATCCAGATCGAGGAGAACTTTACTATGAAATTTTGACTAAGCAATTCATCTATCGGTTCAACAGTACAGAGAAAGAATTGCTGGAAGAACTAAATATAGAGCGCAGTGTCTTTTATGACCGAAAACGAGAAGCCATCTATTTATTTTCTGTTTGCTTGTTTGGATATTCTATTCCAGAAGTCCTGGAGGAGCTGCCCCGACTAAATTCCGACTAAATCCCGACAAATCCCCGACCTAATCCCTACTCCCTTCCGACTTCCGACCTGCTATACTTGGTATAGTGGCAGGAATGTGCTAAATTGGATACTTTTCTACATAAGGCCCGGCATTGACCGGGCTTTTTTCATTCCTGCTGCAATATGGCGGCAGGAACATGGCTGGAAGTGAAAACACTTCCGGCCTTTTTCTTTGCCCGGTATTAGGAGGCCGGTATGCGCTGGGAGGCGTACATAGCAAAATATCCATGACACCGTTCAAATTCGCTGACTACCAAAAATTTGAACGGAGGAAAGGATATGACGAGAGTATTTATTTGGAAAAATAACAGCCCACAGGAATGGGAGGAAATCAGTTTTTCAGCGTTCAGTAAGGCACGCCGCAATGGTTGTTTTACTGGGCGCTTTTTTGTTGAAACAGTCAAAATGTTCCGTGATGAAGATGACCGCATTATTATGGAATGTTCTCGCAAAGATTTTGAAAAATACCAGCAGGAGGACCGCCACAGCCGCTATCTCCAAGAACATGAGAAAAGCCGCTCTATATTCCCAGCTTCCCATGTGGGAGATCGTGACGGCACAGAGGAAGGTTATCAGGATACAGATTTGTTTGTGGATGAATCTGTTGATACTGCGGAACAAGCAATTTGTAATCTTCTTATGGCCGATCTGCACCGTGCCTTGCAGCAGCTGAGTCAGAAAGAACGCTCTTTTATCTTGGATTATTACAGCATGGAAAAGCCAAGTACACTGCAATTAGCCAAAAGATATGGCATTAGTCAGCCCGCAGCTCATAAGCGTCTGAAAAAAATTGAAGAAAAAATAAAAAAGTTGGTTATAGATTTCTAAAAAAAGTGGCAGTAGCAAGTGAGAGGGAAATCCTTTCACTTGCACCTTGACAACCTCATATACGAATCATTAAGTTTGATCCTCTTTGGGCGTAATAGCCGCTACATCAGCGGTATATTTTCTGAGAGCTGCCACTCACATAACAGGCCAACCCATTTTTGCTGTATAGATGAGTTTGCGGTTTATCAGAAATATATCAGGCTGGAATACATCGGATGGCATCCGGTCATGGCATAACAAGGAGGAAAGCTCTCTTACAGCCATAGTCCGAGCGTGATAACAACCGTCGCAGGCCATGGGTAAGACCAAACGAAGTGGAGGTGAAATTCCTGAGAAGCAGGCCAGCCACCTGCGGCTTAATGATTACCCAAATCCCTGGGGTGTCGTGGACAAGTAAGGGATAAAACAGGCGCTAAATTGAAGGAGACTCTGTAATTTGCAGAGCCTCCTTCTTACATAATCAAATCTCAAAACATAGGAGGATGAACATGAAAGAAGATTGGATTTATAAGCGTGGGGATTTATATTATGCCAATTTGAATCCTTATTTTGGATCAGAGCAAGGCGGCACCCGTCCTGTCCTGGTTCTTCAAAACAATGTGGGGAATTTTTTCTGCCCCACTTTGATCGTAGCTCCGCTCACCAGTAAATGGATTAAGAAAAAGGAGCTGCCCACACACTATGCACTGGAGAGCGTTCCAGAGCTTGGACTGAAATCTGTTGTTCTGCTGGAGCAAATTAAAACGATTGATAAAAGGCGTGTTTTATCGTACATTGGGCGCGTATCTCGCGAAGAAATGAGAGCGATTGATGATGCTCTGCAAGTTAGTTTGGATATTCATATTCCAGAGGAAATGGAGGCTCCGTAAGGCCACTTACCGGATAAAGGAGGCGTTTTTATGTTTGAAGCAAGAATTGCGGAATTGAACCGATTTAATGAACAAAATCCTGTCAGCTATGACAAAAGAACCTATACGGTCGATGAGATTCAGGACATTCTGGGTATCAGTCGTCCTACAGCATATAATCTGGTAAAACAAGGTGTATTCCACAGCGTCAGAGTCGGCGGTCATATCCGCATTTCCAAAAAGAGCTTTGATGACTGGCTGGATCACGCAGATGAATGATTTGTCAAGGATGCCGATCTCCAAATCGACATCCTTAACTTTTTTTCTGCTTTCTCTTACAATGAGGCCATAGCAAGAAAAACTTTATAGAGGAGGCAAAAGCCATGCAAAAACAAAGAGTAAAGACCAGTATGTCTGTACCAGAGATGGGCAAAATGCTTGGGCTTGGTAAAGTAGAATCCTATTGGTTGGTTAAAAAGAACTATTTCAAAACAATTCAAGTGGCCGGACGAATGAGAGTTATGCTGGATAGCTTTGAAGATTGGTATGCCGGCCAGTTCCACTATAAAAAAGTGGATGGTACACCGCCCGGAGAGAAATGGAGGCATACTACGATGTCAGTTCCAGAAATGGCGGATCTTTTGGGGCTGAAATCTGGCACAGCTTATGACCTTGTTAAAAGGGGCTATTTTGAGACGACCTTGATTGATCGAAGAATTCGTATCATTACCAGCAGTTTTGAAGCCTGGTATCAAAAGCAAACTCATTATGTGAAAATCTCAGAAAGGAGCAATGAAAATGGCATCTATCGTGAAGCGTAAAAGCAAATATTCTGTGGTGTATGATTACACAGATGAAAACGGAAAACGCAGACAGCGTTGGGAAACCTTCAGCACAAATGCAGAAGCAAAAAAACGAAAAAAGCAAATTGAGTATGAGCAGGACTCTGGAACCTTCTTTATTCCTACGGCAAAGACCCTGAACGATCTGCTCGATGAATATATGTCCATCTATGGTGTAAATACATGGGCAATGTCAACATATGAAAGCCGCCGTGGTCTGGCGAGAAACTACATAACTCCTATTATCGGAGATATGTTACTATCCGACATCACTCCAAGGATGATGGATAAGTATTACCGCGATCTGCTCTCTGTGAAAACGGTAAGCGTCAACAACCGCAAACCCACAAGCGAATATCTGACCCCGCATACAGTAAGAGAAATTCACAAGCTACTTCGCAGTGCCTTTAATCAGGCGGTGCGTTGGGAACTAATCAGCCGTAACCCTGTTCTGAATGCGACACTTCCCAAAGAAGAACATAAAGAACGGGATATATGGACTGCCGAAACGCTGAGCAAGGCGATGGAAGTCTGTGATGATCCTATCCTCTCCCTTGCCTTAAATCTGGCGTTTTCCTGCTCTTTACGCATTGGCGAAATGCTGGGCCTTACCTGGGACTGCATTGATATTGCACCACAGAGCATAGAAAATGGTTCAGCTTATATATTCGTCAACAAAGAGCTGCAACGGGTTACACGAGGTGCATTGGACGATTTGAGCGACAAAGGTGTTATTAAGAAGTTTCCACCTTGCATAGCCAGTACCCATACTGCTCTGGTCCTGAAAGAGCCTAAAACCAAAACCAGTATTCGCCGCGTGTACCTGCCGAAAACAGTTGCCTATATGCTGGTAGAGAGAAAAAAAGAAATCGACGAGCTGATGGATCTGTTTGGAGACGAATACATCGACAATAACCTGGTCTTTTGCTCCAGCAATGGCCGTCCGATGGAAAGCCAGGTGATTAACCGTGCTTTCAATAAACTTATCAAAGAAAACGGACTGCCTCATGTTGTATTCCATTCTCTCCGCCACTCCAGCATCACCTACAAGCTGAAACTCAATGGCGGCGATATGAAATCCGTCCAGGGCGACTCTGGTCATGCTCAGGTAAAAATGGTTGCAGATGTCTATTCTCACATCATCGACGAGGATCGCTGCATAAACGCTCAGCGATTGGAGGAAGCATTTTACTCATCCAAGACTCCTGATCCTGTTGAAGATACAGAGCCTAAAACTGCGGATACTGCCGTCACTGAAAGTGATGCAGCGAAGATACTGGAACTGCTTAAAAATCCCGAAACTGCCGCACTGCTCAAGCAGCTGGCAAAAGCTTTATAAAGTCCCTCCCTCAGAAGAACGCCTCTCACTTTGTGAGAGGTTTTCTTCGTTTGAACCACTTTGCACAGTGACCAAACACTTTTTTTGTTAGCAAGGTTCTGAAAGCATTTTTGAGCGATGTTAGCAAATTCGCGATTTTGTTTGCAACTTCCTCTAATTTCTGCTAACAAATGTTTGCAAGTTCCTTTGGTAAAAATCGAACCTCTGACTTACCGCCTTTCTTAGCAAAAGGCCAAATCTCGTTAGCAAATGTTAGCAAACCAAGGTTTTTTGCAAAAAATCCACAAAAGCCGCAGAAATAAGAAAAGCCGAAAACCCTGATAAATCAAAGGTTTTCGGCGTGTTTGCTGGCGTCCCTGGCGGGATTCGAACCCACGGCCTTTCGCTTAGGAGGCGAACGCTCTATCCTGCTGAGCTACAGAGACATCTATTCAATTAAAAATGGTAACAATCACTTTTCATCGTAAGGCGGCCGGTAGAGCATAACCTTAGGAGTTCTAAAGGTCCTTTTGCAGCAAGTAGTTTCTAACCTCCTGTAATACCCTCTAACACCTTATAATACAGGAAAAGCGTGAGGTCTGTGCGGAAGATAGATTCACGAAATGTCCTGTACTGGTAACAAAAGTGTTAGCAACGTGTTAGCTGGCTCAGTTCCAGCTAGGAAACCATTTATCAAGATTATACGATACTCTTTTCCATAATGCAAGGAATAGACGTTTTGTGTGAAAACATGAAACGTCTATTTTGTTTGCCCAGCATGGGCGTTTTCTAATGGGTGAAAGTCCCAAGTGCGCGTAGGCAACAACGAAGCACATAGCCGAACAGCAAGGGTGTCCGCCGTGAGACGGAATCTGAAAGAAGCTGTAAGCAAACCTCTGACCTGACGGACAGGAACCGCATATAAGGCTCGGAAATACGGATAAGGTGGCAAAAGGCACTGAAGTCCAAAAGGTTGCCGGAAGTACGAGTAAATGCGGCAGGTACATGGAGGAAAAGAACACGCACCTTAACTGGGGAGGTCTCACAGGCGGTCTCATTAGCCGTAGTAACAACGAATTGTGAGAAGTCAGCAGAAGCCATAGTAGTGAGGAAGTTCCTGTAATGGGGACGGAGCGAAGGGCTGAACAATCAATCAGTTGAAGTACGTTCCACTTCGTAGCCGGAGCATACGCCTGTCGATGACTTCAAAGGCGGCAAAGGCAAAAGGGGCAGAAAGGAAACAACGCATGGACACAAGCAGTCTCATGGAGCAGATATTAAGCAGGGATAATCTAAATGCGGCGTATCTGCAAGTCGTAAGGAATAAAGGAGCGGCAGGCGTGGACGGGATGACCGTTGAAGAACTTGGCGCATATCTTTCGGAAAACGGCGAAAACATTAAGGAACAGTTGCGGACGAGGAAGTATAAGCCGAAGCCAGTCCGCAGGGTGGAGATACCCAAACCCGATGGTGGTACAAGAAATCTTGGAGTGCCAACAGCAGTAGACCGCTTTGTACAGCAGGCGGTGGCACAGGTGCTTACCCCGATATTTGAGGAGCAGTTTCACGACCACAGCTATGGATTCAGACCCAAGCGGTGTGCACAGCAGGCAGTCCTTAAAGCATTGGAAATGATGAATGACGGACACAACTGGATAGTGGATATCGACCTAGCGAAATTCTTTGACACAGTAGACCATGACAAGCTGATGACGATTTTCGGACGGACAATAAAGGACGGAGATGTCATATCGGTGGTAAGAAAGATTCTGGTCAGCGGCGTAATGATTGATGATGAGTATGAAGATACGGTAGTCGGCACACCGCAGGGTGGAAATATCTCGCCGCTGTTAGCAAATATCATGTTAAATGAGCTGGACAAAGAACTGGAAGCAAGGAGGCTGGATTTCGTCCGGTATGCAGATGACCTTATTATAATGGTCGGGAGCAGACAGGCGGCAGAGCGGGTAATGAAGAGCGTGGCTCGGTTTATAGAGGAAAAGCTTGGACTGAAAGTGAACGCGGAAAAGAGCAGGGTTGATAAACCAAAGGGCATTAAGTATCTGGGGTTTGGATTTTACTATGACTCATTTGCCAAAGGGTACAAAGCCAGACCACACCCGAAAGCGGCAGCAAAGTTCAAGGCGCAGATGAAGAAATATACAAGCAGGAGCTGGGGAGTGGGCAATGGTTATAAAATTGGGAAACTCAACCGGCTTATCCGAGGGTGGATAAATTATTTCAAAATCGGAAGCATGAAAAGGCTGTGCGCAAAAATGGACGGACAGATTCGGTATCGACTGCGCATGTGCATATGGAAACACTGGAAAACGCCAAAGAACAGGGAAAAGAATCTTATCAAACTTGGTCTGCCGCCAAATGCGGCACATGGCATTTCATATGCCAAAGGATATGCCAGAGTGTGCAGAAGCTGGAATCTCCACATTTGTATCAGTAAAGAGAGACTAGCTAAGTTTGGTCTTGTATCCATGGAAGACTACTACGCCGAAAAGGCTGTTACATGTTAAGTTGATTGAACCGCCGTATACCGAACGGTACGTACGGTGGTGTGAGAGGTCGGAAGGCGAAATAATCGCCTTCCTCCTACTCGATTTATATATGCAATAGCACCAAAACTTTTATTATTATGTATATATCGAAAATCCTATAAAAATTTTGATTTGTGCATGGCTTTTTGCACTTATATCAAGTATAATCAGGATAACGAAAGATATATGCACAGAAAAGAGGGATTGTATGCAGTTAAACAACTATTTAGAATATCTTGAAAAAACAGTAATGGCTTATTCAGATAAAGTAAAACGCCATTTAGTAAAACAATTCATTCAGCACGGAATTGCGACTAAACAAACAGATACTTCGGGACAGTTATACATAGAGGGGCTAGAAACTGTAGATATTTCAGAAAAAACATTATCCGAACAGCTTGTAACCTGCATTCACCAAAGCAAAAGAGCTGGATATGCTTTAGAAAAATGGGAGTTTTTAAAAGATTATAAGTATTCCGTTATTTTTACCTGCGACGATTTTTCATCAACGTTAAAAAAAGCAAAGGAAATCATTCCTCTTGAAAACACTTATGAAAATGATTACTTATATACATCTTTCGTAAAACCTGTTGCATACTCTATGGATGGATACTATTTTTTGAAATTTAATTTGGCATATGCAGCTATTCATCCTCTCACACAGGAAGAATTTTTAACTAAATATCCCTTTTTAGTTGTATTTCATGAAAAAGGAGAATTGATAGAATTTCGTTTTGATGTTTTAAAAAGGGTCTTTTTATCCGACAAAAAAGAACCGACTATATATTCCAACTTAATTGCGGAAATGTCTGATTATTTTAAAGAACATTTTGAGTGCGATTTGATTCCGCTAAATTTAGACTTTATGGTTAATGTATGCAAACGTGATGAAAATGTAAAACTTATTGCTCAATCCATGAAATTACCTAATGGTGGAAACGCACAACTGGATGTCGGCAACAATCAAGAATATATATTACCATTTATCGGAGAACTACGCTCACTATTAAATGACAATCAGGCAGAATTAGAAAAAGTACCTGATTTCAGAGAAGCCTTAGAACAATTTATGTTTGAAATGGAAGAAATGTCCGATTATCCTTGGATTGAATTGTTATGGGAAAATGAAATAAAAACACGAAGTAACCGTGTTAAGTTTGTCTTTAATTACATGAATAAATCTTATTGTTTAATACAATATTACTATAGTAATGTGCTAATTGGAATGGAGCGAATGAATTATGTTATCGAATACATTGTCAATCATAGAAATGACGATACAACACAAAATGAATAAAAATATAGATAGCATTGCCTTAACTAATTTTTTCAAGAATTATAGAAAAAATATGTGGATTTATCCTGGCGTTTTGAAAAGAAAATTTTCCTTATCTATTCCTGAAATCTATGATTTTTTATCTGAATTGGAAAAGCAAGGAATTTTGCAAAGTTATTATGAATTATATTGTAGTAATTGCCAAAAATCTATGGGGACAGTACGTTTGTTTAATGAGTTACCTGAAACTTTTGAATGTGAACTCTGCCATAGCGAACTTTCCTCAATAGAAAATTCATTTTTAATATATATGGTGGTACGTGATGATTGATATTATGCCAGATGATAAAGAAATTTCTAAGGCATTAAATGTCCTTAATAGTATATCTGATAAATTAAGATACGAAAAAATTTGTGAAATTAGTGAAGCTCAAAAAAACATTTATAAAGAATTACTTGAAAAATTCAAACAGCTTCATGACAGTTCCCCTACAGACAATGCACCTAAAAATTTACATAACTTAAAGGGAGAAGCTTTAGAAAATTTAGTTTCTTATCTCTTAACTATCTCTGGAAATATTTTTAATGTAGATAGAAACTTACGAACTTCAACGAATGAAATAGACCAAATCGTTACTTTAACTCCTCAAGGGAAAGTTTTGTTGACATATCATCTGATTGACCCAAAACTCGATACCTTTTTAGGAGAATGTAAAAATTACGACAAAGCCGTTAGTGTTACATACATAGGAAAATTTTGTAGTTTGCTTTTGACAACCAACATAAAAATAGGCATTTTATTTTCGTATTATGGTACTAGCGGAACCGGATGGAGTAATGGTGCTGGACTAATAAAAAAATTTTATCTCCATAAGGAGAAATTGGAAGATAAATATTGCATTATTGATTTCTCTATAAAAGAATTTGAAGCAATCCTTAACGATAAAAACCTATTACAAATTATAGATGAACAGTTGAAATCTTTACAATTTGACACAGATTATTCCCGTTATCTTTCAAAACATCCAGCAGAAGACTAAAAAGTTAATAAGTATTTCCCTTATAGACGTTCAAAACTGAGCGTCTATTTTTTTACCCCAAAACCAGAAAGGACGTGATACTACGAAGAAACCACCACCGCCGGAGCGTTCCCCTCCGGCTTTCAAACCAGAACCCAAAACTAACCATCAAACACAACATTCAGAAAGGACAGGTACATCTATATGGAATTAAAATTCGTTATCCCCAACATGGAAAAGACATTCGGCAACTTGGAGTTTGCCGGAGAAGACAAAACAGAACAGCGTAGAATCAACGGACGCATGGCGGTACTCTCCCGTAGCTTCAACCTGTATTCAGACGTACAGAGGGCGGATGATATTGTGGTTATCCTCCCTGCCGAAGCCGGAGAGAAACATTTTGACTTTGAGGAACGTGTGAAGCTCGTCAATCCCCGTATCACCGCAGAGGGCTATAAAATCGGCACACGGGGCTTTACCAACTACATTTTGCACGCTGACGATATGGTAAAAGCGTAAGGAAAAGGAGGACATCAGACTATGAGATTAGCAAACGGAATCGTGATTGACAAGGAAGCAACATTCGGGGCATTGAAATTTTCTGCCCTCCGCCGTGAGGTTCACCTCCAGAATGAAGATGGTTCGGTATCAGAAGAAATCAAGGAACGTACCTATGACTTAAAATCCAGAGGACAGGGGCGTATGATTCAGGTTTCCATCCCTGCCAGCGTGCCGTTAAAGGAATTTGATTACAACGCAGAGGTGGAAATCATCCATCCTGTGGCAGACACCGTGGCAACGGCTACCTTTCAAGGGGCAGAAGTGGACTGGTACATCAAGGCAGATGATATTGTCCTGAAAAAAGGGGCTGCCATGAATCCGCAGCTGCCGAAGAAAGACGCTCCCCCTGTAAAATAACAGGAACATAAAAGAAAGCGAAAGGAGGATTGTCCCATGAAGCAGCTTTTCCTCCGTGGAAAACGTATCCGTCCCACGGATAAAGACTTTGTGTTCCATACTGCCCTTGCCGCCCTGTTCCCTGTCTTCCTGCTGGTTGTCCTGCTGTTTCATATCCGGCAAATAGCCGGAACCAACTGGCAGGAAGTGTCCCTCTCACAGATAGCACAGGATGTAAATATCCCTTACCTGTTATTCAGCATGGGCGTGGCAGGGCTGGTGTGTCTTGCAGTAATTCTTCTGTTCTGGCGATACCGCAGGGACGAAGTAAAGCAGCTCATCCACCGCCAAAAGCTGGCAAGGATGGTGTTAGAAAACAAGTGGTATGAATCCGAACAGAGAAAGGATGACGCTTTTTTCAAGGACTTGTCTTCCAGCCGTTCCAAAGAAACCATCACTTACTTTCCCAAAATCTACTACCGGATGAAACAGGGCTTGCTCCATATCCGTGTGGAAATCACCTTGGGGAAATATCAGGAACAGCTCTTAAACTTGGAGAAAAAGCTGGAAAGCGGCTTGTACTGTGAGCTGACGGATAAGGAATTAAAGGATTCCTATGTGGAGTACACCCTGCTCTATGATACCATTGCCAGCCGTATCTCCATTGAGGACGTACAGGCAAAGGACGGCAGGCTCCGGCTCATGGAAAATGTCTGGTGGGACTATGACAAGCTCCCCCATATGCTCATTGCCGGAGGAACCGGCGGCGGAAAGACCTACTTCATCCTGACCCTTATTGAAGCCCTGCTCCGCACCAACGCCGTCCTGTCCGTGTTAGACCCAAAAAACGCCGACCTTGCGGACTTACAGGCAGTTATGCCGGATGTGTACTACAAAAAGGAAGATATGCTCGCCTGCATTGACCGTTTCTACGAAGAAATGATGAAACGCAGCGAAGACATGAAGCTCATGGACAATTACCGGACAGGGGAAAACTACGCTTACCTTGGGCTTCCGGCAAATTTCCTTATCTTTGATGAATATGTGGCATTTATGGAAATGCTCGGCACAAAGGAAAACGCTGCTGTCCTAAATAAGTTAAAACAAATCGTTATGCTTGGGCGGCAGGCTGGATTTTTCCTGATTCTCGCCTGCCAGCGTCCGGACGCAAAGTATCTTGGGGGACGGAATCCGTGACCAGTTCAATTTCCGTGTGGCTCTGGGGCGGATGTCGGAAATGGGCTATGGGATGATGTTCGGGGAAACCACAAAGGATTTCTTCCTAAAGCAGATAAAAGGGCGTGGCTATGTGGATGTGGGAACCAGCGTTATCTCAGAGTTTTACACGCCCCTTGTGCCAAAAGGACACGATTTCCTCAAAGAAATAAAAAAGCTCATAGACAGCAGGCAGGGAGTGCAGGCGGCGTGCGAAGCGAAAGCCGCAGAAACGGACTGACCTGCTGTGGCTGGTGTGCCGCAAGGCACGCCAGCAGGAACCCCTCGTATCTAACAGAGGGGTACAAATCGACAGGCAACAACCAAACAACAGGGCAGAATCCCACGGTACACAAGGGATTTTCCCCATATCCGGCGTATGTCAACAAGGCTCTGAAAGTTGGCATACGCTTTTTTAGACAGGAGGGATTTTCACTGAATGAAGAAACATGGGTACGGGACATCAGGGAGAAACGGGCAGCTTACGGTATCTCACAACAGAAACTTGCGTTAGCTGCCGGAATCACCCGTCCGTACCTGAGCGATATTGAAACGGGCAAGGCTCACCCATCCAAAGCATTACAGGAAGCCATCACGGAAGCTCTGGAACGCTTCAATCCAGACGCTCCCCTTGAAATGCTCTTTGACTATGTGCGGATTCGCTTCCCCACTACGGATGTGAAGCATATCGTGGAAGACGTACTGCGGCTAAAGCTGCCTTACTTTATCCATGAAGACTACGGATTCTACTCTTACACGGAGCATTACTATCTGGGTGATATTTTCGTTCTGGTATCGCCGGAACTGGAAAAAGGGGTGCTGCTGGAACTGAAAGGGCGTGGCTGCCGCCAGTTTGAAAGCTATCTGCTGGCACAGGAACGGAGCTGGTATGAATTTTTTATGGATGTTCTCATGGAGGACGGCGTAATGAAGCGACTTGACCTTGCTATCAATGATAAAACGGGAATCCTAAACATTCCCCATCTGACAGAGAAGTGCCGGAATGAGGAATGTATCTCGGTCTTCCGCAGCTTCAAAAGCTACCGCAGCGGCGAACTGGTACGGCGTGAGGAAAAAGAATGTATGGGGAACACCCTGTATATCGGCTCCCTCCAAAGTGAGGTGTACTTCTGCATTTACGAAAAGGACTATGAGCAATACAAAAAGCATGATATTCCCATTGCGTACGCAGAGGTAAAGAACCGCTTTGAAATCCGGCTGAAAAATGAGCGTGCCTTTTACGCCATCCGTGACCTGTTAGAACATGACAATCCAGAACGGACAGCCTTTCAAATCATCAACCGCTATGTCCGGTTCGTGGACAGGGACGATACGAAGCCCCGTTCTGACTGGCGTATCAGTGAGGAATGGGCGTGGTTTATAGGGGAACACAGGGGAAGCCTGAAACTGACAACCAAACCGGAACCCTATTCCTTTGAACGCACCCTGCACTGGCTCTCCCATCAGGTAGCTCCTACATTAAAGCTGGCTCTCCGTCTGGATAAGATGAACCACACCCAAATTGTCCATGACATCATCACCCATGCAAAGCTGACAGAGAAGCACGAAAAAATCCTGAAGCAGCAAGCCGCCGCTGCAAAGGAGGTGGTGCTTTAACGGCGGCAATCTTGGAACCTAAGAACTCTTACAGGAAAGAAAGGAGCTTTTATGAATTTCGGACAGAATCTTTACAACTGGTTTTTATCCAACGCCCAGTCCCTTGTTCTGCTGGCAATCGTGGTGATTGGACTGTACCTCGGATTTAAGAGGGAATTTTCCAAACTTATCGGTTTTCTGGTGGTGTCCCTTATAGCGGTTGGTCTTGTCTTCAATGCGGATGGTGTAAAGGACATCTTACTGGAACTGTTCAATAAGATTATCGGTGCATAGAAAAAAACATATCACACTTCCGTTATGGAGCAAGCTCTGATTGCTTCATGGCGGAAGTCCACTAGGGGCTTGGGGAGTGTAACTCCCCAAAAGAAGCATGGCAGAGAATGGAGGTGACACTGTGGAAGAAATGCGGATTTACATTGCCAACTTAGGAAAATACAATGAGGGCGAATTAGTGGGGGCATGGTTCACGCCACCTGTGGACTTTGAGGAAGTCAAAGAGCGTATCGGTTTGAATGATGAATATGAGGAATACGCCATCCATGATTATGAGCTGCCATTTGAGATTGACGAATATACCCCCATTGAGGAAATCAACCGCCTGTGTGAAATGGTGGAGGACTTACCGGAATACATTCAGGAGGAACTATCAGAGCTGCAATCCTATTTTGGCAGTATCGAAGAACTCTGTGAGCATGAAGACGATATTATCTGCCATTCCGGCTGTGACGATATGGCGGACGTAGCACGCTACTATCTGGAAGAAAGCGGACAGCTTGGAGAACTTCCGGCACACTTACAAAACTATATCGACTATGAAGCCTATGGGCGTGACATGGAATTGGATGGAACTTTTATCGTCACGAACCACGGCGTATATGAAATCTTACGTTAGACCCGTCTGTATCTCTTTCAGGAAATACAGGCGGCTTTTTTGATTCAGGGGCGGCTCTTTTGCTGCCCCATCTTTTAGAAAGGACAGACAACATGAAAAAAATACGAAGCTATACCAGTATCTGGTCGGTGGAAAAGGTACTCTATTCCATCAATGATTTTAAGCTGCCATTTCCTATCACGTTCACACAGATGGCGTGGTTCGTGGTGTCAATGTTTGCGGTTATGCTCTTTGGGAACTTCCCTCCTCTTTCGTTCATTGACGGGGCATTTTTGAAATACTTCGGCGTACCCTTTGCCCTCACTTGGTTCATGTGCCAGAAGACCTTTGACGGGAAAAAGCCTTACGGCTTCCTGAAATCCGTACTGGCATATCTGGTACGCCCGAAACTGACGTATGCAGGAAAGCCCGTGAAGCTGGAAAAGGAATATCCGGCACAGCCCATCACGGCAGTAAGGAGTGATATTTATGGCATATCCGATTAAGTATATCGAAAATAACCTTGTGTTCAACCATGACGGGGAGTGTTTCGCTTACTATGAGCTGCTTCCCTACAACTATTCCTTTTTAAGCCCTGAGCAGAAATATCAGGTACATGATTCGTTCCGTCAGCTTATCGCCCAGAACAGGGATGGAAAGATTCACGCCCTGCAAATCAGCACTGAATCCAGCATACGGGCGGCACAGGAACGCTCCAAACAGGAAGTGACGGGCAAGTTAAAGGACGTTGCCTGTGCAAAGATTGACGCACAGACCGAAGCCCTGATTTCCATGATAGGGGAAAATCAGGTGGACTACCGCTTTTTTATCGGTTTTAAGCTGCTTGTCAATGAGCAGGAAGTCACCATAAAACAGTTCCGCAGGGAAGCAAAGACCGCTGTTTCCGACTTCCTCCATGAAGTCAACCACAAACTCATGGAGGATTTTGTTTCCATGAGCAATGAGGAAATCTGGCGGTTTCAGAAGATGGAAAAACTGTTGGAAAGTAAAATTTCACGCCGCTTTAAAGTCCGGCGGCTTGATAAGGACGATTTTGGCTATCTGATTGAGCATTTATACGGACAGACCGGAACCGCCTATGAAGATTATGAGTATTACCTGCCGAAGAAGCGGTTTCAGGAGGAAACGCTGGTAAAATACTATGACCTTATCAAACCCACCCGTTGTCTGATAGAGGAAAACCAGCGGTATCTGAAAATCGAACAGGAAGACGGAACGGTATATGCCGCCTACTTCACCATCAACAGCATTGTGGGGGAATTGGACTTTCCATCCTCGGAAATCTTTTACTATCAACAGCAGCAATTTACTTTTCCCATTGATACCTCTATGAATGTAGAGATTGTGACAAACCGGAAAGCCCTCTCCACGGTACGGAACAAGAAAAAAGAGTTGAAAGATTTGGACAACCACGCATGGCAGAATGACAGTGAAACCAGCACAAATGTGGTGGACGCTTTAGACAGCGTAAATGAGCTGGAATCCACCTTAGACCAGAGCAAGGAATCCATGTACAAGCTGTCCTATGTGGTGCGTGTGACGGCTCCCGACTTGGAAGAACTGAAACGCCGTTGCAATGAGGTAAAAGATTTTTATGACGATTTGAACGTGAAGCTGGTCCGCCCCTTTGGGGATATGCTGGGGCTGCATGGGGAATTTCTCCCTGCCAGCAAACGGTATATGAACGATTACATCCAGTATGTCACCAGTGACTTCCTCGCGGGTCTAGGCTTTGGTGCAACCCAGATGTTGGGGGAACCGGAGGGCATTTATATCGGGTATAGCCTTGATACGGGAAGAAACGTGTACTTAAAGCCTGCCCTTGCCAGTCAGGGTGTGAAAGGCTCTGTCACCAATGCCCTTGCTGCCGCTTTTGTCGGCTCCCTCGGCGGTGGAAAATCATTCAGTAACAACATGATTGTCTACTACTGTGTATTGTTTGGGGCACAGGCACTCATTGTTGACCCGAAAGCGGAACGGGGACGCTGGAAGGAAACCCTGCCGGAAATCGCCCATGAAATCAATATCGTAAACCTGACCTCGGAGGAACAGAACAGGGGCCTGCTTGACCCTTATGTGATTATGGAGAACCCAAAGGATTCCGAATCACTGGCAATCGACATCCTGACCTTTTTAACAGGCATTTCCAGCCGTGACGGGGAGAAGTTCCCCGTCCTTCGGAAAGCCATCCGTGCGGTAACAAACAGTGAGGAGCGGGGGCTTTTAAAGGTGATTGAGGAACTACGGGCGGAGGGAACCACCATCAGCACCAGCATAGCAGACCATATTGAATCCTTTACGGACTATGACTTTGCACATCTGCTCTTTTCGGATGAGGATGTCACACAGTCCATCAGCCTTGAAAAGCAGCTCAACATCATTCAGGTGGCGGATTTGGTGCTGCCGGATAAGGAAACGACCTTTGAAGAATACACCACAATGGAGCTGCTTTCCGTGGCAATGCTCATTGTTATCAGTACCTTTGCCCTCGACTTCATCCATACCGACCGCAGCGTGTTTAAGATTGTGGATTTGGATGAAGCATGGAGCTTCTTACAGGTGGCACAGGGCAAGACCCTCTCTATGAAGCTGGTCCGTGCCGGACGTGCCATGAACGCAGGCGTTTACTTTGTGACCCAGAACACGGACGATTTGCTGGATGAAAAACTGAAAAACAATCTGGGCTTGAAGTATGCGTTCCGTTCCACGGACATCAACGAAATCAAAAAGACCCTCACCTTTTTCGGGGTGGATTCCGAAGATGAAAACAACCAGAAACGGCTCCGTGACTTAGAAAACGGACAGTGCCTTATCAGTGATTTGTACGGGCGTGTAGGAGTGATACAGTTCCACCCTATCTTTGAAGACCTGTTCCATGCCTTTGACACCAGACCGCCCGTAAGAAAAGAGGTGGAGGAATGAAGATAAGAAAGCCCATCCAGCAGGGGACAGCCCTTGTCCCTTGCCGGATAAAGGGACAAAACTCTTTAAAAAAAATCGGGAGTATAGCAGGAAAAGTGCTGCTGGCACTCCTGCTCATCCTCCTGCTGCTGGCAGTCTTCGGTACTGCCGCCCACGCTGCCGGACTGGTGGATGATACGGTGGACGCTGCCAACGAATACAGCAAATATCCTCTGGACAACTACCAGCTTGATTTTTATGTGGACAGCGGATGGGACTGGCTCCCGTGGAACTGGCTGGACGGTATCGGAAAACAGGTAATGTACGGGCTGTATGCCATCACAAATTTTATCTGGACCATCAGCCTGTACCTTTCCAACGCCACAGGGTATCTGATTCAGGAAGCCTACTCGCTGGACTTCATTTCCTCCACGGCGGATTCCATCGGGAAAAATATGCAGACCCTTGCAGGCGTTACCACAGGCGGCTTGTCCTCGGAGGGATTTTATATCGGGTTCCTGCTGATTCTCATTCTGGTGGTGGGGATTTACGTTGCCTACACAGGGCTTATCAAACGGGAAACTACAAAAGCCATCCATGCCGTTGTCAATTTTGTGGTAGTGTTCGTGCTGTCCGCTGCCTTTATCGCCTACGCTCCTGATTATATCGGGAAAATCAATGAATTTTCCGCAGACATCAGCAATGCCAGCCTGACCCTTGGCACAAAGATTGTGCTGCCCAACTCGGAAAGTCAGGGAAAAGATAGTGTGGATTTGATACGGGACAGCCTGTTTTCCATTCAGGTCAAGCAGCCGTGGCTCCTGCTGCAATATGGCAACTCGGATGTGGAAAGCATTGGAACAGACCGTGTGGAAAGCCTGCTTTCAACCAGTCCAGACGAAAACAACGGGCAGGACAGGGAAGAAATCGTGGTGGAGGAAATCGAAGACAGGGAAAACACGAACCTTACCATCACAAAGACCATCAACCGATTGGGAACTGTCTTCTTCCTGTTCATGTTCAATATCGGTATCTCCGTTTTTGTATTCCTGCTCACGGGGATAATGATTTTCTCACAGGTGCTTTTTATCATCTACGCCATGTTCCTGCCTGTGAGCTTTCTCCTTAGCATGGTTCCCTCTTTTGAGGGGATGTCAAAACGTGCCATCACGAAACTGTTCAATACCATCCTTACCAGAGCCGGAATCACCCTGATTATCACGGTAGCGTTCAGTATTTCCACCATGCTCTACAACCTGTCTGGGGAATATCCGTTCTTCCTGACGGCGTTCTTGCAGATAGTGACCTTTGCCGGAATTTATTTCAAGCTGGGGGATTTGATGGGGATGTTCTCCTTACAGAGCGGTGATTCCCAAAGCATGGGAAGCCGTATCATGCGAAGACCCCGTATGCTCATGCACGCCCATATGCACCGTTTACAGCATAAGTTAGGACGTTCTGTGACAGCTCTTGGGGCTGGAACAGCTGCATACCACGCAGGGAAACAGGCTGGCTCAGACCAGAAAAATGCTTCCAACTCCGGTTCCTCCAAACGGACACAGGCAGACCACAGCAGACCAGACGGACAGACAGCACCGGAAAAGGAATCTGCATGGAAACGGGCTGGCTCTGCGGTGGGTGCAGTGGCAGATACCAAAGATAAGATAGCCGATACTGCCGGACAGCTTCGGGAGCAGGCAAAAGATTTGCCTGTCAATGCAAAGTACGCCCTTTACCACGGGAAAACACAGGTATCAGAGGGAGTACAGGATTTTACTTCCAGCGTGACCCAGACCCGAACTGCCAGAGCCGAACAGCGGAACGCACAGGCAGAAAGCCGCAGACAGACCATTGCAGAACGCAGGGCGGAACTGGAACAGGCAAAACAGCCGCAAAAGACTGCTTCCGAAGCACCCAAAGGGGCGGCTCCTGTCCATGAACGCCCTGTTACTACAAAGCAGCCGGAAAATTTCCGAAATCATGCAGATACCGCTCATGCAGGAAAGCCAGCTATACAGCCAGCTCCCCCATCCATCAGGGAACGGGGACAGGTTTCTTATGAGGGGACTGTGGCAGAACGGGCTTCGGTTCCGGTGGTAAAAGCTGCTTCCATCCACTATGAACATACACCGCCTGTAAGGGCAGAACGCCAGATAGTCCCACCGGCTTCCCCTGTCCAGCCAGATGAAAGACAAAAGACAGCTCCAACCACCACACCTGCTGCTCCCCGTCCGGTAAGACCTATCCAGAACGATACGGCTCCTGTGATACCGGAAGGAAAACGGGCTGCTCCTGCGGTTAAGGAATCGAACTTTACCATCCGGCGTACCACAGCCAGAAAGGAGTGGACAAAAACAGTAAAAGCGGCTGCCAAACAGAAGAAAGGGGAGAAACCATGAAGTTAAGACACCTTTTCTTCGCCTGTTCCGGCGTGTTCGTGATGATGTTTTCCCTGCTCCTTTTGGTGGTGATTGTCTTCTCGGATGAGGAAGACGGCGGAAGCGGCGGAAACCTTATCTATGGGGGTATGAGCGTGTCACAGGAAGTCCTCGCTCATAAACCTATGCTGGAAAAGTATGCAAGGGAATATGGCATAGAGGAATACTTAAATGTGCTGCTCGCCATCATTCAGGTGGAATCCGGCGGCACACTGGAAGACGTTATGCAGTCCTCGGAATCTCTGGGGCTTCCCCCGAACTCCCTTAGCACAGAGGAATCCATCAAACAGGGCTGCAAATATTTCTCGGAACTGCTCGCAGCGGCAGAAACAAAGGGCTGCGACTTAAACAGTGTGATTCAGTCCTACAATTACGGTGGCGGTTTCCTAGACTATGTGGCAGGACACGGAAAAAAGTACACCTTTGAACTGGCAGAGAGCTTCGCAAGGGACAAATCCGGCGGAAAGAAAGTCACCTACACCAACCCTGTTGCCGTAGAAAAAAACGGGGGCTGGCGGTATTCCTACGGAAATATGTTTTACGTCCTTTTAGTATCGCAATACCTGACCGTGGCACAGTTTGATGATGAAACGGTGCAGGCTATCATGGAGGAAGCCTTAAAATATGAGGGCTGGACGTATGTGTACGGGGGCGATTCCCCCTCCACTTCCTTTGACTGTTCGGGACTGGTGCAGTGGTGCTATGGCAAGGCAGGAATCGCCCTGCCACGGACAGCACAGGAACAGTACAATGTAACACAGCACATCCCTCTGTCCGAAGCAAAAGCAGGGGATTTGGTCTTTTTCCACTCCACCTATAACGCCGGAACCTATATCACCCATGTGGGGCTATATGTGGGAAATAACCGGATGTACCATGCCGGAAATCCCATTGGTTATGCAGACCTGACAGGCTCCTACTGGCAACAGCACCTTGCCGGAGCCGGACGAATCAAACAATAGAAAGGATGAACCGATATGATTCAGATTAGAAAAGAGGAAAACCAGAAAAAGCAGAAAGAAAAGAAGCTGAAAGTTTACAAAGTCAATACCCACAAAAAAACCGTGATTGCCCTGTGGGTGCTTCTGGCGGTGAGTTTCCTGTTTGCCGTCTATAAGAATTTCACGGCGATAGACATCCACACTGTCCATGAAACCAAAGTGATTGAGGAAAAAATCATTGACACCCACAAGATAGAAAACTTTGTGGAGAATTTCGCAGAAGTCTACTATTCATGGGAACAGTCCGCCGCTTCCATTGATAACCGGACAAATGCTTTAAAAGGGTATCTCACCGGAGAACTGCAAGCCCTGAATGTAGATACCGTCCGAAAGGACATCCCCGTATCGTCTGCCCTGACTGACTTTCAGATATGGGAAATCATAGAAGAAAAGGAGCAGCATTATCAAGTGACCTATACGGTAGAACAGCGTATCACAGAGGGGGAATCCAGTAAAACCGTCCGTTCCGCTTATCAGGTGACAGTCTATGTGGATGGCTCTGGAAACCTGACGATTGTTCAGAATCCTACCATCACCAGCGTTCCCGTAAAATCCGGCTACACTCCAAAAGCAGTACAAAGTGACGGTACGGTGGATTCCATCACTACGGAGGAAATCAACGAATTTCTCACTACCTTTTTCAAGCTGTACCCTACGGCAACCGCAAAGGAGCTGACCTATTATGTGAATGAGGGCGTGCTGAAACCTGTGGGGAAAGAATATATCTTCTCGGAACTGGTGAATCCGGTTTACAACCGAAAAGGGAATCAGGTGACAGCTTCCCTTGCGGTGAAATATCTGGATAATCAGACTATGACAACACAGATATCACAGTTTGACCTTGTTCTAGAGAAGAATGGGGAGAATTGGAAGATTGTTAAATAAGTCAAGGCTGATAAATGATTAAATATTGACAATAGCAAAATATGTGGTATTATACAAATATAATTATATTATTTAAATATATTATATTTCTATCATTATTGATGGAGTTTAATACAAGGAGGAGATTTGATTGTTTATTACAAAAATGCCAAGATTTGTAACTTTTACAATTATACCATTGGCTTTCAGTACGATTGTTGTTGGATGTTCAAACTCTGGAAAACTTAAACAGGAGCAAATAGCGGCAGCAATAAATAGTACGGGAAAAACTGAGGTACATACATCAGAATCACCGCCAAGTTTTAATATGCAGGCCACTCCTGCCAAGTGGTCTGTAAATACAAAGATTGCAACCGATATGCCGGTTTTAGACTTTGCGGATGACAACATTATTATAATGCATGATTATTTTGGGTTATTTATTTATAATCTGACCACTGGTGAAATAGAGGATAGTATTGACTTACAGGCATTAGGATATGATTTTAGTAATGATTCTTCCTGTAGGATATCAGTCAGTCCAAATGCTGACACTATATGGATATGGTCTACATCCTCTGAGCTTCCATATGAATATGACCGTATATCCAGAAACTTAAACTTAACAAATGATATTTCTGAAAAAGACATATTTGAAGACTTTGTTTTAACAAAAGAC
This sequence comes from Enterocloster bolteae, assembly GCF_002234575.2. Classification (NCBI taxonomy): domain Bacteria; kingdom Bacillati; phylum Bacillota; class Clostridia; order Lachnospirales; family Lachnospiraceae; genus Enterocloster; species Enterocloster bolteae. Next base: position 6,350,239 of record NZ_CP022464.2, on the reverse strand, counting down.
ATCCCACCTGAGCAACTATCTGTAAAGCCGTATCGTTGTAGTAAAAAATCAGTTTTATTTGCTGACGGGAGTTATGGCATATTGAATGTTAGAAATGAAAAAATTACAGGAATATCATATATTAGAGACGACAAGGAGTGGGTACTATTCAGCGACAAGAATTGTACTATGCCGGAACTTTCAAGACAAGACGATTTTTTTTATGAACAATTCGTTAATGAGGGGGCAGAGTCGGCCTCATCGTTAATATTCTCTTATTGTACTATGATAAATTATGGTGAATATGCCGGTATTTGTGCATTATCTGAAGGTATAGAATATTCGGAAGAATTACAAAAAGAGTGGAATGCTCTGCAATTAACTGCAAGTAGTGAAGAAATAAAGACTACGAATGATAAAGCCTGTTTTAAAGTATATATCATATCCTCTGATTCATCACCAAATAGCGGTTTGCTTCAAGGTATAAATGAAAAATATATATACTTAAAAAAAGACTTGACAAATAGTTGGTATGTAGAAGGTTTTTGGAATGATACAGTTCCTAATGAGGAGTGGTGGAGTTGAATCAATCTGTTTGGTCATTTTTATGGTTTATAACCATTGGATGAAAAGGGAAAGAAATATTTATAATAACAGTATACCGTTGCATAGAATGTGTATTTTTTCCAATTAAATTTTATGTCTGATTTCCGATTATCCGAATAAATACTATACTTTCAAATATTCTGAGGTATAGAAAAACACTCATTTTACCACGAATATACCACGGTTAAATCAGAATAGTAGTTGAAAATATAAAATGTTGTTTCTTCCGCCTGCGATATTACACATTCAAGTGAAAAGAAAGAATTTTTTTATATGATTTCAATTAAAGTATAATATGTGTCATCACATTTTTGGACAGGGTCAATGAAACACACTTTAGCGTTAAAGTAAAGGAGGTGCTGCCAATGGTCAAATAAAATTGGCGGGAAAATAAGTATTGGATAATCTGTAGAAAATAAATATAGAATTGATTGGAAATATAAAAGTATATATTGATTATATCCTTTTTGGTAGAATAATAGAGTTAATCTTAACGTTAAGTCATTTTGAACCATATTAAGCCTGCAAATAAAAAGTCAATAGGAAAATGAGAAATTTTCAAGATTTATTGTTGATTAAATTTCAGGTACAACAAATAGACCACCATTATCTGCTGGTCTGAAAGGATGTGGTATTCTCTATTCTGGAAGAGACATTAGATATTCTTTTACTCTTCCGTAATAGATACGCAGAAACTTATTAGCGCCTGCAGTCATGTAGACATAGTAAGGCTTTCCTTGAGCACGTTTCTTATCAATAAACGCATATACAGGGTCGTCCTGCGGTTTTGTTTTGATGAGACAGTCCATGACCTGAAATAAGGTTTTTCGGAGGGAAGATGAGCCGCGTTTGGAGGTTGGAACGCTTTTTTGTTCATAGGTTCCGGATTCGTTGACACCTGGGTCTACACCAGCAAATGCAGTGATAGCCCCTTTGTGGGTAAAGCGTGTGACATCTCCGATTTCAGCCATAAGCTGAGGGCCAAGAGACGGGCCAACACCCTTCATACCCATAACAACGGGATATTCCGGCAGCTTGGCGGCTGTGTCATTCATCAGGGTACGGAGCTCTTCCACGGTCTTGGAAGCAGTGTTTAATTGTTCTATGGACTGTTTCACGATCAGCTTGGTTAGATCATCTTTTGGAAGTATAGGAACAAGCTCCTTTGCAGCTCCATAGATTTCTTCAGCCTTGTCTTTGCTAAAGTTATACTTCCTACGTTTGCACCACTTCTGATAATGGTCGACAAATGCATTTAATGAGAATTTACGAACATAGTCCACATGCCAGTATGTAGTAGCAAAATCAACCCACTTCTGGCTGCCGTCCTCACGGGCAGGGCTATCAAAGTAAGTATTAACACCAGGGTAAGTCTGATCGAGGATACCGATGAGGTTATTCTTCATAGCTGTTTTGTGTTTCATGTAGAAGCCAAACTGACGGTTCATGGTCTTTAGTTGATTGCGTAGTTCGTCCATAAGACTATACTGTTTCAATTCCGTCCAACTGTCAAGGGTGTAACGAGCTATTTTTACAGCGTCAGCTTTATCAGATTTTACTTTGCGGAGAGAATGAGCTCCAAAATCTTTAATGAGCTTAGGATTTACGGCAGTTACAAAAAGACCTGCCAGAGAAAGCTCACGAGCCAGTGGTTCGTAGTAACGGCCAGTATGTTCCATAACGATGCGTGATTCACCTTCGATTGATCGGATCTGCTCAATTAAGGATTGGATGTTACTGGAGGTGTGCTTGATTTCAAAGGGAGAAGAAACGATTTCTCCATAAGGTCGTAGAATGGCGATCATACTTTTGCCTTTGGAAACATCAATACCAACAGCGTTCATGTTCATAAATTTGTCACTCCTAAAGATTATTGCAATAGATAAGTACCAGTTTTACTCATTGCCTATTCAATCTACTGTGGTGTGACACGAACGTACCAAAGGCAGTTCAACCTGCATAAAACGAACGCTGCAAATGAGGAGCTGGTTATCAGTCTTAATTACGGACGCGAAGTCCAAGAAAGGAGGCCGATATACCGATTGCTCCAACATTGTAACAGCTTAAGCAACAAGATGGATAATTCCTTACTGGCTGTAAGGGATATTAACCATAAATATATTGTAGTAGAAAGGGGAATATTATGAAATCAAAAAAAATTCTAGCATTAATTTTGGTATTATCGACAACCTCAGCATTATCTTTTAGCTCAATGGCAGAGGAAGTATCACTGTTGGATAGCCTTCCAGCCGTTCAGTACGAGGTTGAAACACGGGGAAATGCAGAGACGTTATCCGAGGATGATTATCTTTTGGATGGTAACTATGAAAATGGTGAACTGATAAATGGTTCTATTTACCATAGTGAAGCAGAAGCGGTAGAAGGGGTAAAACAGGATAGAATAATGGCCAGGACAATAGCAAATAGTTCTGAATCCGAACCCGATTTAGCAAGAATATATCCCAATACAGGTATAATAGAGGGGATTAGCTCTACAGGCAGTTTCTACTACAATATCCAGACAAGTGGCACTACCCCAAGCGCTTACTGGAATGTTCATAGTACTGTATGGGTAGATTCCCAGTCTGACGTTTATTATTCTAAGAGCCAGTCTACAGGCACCAATGATAATTATAGTTATATTCTGACTGTAATGTCTGACGGAAATGCTGTAGGGAGTTTCCGGGGATATGCAGATGATGTGAAGGGTGGGGCAAACTTTACTATTCCTGGTAATTCAATGTATATTAAATTGGCTACTGAAAATTTCCCTAGGAATGAATTTCTGCATGGGTCTGGCAGTGTGGATGATTAAATAGGTTATAGAAGAAGCACTATCCACCAAAAAATTATTCCGTAAAAGTATACTTTTACGGAATAATTTTTTTGAGGAATAAGACATTTGTAAAAGTATAAAAACAGTTTTGCAGACGTTTGATATATGATTAGTACATTAGCTTTTGCCGCTGAAACATCGAGATTCCTTATCTAAAGGCTTCTCCCCTTTTTCGTCTTCATATTACTATAAAAGTATGGAATCACAAAAGAGATAAGATTAATGGATTAATATGCAGTCCAAAGATTTTTAATATTATGAACAGATTATGTATTAACAAAAACACAAATATATGGTATTATATAAATATAATTATATTAACAAATATACAGAAAGGAGGGGTATTTATGGCAAGACCTGCTGAAGCACCTTTAAATTATCTGGGTGGAAAGAAAAAACTTTCTGCTACAGAGTTTGAATTTATGAAATTTATTTGGAAACATCCAGAAGGTGTCAGTAGTGAGGAAATCTATCAGGCATTTCCACAAGCAAGAGGTACAAAAAGTACGATTTTGTATCATCTTTCTGAAAAGGGCTACGTTGATAAAAAGCAAAGTGGACTCCATCATTTCTATACGGTTTTAGTCACACAGGAAGAATATGAGCAGGCATTACTTCGCCAACAGATTGAGGGGGTATTGGGTAATACTTCTTTTGAACGCCTAGTTGCTGCCTTCTGTGGGAAGACATTGTCAAAAGCACAGATAGAAAAAACCAGAAATCTTTTAAAGGAGCTGGAAGATGAGCTGGAAGATAAGTGACATTTTGGCACTGTTAGTAACGCTATTTGTCTCATTGAATATTTTAATATCGGTTATATCCCTTTCCGGAAAACATCTGGAAAGAAGAATGGACATGGAGCATTTAAGTTTGTTTTTTAAAATGGTTCTAGTATTCAGTGCCTTTGGTATGCCGGTATTGGCTGGTGTAATTTTGTATAAATTCGTTTTTGGGGAAAGAATTTATTTGGTCAGTGATGATTTGCTTTATATGGATACCATTCACAAAAGTTCAATTAGCTACGGAACACCTTGGGGAAATCACTGGATATCTCTGTTGCTTTTTCTCGCCTGGTTTTTAGGATTTATCTATTATGGTATCTTCAAATATACAAATGACAGAAGGATTCTCAAAAAACTAGAAAAATGCAGTAAGTATACTCAGGATAAACTTCTATTAGAGACAAAAAGAGAGGCAATGAATGAATTAGGTCTGAAGGGTCCGGTGTTGTTATTATCGAATGAAATAATTCAGTCTCCTTTTATGACAGGAATATTTGAACAGAAAATTTTCTTGCCGGAGAATAACTACACGCAGGAAGAATGGGGGTTGCTGTTAAAGCATGAGTTGGTTCACTGCAAAAATCAGGATTATTTTTTTCGCAGACTTGTATTTATTTTATGCGCTCTGCATTGGTTTAATCCGCTTATTTACAGACTATCAGATTATTTTGTTGAAGTAAATGAAATGGCCTGTGATGAGAAAGTACTTAATCGCCAGCCCATCAAAAGACATACTATGTATGCGGAACTAATTTTACAAATACAGGAAAAAGAGCTTGGTATAACTACCGTGTCGCTTACCGGCCATACGGTAAACGGTTTGGAAAGGAGAATCGGAAATATCATGAAAAAGACTGAAAAAACAAAGAGAATATCATTTGCTGTGTTGGTAATGTCAATGGTTTTGATGTGTCCCCTTACAGTGTTTGCTGCTTCTTGGGGTATGTCAAATTTACAGGATTTAGTGGTAAAGAAACTTTGGATTACGGAAGTTGAAGTCCAGCAGGAATCTACAGAATTATCTGAGAAGACGGAATTTCACTATTCGGAAGATGTAATAGAATACCCGATACAAATAAATCCAAGGGGAGTAACGTCAATTGATATAACAATTGATGGAAAAAGTGTGAAGTATGGAGATAGTCTTTCTTTGACCTCAGGTAATAAAGTGGCTTTTATACTACAATCAGATAGTAGTTCTGACAGTTTTAAGGCGGGACTTGAGGATTCCAAAGGCAAGAGAATATATGTCCAGACTTCTAATGGATGGATTGACCATACATTTTCAATTGAGCAATCTGGAAGCTATAAAATATTCTTGGAGGGTACTACGTCAAAGAGTATACATATTACCGGAAGCATAACTATATTAAAATAAACAGTCTCAATATAATGCCATTGAAAGTATGTTTCCTGAGGTAGCGGCTAGAGAAAAGAGGTGGATTCCAATGGGGAATTACAAATAGAGCAGTGTCTATTAAAAATGTGGAAGGAGGATAAGTTATGTTCATAAAAAAGATATTTTCGATTTTTATTTCAATATTTTTAATGGTTTGTTTACCTATAAGTGCATATGCAGATACTTTTTCAGTTCAGATGGTCCCCACCGATGGGAGACATCTTGATTTTGTTGATGACAGCAATCCAAATTATGAGGCGATAATTATTAACGCCGATGTAAGAGGAAGCGGTACATATCGAGGTGACTTTGATATGACCGGTGGGATTTATACGAAGCAAAACTGGGTAGTTTCAGATACACCTACTTTTGATATTAATGTATGGATAGAGAGCTATGGATATCCAGGGGGCGATGATTCAGATTTATATATAGGACTGGAAAAAAAATCAGCAGTGACAAATAAATGGTCTGCTACTGATTATGCTTACGTATCCGCAAAAGATGGAGGGTCTGTAACACTTACTGGAGATGGAAGTGGAACATATCGAATTTATTTAAGATTAATAGAAGCTACTGGCTACCGTGTGACAGGAACGTTAAATATTAGCTATAACTTCTAAGAAGTTGTAATATACATTGCAAAGCCTGAATAACAGAAAGGTGATATTTTTAGGGATGCAGGTGGAAGATACCTGTATCCCTTTTTATAAAGACGAGGAAGGTAATTATGTGGACATATATAAGACAGATTCCTGACTTAAAGATATTTATAATGTTATTTATTGTTCTAGGCATACTTGGAATATACTCTTTCGTTAAAAAAAACGAATCCACTTTTTATATGATAGGTTATATTCTGACTGCTTTCTACTGTGTTTTTTTAATTGGTATATATTTTTCTCCAACAGTTATAAGTAAAAGCATTGATAGTATTAGCCCATGGCTGACTTTACAAACTATCCCATTTAAAACATTGAAAAATTTGGGATTTATAAGTATAGCCGGACATATAGTATTAACAATGCCTATACCAATATTGATTTATATTATTTTAAGAGCATCTGTAAAGAAAATCAGCATTATTAGTATTTTAGCAGGTATATTTATTGAACCTATTCAGTTGCTTATTAATTTGATTACTGGCTTTCCCAATTATGTGATTGATATTGATGATTTTATGTTACAAATAGCTGGAATTTTAGTGGGATTATTTATAATTACACTAGCGGAGAAATATCATATATTAAATTGGCTTAAAGAATGAACGGTATTTATATTTAAAGAGGGAGTGCATTTTTGCGCTCTCTTTTTATTTGCCTATAAATGCAAATACCATTTTGAATTGTTTTAAAATGCCATATGCTAGATGGCTTTGCACCTATTATTTTTGTTGTGTCATTAGAAATTAGAAAATTTAACAGATAATGCAACAAACAGCCCTTTCGTGTCGGGACTAAGCACGAAAGGGGGAAGTCAAGAAATCTTCTACCCTCTTTTAAGGCAAGAAAGGGGGTGAGTAATGATGAAGCCATCTGAATTTCAGGCAACCATAGAGAACCAGTTTGATTACATCTGCAAGGTCGCTATGGAGGATGAACGCAAAGACTATCTCAAAGTGTTATCCAGACAGTGTAAACGGGAAACCCTGTTCTGTGATATGGATGATTACACCGTCAATCTGTTTTCTTCCGAAGACACATACCCATCCCATTTCCATACTTTTGAAATGGATGGATTTACTGTCCGCATTGAAAACAGCCTGTTAGCAGAAGCATTGGAACATCTGGACGAAAAGAAACGTGATGTTATCCTGAGATATTATTTTCTTGGATTTGACGATACGGAAATTTCAAAAATTCTGGAAGTCAACCGTTCTACCATCCAGAGAAGAAGACACGCCGGACTGGAATTTATCAAAAAATTTATGGAGGAAGAAGCATGACAGCAAAGCACCCTATGATTCCGTTTCCTGTGATTGTAAGGGCTGCGGACGGCGATATTGAAGCAGTCAACCAGATTGTACGCCATTATAGCGGTTTTATTGCAAGCCGTTCCATGCGTCCTATGAAAGACGAATACGGAAATACCCACATGGTTGTAGATGAAACCCTACGCCGCCGGATGGAAACACGTCTGATTGCAAAAATTTTATCTTTTGAAATCAGGGAATCAAACTAAAAATAACGCTCTCCTGTGGAAGCATGGACAAGCCCATGCTTCCCAGACAGAGCTTGCCAGTCTATTAAAATGTATTGCTGTCAGTGCATTTTAACAGGCTGACAAGCCGGATAGTTCCTTGAAAAAGAAAGCGTCTAATCAACGCAGCATAAAGCAGCCGAATACGTTTCGATAGAAAGAGAGCCGTTGGGCTGGCACGCCGTAACCCACCAAAGGAGGGATGAAACCGGATAGCGATTCCTGCCAGTGTTCCATAAGCAGCTTACTGCAGAGCTGCTGCCATGACCTTTCTATCGTGATAATGATACTTCCGTACAGCCTTAGTCCGTGTGATGATGTAGCACCGCTGGCAAAGGGTACGGCTGGATGAGAACCATGCAGGGGTGAGATTCCCATGAGCTTTAGCGAAAGCTGTTCGGCTGACTTGCTCACAGTAAAATGCACTGAACCTCTACAAAACTTTAATTTCCTGTGTTATACTCAAGATGTTAGAGAGGTGTATTTTACTGTTACCATCATAGAAAGGAGCCTTAATCTTATGTTAGATGGTAAAGAGAATACACACGGTATTACAACGTCTGAAAAAAAGACATATACGGTAGAGGAAATAGCAGCTCTTTTAAACATCAGCATGAAGTCGGCATATGCTTTAGTCAAAAGCGGTCAATTTCACTATATCAGAGCTGGCAGGATGATTAGAGTATCTAAAATATCTTTCGATAAATGGTTACACGAATAATCATTTAAGGAGAGATAATATGGCTTCAATCAAACAAAGAAAATCAAAATTTTCAGTTATTTACTGGTATATGGATGATACAGGCGAAAGAAAGCAGAAATGGGACACCCTAGAAACCAAAAAAGAAGCAAAGGCACGAAAAGCGTTTATTGAATTTTATCAACAAACCTATGGATATGTTCTCGTCCCTTTAGAAGAACAATTCGCCCATCAGCGTGAGGAAGCAGAGCAAGCAATAGATACCCCAGATGATGAAATCACTTTAAAGGAATTTCTTGTTACTTTTGTCAATCTATATGGTGTATCGAAGTGGTCTGCCAATACTTACAGCAGTAAATTGAGTTCGATTAACAACTATATCAATCCGCTTATTGGAGATTGGAAGTTAAATGAAATCACCACGAAAAAACTTTCTCAATATTACAATGGCCTGTTGAGTGTTCCAGAAGTTCCTCGTGCTAACCGAAAAGCGACTGGTCGCTGTGTGCAGCCTGCCAACATTAAGAAAATCCATGATATTATCCGCTGTGCCTTAAATCAGGCTATCCGTTGGGAATATCTGGACAGCAAAATGCGGAATCCGGCTTCCCTAGCCACCTTGCCTAAAGTACCAAAGGTAAAACGTAAGGTTTGGAATGTACAGACATTCAAGGAAGCAATCAAACTTGTGGATGATGATTTACTCCTGCTTTGTATGCACTTGGCGTTTGCCTGCTCATTAAGAGTAGGCGAAATTACGGGGCTTACTTGGGATGATGTGATTATTGATGAAGAAGCTATTGCAAATAATAATGCAAGAGTTATCGTCAATAAGGAGCTGGCAAGAATTTCTCAATCAGCTATGCAAAAGCTGAAAGAAAAAGATATTATTAAAATTTTCCCAACCCAGAAGCCCCACTGTACTACAAGGCTGGTGTTAAAAACACCCAAAACAGAAACAAGTAATCGTACCGTATGGCTGCCGACAACGCTTGCTCAATTACTGGTTCAATACAAGAAAGACCAGCAGGAATTAAAAGAGTTTTTAGGAAGTGCCTATAACGATTATAACCTCGTTATTGCTCTTGAAAATGGGAATCCCGTAGAAAGCCGCATTGTTCGGAACAGATTTACAATGCTATGTGAGGAACACAATTTTGAAACTGTTGTTTTTCACAGCCTACGCCATTTAAGCACAAAGTATAAGCTCAAAATGACGCATGGTGATATTAAATCTGTTCAGGGAGATACAGGTCACGCCGAAGCGGAGATGGTAACAGATGTTTACTCTGAAATCGTGGATGAAGACAGACGGCTTAATGCAAAGAAGCTGGATGAAGAATTTTATGACACCCTTGATACAGAGGAACCGGAACACAAGCCACTTTCGGAAGCACAGAAATCCATCAGTGATAGCGATAAACTTCTGCTTGAATTGCTAAAATCCATGACACCGGAAACGAAAGACAAGCTCTTAAAAGAATCACTTTCTTACTGTTAGCAAAGGGCTTTGTTCCAAACAGAAAAAAACTGCTAATCGAAAAGTGTTAGCAAATACAGCAAAAATCTATGAAACCATCATCTACCTTAAATGAGTGTTAGCAAGCTTTCTTGTAAAATAAATGACTTTTGGAAACTCCCACGGACATAGGCAGCCGTACATTTGCTTTCGTGTTCGTGATATTCAAAAAGCTGTAAACCCTTAAAAATAAAGGCTTACAGCGTTGTTTACTGGCGTCCATGACAGGAGTCGAACCTGCGGCGTTCCGCTTAGGAGGCGGACCCTCTATCCTACTGAGGTACATGGACTTGTATAAAATTTTCAGTGTTGGGCGATTGCTCCAACAAGCCCTTAGGAGGCGGACGCTCTATCCTGCTGAGCTACAGAAACACAAATATAAGGCGGGCCGTATGATACTCATGCGGTCCGCCTTATATAATAACCTAAGTGGTAAAAAAAATCAAGTCCTATTTTCAAATAAACATCCCGTTGAAACATCCCTTTAAAACAGCACCGTACCCTGCATCCACACCTGTCCCTTAAAGCGCCGTCCTATCCGTGGCTCGCCTAACAGGTCCTGTTTGTTGATGGCCACATGGAATACCATATCGTTGCAGTCCAGCTTCAGGTTATATATTTCTTCCTTGGTAATCCGGTTGGCGCTGGTGCTGATTTCCGTGATTTCCCCTATGACGGAGTACTGGTCGCACTCTATGCCGCAGGGCATGAAACATGTCTCTATGATGGAGTACACATCTTCATGGGCAATCCGTCTGGATACCATGGAATAGAGGTCGATGTCCTCTATGGTCAGCGTCTCAATGGCGTCCTCATCGCCGTGTTTTGCGGCTTCCAGGAGACTGCTGCGTTTTTTGGCGGCCTGACGGGAGTCCTCTGCCTGTTTTTCCGTCTTATTGACAGGCAGCAGCACCTTACCCTGGACTGCCAGTCCTGTAAGGGCGGCTCCCTTTGGCTGGACAGGCTGGCGGGCGCTGCGGCGCATCCTGTACTCCATGGAATTTTCCATGTAGAAGATTAGGGATATGCCCACCCTGTATTCATCAAGAAGGCCTGCATAAGTTTCACGCTCCGTGTGGCGCTGGATGGAACATTCCGCCTCTGAACTTACATCCGGGTTCTTGACATAGGGAAAGTAATACTCGCGGCTGAATGTTCCTTTGGGGCTCATCTCGCCTATCATGGCAACTCCCATGCCGGGGGCCACTTCCGTTCGCAGTTCACAGAACCTGCTGCCTTCCTGTTCCGCCAGGCGGCCGGTCATCTCCGCTTCTTTTACCAGACGCTTTAAAAGCTTCGCCATATCCTGTTTTTTCTGGTACATACTGAATCCTACTGTCCGCATAAACTTATGCATCTTGTCACCTTCTTTCACTTAAGATTTTGCTCACCTAAAACCGTACTCATACAAGAATGAGGCCAAAGGAACCCCTTCGCCTCATCACCTTTGCTCATTATATACTACTTCATAGGAGATTACCAGTATTTTTTCTAAATAAACCGTAAAATATTCGTGAAAATAAGTTTGGAAAATAAGGCGAAAAATGCGATTGATGTGTTAAAATTTAAACACTTTTTAGCTATTGACTGAAAATCGCGCCTGTGTTAGTATGGGATTAGCACAAGGCAAGCCGGTGGGATTTGCGTTTGCGGACAATTTTATATCATCGGAAGATGGATTCGGGAGAGACTGACCAAAATGTATGAAAGATACAGAATACGCTTGATATAGCGTATCCGTGTATTATCAGCATACAGAACACAGCGCCGAAGGGGAAGCGGAAAACTCTCAGGCAAAAGGACCGGATACCGGACGATACTCTGGAGAGCATAGCACCGAAGAAGCCAAATCTTTCAGGTCCAAGGACAGAGCGCATGAACATCTTTTGTTCGTGCGCTTTCATAGTCTATGATTGTTAAGGACCAGACAATTTCATGAAGGAGGTAGTGATTATGGGAACAGAAACAGCAGGGGAGGTTTTGTTAAAAACACCTCTCTACGACACTCACGTAACGTATAAGGGCAAGATCGTACCTTTTGCAGGGTATCTTCTGCCGGTACAGTACGAAACAGGCGTTATCGAGGAACACATGGCAGTGCGTACCAAATGCGGTCTTTTTGACGTGTCACACATGGGGGAAGTGATTTGCAAAGGACCGGACGCCCTTAAGAATCTGAACATGCTCCTGACCAATGACTATACGGTCATGGCGGAGGGCCAGGCCAGATACAGCCCCATGTGCAATGAACAGGGAGGCGTGGTGGATGACCTGATTGTGTATAAGGTCAGGGATGACTGCTATTTTATCGTGGTGAACGCTGCCAACAAGGATAAGGACTATGCGTGGATGAAGGCCCACCAGTCAGGGGATGTTGTGTTTGATGATATTTCCTCCCAGGTGGCACAGCTTGCCCTGCAGGGACCAAAAGCAATGGATGTGCTTAAAAAGGTGGCGAAGGAGGAAGATATTCCTGAAAAATACTATACCTGCCTTTTTGACCGCATGGTGGGCGGCATGAAATGCATCATTTCCAAAACCGGTTATACCGGAGAGGACGGAGTGGAGATTTATCTGGCGCCGGAGGATGCGCCTAAGATGTGGGAACTGCTCATGGAGGCAGGAAAGGATGAGGGCCTGATTCCGTGTGGTTTGGGCGCCAGGGATACCCTGAGGCTGGAAGCAGGCATGCCTCTGTACGGACATGAGATGGACGATACTATTTCTCCCAAGGAAGCCGGATTGGGAATCTTTGTGAAGATGGATAAGGATGATTTCATCGGAAAACAGGCTATCCAGGACAAGGGACCTTTGACCAGGAAGCGTGTGGGATTAAAGGTAACCGGCCGCGGCATCATCAGGGAGCACCAGCCTGTTTACATAGGAGAACAGCAGGTGGGTATGACCACCTCCGGCACACACTGCCCGTTCCTGGGATATCCGGCAGCCATGGCCCTGGTTGACATAGGGTTTAAGGATCCGGGGACAGCGCTGGAAGTGGATGTGCGCGGGCGCCGCGTGGCCGCGGAGGTAGTGAAGCTGCCATTTTATAAACGGCAGTAATTTATGGGATATAATAAACAAGTTTTTAAAATATAATAAAGAACAGCATGTTCAAGGAGGTATTAAGAATGAATTTTCCAGAAGATTTAAAGTATGCAAAGTCACATGAGTGGGTAAAGACCCTGGAGGACGGCACGGTTTTAGTGGGAGTGTCTGATTATGCACAGGACGCTCTTGGGGATCTGGTATTCGTAAACCTGCCGGAAGCAGGGGACGAGGTGACAGAGGGAGAGCCGTTTGCAGATGTGGAATCCGTAAAGGCTGTATCCGATGTGTATTCACCGGTAAGCGGCACAGTGGCCGAGATCAACGAGGTACTGTTAGACGCCCCGGAATCCATCAACGAGGCGCCTTATGAGGCATGGTTCATGAAGGTGGAGAATGTAACCGGCACAGCGCAGTTAATGAGCGCGGCAGAGTATGAGGAATATGTGAAGACCCTGGATTAGGGGATTAAGGCGGGGAAGGTATTCCATCCCATGAGAGGTGAGGTGAGATTATATGGGAAGTTATGTACCAGGTACGAAGCAGGAGCAGCAGGAGATGCTTCGTGAGATTGGATATGCCAGCTTTGAGGAGATGTTCTCCCATATACCGGATGAGGTAATGCTGAAGGAAGGGGTCAATATCCCTTCAGGACTCAGCGAGCAGGCAGTTAAGGCAAGAATGGAGGACATAGCCGGTAAGAATGTTGTGTTCCGCCATATTTTCAGGGGGGCAGGGGCTTATAACCACTACATACCTGCCATTGTTTCAAACGTGACGTCAAAAGAGGAGTTTGTCACTGCCTATACGCCTTATCAGGCGGAAATCAGCCAGGGCATCCTCCAGTCCATATTCGAGTATCAGACCATGCTCTGTGAACTCACAGGAATGGACGCCTCCAATGCATCCATATACGACGGTGCCACGGCTGCGGCGGAAGCCATTGCCATGTGTAAGGAGAGAAAGAAAACCACAGCCTATATTTCTGCGGCTGCAAATCCGGGCGTTATCGAGGTCATGAAGACATACTGCTTTGGCAGCAATACAAAGGTTGTTATGGTTCCGGAAAAAGACGGGGTAACGGATGGGGCAGCTCTGGAAGAGATGCTGAAGGCAGACCCCCAGGCCGCCTGCTTCTATGTGCAGCAGCCCAACTATTACGGCAATATAGAGGACGGGGACGCCCTGGGCCGCATCGTCCATGAGGCCGGCGCCAAGTACATCATGGGCTGCAACCCCATGGCCCTGGCTGTTATGAAGACCCCGGCAGAATACGGGGCGGATATCGCTGTGGGCGACGGCCAGCCTCTTGGCATGCCTCTGGCGTTTGGAGGACCTTATCTGGGCTTTATGACAGCCACGGCAGCCATGACCAGGAAGCTTCCGGGCCGTATTGTAGGCGAGACAGCCGATCATGAGGGACGAAGGGCATTTGTTCTTACTCTCCAGGCCCGTGAACAGCATATACGCCGTGAGAAGGCCAGCTCCAACGTGTGCTCCAACCAGGCATGGTGCGCTCTGACCGCCTCTGTATATATGACAGCCATGGGAGCAGACGGTATGGCTAAGGCAGCAGGCCAGTGCATGTCCAAGGCCCACTATCTCAGGGATGTATTAAAGGAAGCAGGACTTGAGCCAAAGCATAACTGTGAATTTTTCCATGAGTTCGTTACCGTAAGCCCTGAGGGCGGGTGCACGGACAGCGCCCACATTTTAAGGGCATTGGAAAGCAAGGGAATCCTGGGCGGACTGCCGCTTTCCGACAGGGAAATCCTCTGGTGCGCTACGGAGATGAACACCAGGGAAGAGATGGATGAACTTGCCTCTGCTGTACGGGAGGCGCTTCACAGGGAATGCGGACAAAAGGAGGTGTGCGGTTCATGAAACTTGTATTTGAAAAAGGGTCAGCCGGGAGAAGACTGGATTTAATCAGTCCCTGTGACGTGCCACAGGTATCTTTTGAAAAAGCACATATCCGTGAGAAACAGCCCCGCCTTCCGCACATGTCGGAAAATGAAATAAGCCGCCATTATACGGAGCTGGCAAAGCGTTCCCACGGTGTCAACGACGGTTTCTATCCTCTGGGTTCCTGTACCATGAAGTACAATCCCAAGGTAAATGAGGAAGCAGCCGCTTTAAAGGGTTTTAGGGGAGTCCATCCGCTGCAGCCGGAGGCTACGGTGCAGGGTTCCATGGAAGTTTTATATCTGGCGGAGAAATATCTCTGCGAAATCACGGGCATGGATGCAATGACATTCCAGCCGGCAGCAGGCGCACACGGTGAGTTTACAGGACTGCTTTTAATCAAGGCATACCATGTACATCACAATGACACCAAACGTACCAAAATTATTGTTCCCGACTCTGCCCACGGAACCAATCCGGCCAGTGCGTCCATGTGCGGCTACGACGTGGTGAGCATTCCGTCCAGGGAGGACGGCTGCGTGGATCTGGAGCAGTTAAAGGCAGCGGTAGGGGAGGACACAGCCGGTCTGATGCTGACCAACCCCAATACCGTGGGATTATTTGACAAGAACATTCTGGAGATTACCAAAATCGTACATGATGCAGGCGGACTGTGCTATTATGACGGCGCCAACCTGAACGCGGTTATGGGCATTGTGCGGCCGGGTGACATGGGATTTGACGTGGTCCATCTGAACCTGCACAAGACATTCTCCACACCTCACGGCGGCGGCGGGCCAGGAAGCGGTCCTGTGGGCTGCAAGGAAATCTTAAAGCCCTTTATACCTGGCGTGCGTGTGGAAAAGGAAGAGGATACATACCACTTTGTGAAGGCGCAGGATTCCCTTGGGGATGTGAAGATGTTCTACGGCAACTTCCTGGTGGTGGTTAAGGCATTGTCCTATATCCTGACCCTTGGAAAGGAGGGCATCCCGGAGGCTGCCCGCAATGCAGTGCTGAATGCCAACTATATGAGGGTGAAGCTGTCGGATGTCTATGACATGGCCTACAACGAGACCTGCATGCATGAGTTTGTCATGAGTCTGGAGAAGATGAAGCATGACAAGGATATATCCGCTATGGATATCGCCAAGGCCCTTCTGGATTACGGCATCCATCCGCCGACCATGTACTTCCCGCTGATTGTACATGAGGCGCTGATGGTGGAGCCTACTGAGACAGAGTCCAGGGAGACACTGGATGAGGCAATCGAGGTATTCCATAAGATTTACGAGCAGGCCCTGGCAGATCCTGAGGCACTTCACAGTGCGCCCCACCTTACACCGATTGGAAGACCGGATGAGGTTACGGCGGCCCGTAAGCCGGTACTGCGCTATACATGGGAATGATGAAAATGAAATAGGACTGCCTGGACAGCCGGCATGTCCCTGGTTATGTATGGATATCCCGGATATCCGTACATGGCCGGGGAAGGGGCTGCCCAGGCAGCCTTTCTATAGAATGGAGACTGACATGATAAACAGACTTGTGTGGATGGAGACAGATAATACATACCCCTACCGGAATCTGGCCATGGAGGAATACATGACCCTTCATGTTCCCCAGGGAACCTGCATTCTGTATCTGTGGCAGAACCGCCATACGGTGGTGATAGGAAAGAACCAGAATTGCTGGAGGGAATGCAGGGTGAATTTCCTGGAACAGGAGAACGGATATTTAGTGCGCCGGCTCTCCGGCGGAGGCGCGGTGTTCCACGATCTGGGGAATCTGAATTTTACATTTATTGTGGGCGCCGGCGATTATGATGTTTCACGGCAGCTGGATGTAATACTGGAAGCCGTAAGGAGTCTGGGAATCCATGCTGAGAAGACGGGGCGTAATGATATCACGGTGGATGGACGCAAGTTCTCAGGCAACGCATTTTACAGAACAGGGGACGGCTGCTACCATCACGGAACCATACTGATACGGGCGGACAAGGAAAATATGTCGCGGTATCTGAATGTATCAAAAGAGAAGCTGGCCTCCAAAGGAGTGACCTCTGTAAAGTCCAGGGTGGCCAATTTATGCGAGTTTAAGCCGGATATCACATTGGAGGAAGTAAAGTCGGCGTTGGTGGAGGCATTTTCCAAGGTTTATGGTCAGCCTGCCGTAAGGATGGAGGAAGGGGAGCTGCCTCAGCCGGACATAGATGCCCGGACAGAGAAATTTGCTTCCTGGCAGTGGAAATACGGAAGGAAGATCCCCTTTGAGTATGAAATGGAGAAACGGTTTCCATGGGGCAATATCCAGATACAGTTTCATGTGGATGAAGGCATGATACAGGATGTGAATGTATTTTCAGACGCCATGGACCAGGAGATGATCGGAATGCTGGCTGAACAGCTTAAGGGCTGCGCCTATGCGGAGGAGGATATATGCAGGGCGGTAAAAGCCATGGGAACAGACGCGTTTCAGGCAGGGGAATATACGGGCGCGGATGAACCGCAGTCATGCCGGATAAAAGAGGATATCATGACCCTTGTGAGGGAATCGCTGTAAACGCAGAACATAAATGGAAGAGAGGTTAGGTTTATATGGCTGACAAATTTGATTTGGTGGTGATTGGCGCGGGGCCGGGCGGATATGAGGCCGCCATTGAAGGGGTTCAAAAGGGAATGAAGGTCGCTCTGGTGGAAAACCGTGAGCTGGGAGGCACCTGCCTGAACCGGGGATGCATTCCCACCAAAACAATCATCCACACAGCAGAGCTGTACCATGAATTACAGTCAGGGCCATCCATCGGCCTGACGGTCCGGGAACCCGCGGTTGACATGGAGATGGTCCAGAAACGAAAGGATGAAGTGCTGGAACAGCTGAGAAAGGGCATTGCCTCCCTTATGAAAACCAACAAGATTTCAGTTTATTACGGTACGGGAACCATACTGGACAGGGAGCATGTAAAGGTGGCGGCGGCTGAGGATACATCAGAGGGAAAATCGGAAGGCAAACCGGAGGGGAAATCAGAGGAACAACCGGGCGGACAGAAACAGGACCAGGTGGTTCTGGAAACCAGCCATATTCTCATTGCCACTGGTTCCGTTCCCGCGTGCCCGCCCATACCAGGCTCATCCCTGCCGGGAGTGGTCACCAGTGACGGTCTGCTGGACAAAAAGGATATGTTTGAACATCTGATTATTATAGGCGGCGGAGTAATCGGTATGGAATTTGCGTCTGTATACAGTTCCCTGGGCCATGGTGTGACTGTTATTGAGGCCCTGGACCGTATTCTGCCCACCATGGATAAGGAAATTGCCCAGAACCTGAAAATGATTATGAAGAAAAGAAATGTGGATATCCATACGGGGGCAAAGGTGGAGGAGATCCTTCAGACAGAGGATGGAAAAGGACTTATATGCCGATATACGGAAAAGGACAAACCCTGCGAGGCCAGGGCGGACGGCATCCTTATCGCTACGGGCCGCAGGGCTTATACAGGCGGTCTTATAACCGATGAAAGCAGCCGGGAAGTGAAGGATATGGCCATGGAACGCGGGCGTATTATCACGGATGAAAAATATGAAACCAGCGTACCGGGCATATATGCCATTGGCGATGTGACGGGCGGCATTCAGCTGGCCCATGCAGCCACTGCCCAGGGCAGAAACGCAGTGGCGCATATGGCAGGAGAGGATATGGTGATCCGCACGGATATCATTCCGTCCTGTGTGTATACCAATCCGGAAATCGGCTGCGTGGGAATCAGCGCAGATGAGGCCAAGGCCCGGGGAATGGAAGCAGTGACAAAGAAGTATATCATGTCTGCCAACGGCAAGTCTATTCTGTCCCAGCAGGAGAGGGGATTTATAAAGGTGGTGGCGGACAGCGGTTCACACCGCATCCTGGGCGCCCAGATGATGTGTGCCAGGGCCACGGATATGATCAGCCAGTTTGCGGTGGCTATGGCCAACGGGCTGACGCTGGAGGATATGGCTAAGGTTATATTCCCTCACCCCACATTCAGTGAGGGGATACTGGAAGCTGTGAGGTAATGGAGCTTTGGCTGCGTTCCTGCTCACTGCCTGCATTGATTTTTAAGGGTTTGGGTATATAATACAGTAGGCGGACAAAATGCCGCCATAGGAATGGAATACTCAGGAAAGGCGGGCAGGAATTTCATGTGCGGCAGATATCATTTCAGCGCGGAGTTATTAGATGAGATAAGAGACATAACGGAGCAGAAGGACTGGAAACTGGAACTGGGAGTTCTGGACCGGGACATCCATCCGGGCGACATGGCGCCGGTCATTGTGGCAGCCCTGGAAGAGGCATCTAATGTACCGGCCCCGGCAAAGAACGCCGGGACAGCTTCTTACGCGGGCCGGGGCGGGAGTCTGCGGGTCTGCAGGCAGAAATGGGGGTATCCCGGGCCGGGCGGAAAGGGGCTGGTTTTTAATGCCAGGTCAGAGTCGGTGTTTGAAAAGCGGATGTTCCGGGACAGTGTGAGCATGCGCCGGGCAGTGATCCCGGTTTCTTGGTTTTATGAGTGGAATAAGAATAAAGAGAAATTTACATTCACTAAGGAAGGGAGCCGGATTCTGTTCCTGGCAGGATTTTATGGCAGGTATGAGGACGGGGAACACTTCGTTATACTGACCACCCAGGCCAATGCGTCCATGGCCCCTGTCCACAGCCGTATGCCTCTGGTTCTTGAGAGGGAACAGGTTAGGGAATGGATTCTGGACAGTGCAAAGACAAAGGAACTGCTGGGCCAGGAACCGCCCCAGCTGGAAAGGGATTGTGAGTATGAGCAGCAGACCTTGTTCTGAGATGTATATGATATGAGCATATGGATGGGCTTATCTGAAATTGGTTATTTGAATATGGTTATCTGAACATGAGGGCGCCTCCTTTTGACGTGAGTCTGAAAGGAGGCGCCTGCTGTTATGTTTTATGAAAGTTGGCCCAGAGCAGATAAAGCGGGGATAAGATTTATCTGTCAGGCTTTAATAAATCCCGGTTTTCCAGCACATACTCCGCCACTGCCCGGTTGGTATCAATCCAGGCCCCATGGGACAGCATATAGCCTATAAGCTCACTGAGCATGTTTACCCGGCTGGCGCGTCCTATGAACTGTGGATGGAGGACAAAGTTAATCATCCTGCCTTCCGCTGCCAGGGAATCAAATTCATCCTTCCAGATTTCTAACATTTCCCGGGGGGATTTCAGTTCATACCGTTCCGGAGCAGAATCCGTGTAAAAATCGTATGCGGTATCGTCAAAAATAGAATCCTTGGGAAGCTCTACCAGAGGAACCTGCCGGCCGTCTATGGTATGGATAAAGGGACCGTCGGAGTCCCTCCAATTGGAGCTGTATAGGTAGCCGTGCTCCAGAAACAGTCTCAGGCTGTAATCGTGTATCACGCCACCCGGTCCGCGGTGTCCTGCTATGGACTGTCCGGTCAGATCCTTTATAATGGTCTCGCAGCGGGTCATGGTGGCATCTTCCTCCTCGTAGGAAGTGGCGGTGGATTCCTCATGGAGGTATCCGTGAAATCCGATTTCATGGCCCCTGCGGCTGATTTCCTTTACCACCAGGGGATAATGTTCCGCTATAACGCCGGGAATGAAAAAGGTTGCCTTTACCCCATACACATCCAGCATGTCCAGGATTCTGGGTACGCCCTGCTTGGGGCCGTATGCGCCCCGGGATAAGTTGGTTATATGGTCATGGTTGCCGTCGCCTCTGGTGGTCCACATGGTCTCTGCGTCCAGATCAAATGCCATCATGACAGCGATACGCTTGTTGTCAGGCCAGGTCATCATAGGGCTGCACCTCCTTTTTCAGGATTCTCCTGATTGGCTTCTGCCTGTGCCAGTACATACCGCGCCGCTTCCTCGCAGGTGGTAATCCAGGCGCCGTGGCGCTTCATATAGGCAATGAAGTTTCCCAGGGCGGCAATCCGGCTGGCGCGTCCTATCATCTGGGGATGAAGCTTCAGGATAAAGATTTTATTTCCCTCTTCCACAAGGCCGTCGAACTCATCCTTCCAGTTTCCGAATACTTCCCGGTTGGTATACATGGAGCGCACAGCAGGGTCGCTGAAGGTGAAATAAAAATAGGTAAAGTCATCCATGGTAATATCACACGGCAGCTCCACCAGCGGAAGGACCTGCCCGTCCTTTTCCCATAGATATGCCCAGTCGCAGTCTTTCATGGAGGAACTGTACAGGTAACCGCGCTGTGCCAGCAGCTCAGGGGTAAATGGATGGATGATGCTCTCAGGCCCCCTGTGTCCCACGGGACGCCGTCCCGTGATGCGTTTTAGTATAGCCTCGCTTTTTTCCAGTATTTCAGTTTCTTCTTCCGCGGATATGCCGCGGACGGATTCATGCATATACCCGTGACAGGCGATTTCATGGCCTCTGGCATGGATGGATTCCACCTGGGCAGTGTATTTTTCCGCAACGATTCCCGGCACAAAGAAGGTGGATTTAATATCATGGGTGTCCAGCATATCCAGACACCGTTTCAGACCTTCTCGGGGACCGTACTGGCCCCGGGAATAATCCGTGAATCCGATGGTGGTACCTTTGGAGGCAGCCCTGGACATGCGCAGGTATTCTGCGTCAAAATCAAATGTGACCATGACAGCAATCCTGGCGCGTCCGGGCCAGGTTATGGCAGGTCCGTTTGTCCTGCCGTCTATTTCATATGACATGGTAAATTGCTCCTTTTATTCATTTCTGGTTTTCATTATAACATGGACAGTTGGTAAGTCAACCAAAGGCATGGGCCAGGTTGGATAAATCTGGTATTACGGAGTAAGACACAGAGTGAGAATTAGGGGGACAAGGGTGGGAAAGGCCATAGACAGGGGCAGAAAAAAGCCCGGAATCTATTGAATCTGATGTATATTTATGCTATGATTATGCAAGTTCTTCCTTTATTAATGCCGGTCAGGCAGAGGGAAGGGATAAGGTTTGCAGAAAGCAGACTTTTTATTTTTATATACATATAACAGAGAGGAGAATTATTATGAAAAAAATTGCACTATTGCTGTGCGCTGTTCTGACAGCAGGCGCACTCACCGCATGTTCCGGCGGGGCAGATGCCACCACGGCCGTTTCTCAGGCCGCCGCCCAGGAGGCTGCGGACAAGGACGGGGCAGGTAAGGACGCGGCGGAGACCCCGGCGGCAGGAGCTGAGGAGAAGTCAGATGAAGCAGGAGAGAATTCCGCGGACACTGCCACAGAGAATCCATTTTCCGGCAAAACCGTGAAGGTGGGCTGTTCCGCTACCTTTGTTCCGTTTGAATCCATCGAGATGGCGGCAGACGGAAGCAAGACCTATGTAGGTATGAATATTGATATTGTAAAGGCTGTTGTGGAAAAAAACGGCGGCCAGGTGGAATTTGTGGACATGCCCTTTAAGAGCCTGATGGCTGCTATCCAGGCCGGCCAGATTGATTTCTGCAGCGGCGGTATGGCGCCTACGGCAGAGAGGGAGAAAACACTGGATTTCAGCGAAATCTTCTTCTATCCCAGAAATGCCATTGTGTACAGGGCAGAGGATAATTACCCGGATTTGGATTCTCTGAAGGGTAAGAAGATTGCCTATGTGTTCGGCACCAACTACCAGCAGGTAGCGGAGAGCGTGGAAGGGGCGGTGACCGTTGGCATCCAGGGCAGCCCTGCCTGTATCGAGGAAGTAAAGAGTAAGAGGGCCGACGCGTGTATCGTTGACGGCGCAGGCGCAACAGAGTTCTTAAAGAACAACGAGGGGCTTAAACTGAGCCTTATGGATAAGGTGGATGATGACTGTTTTGCCATCGGTTTCCCCAAGGAATCCCCTTACTATGAGACATTTAACAACACACTGAAGGAAATGATGGAAAACGGAGAACTGGATGATATCATCGCAAGCCATTTAAGCGAACAGTTCATCCTGGACTAAGGCAATGTAAAAAGGGGCTGCACATATGAAATTAGATTTTACCAGCGTTTGGCAATACTGGCCATTCCTATACCATGGAGCACTGCTCACCCTGAAGATTACGGCAATCTGCGCCGTGCTGGGGTTTTTGCTGGGCATCGTACTGGCTCTTGTTAAAATCAGCAAATATAAACCTCTCATATGGTTCGGAAGGTTTTATACATCCATTTTCAGGGGAACGCCTCTCCTGGTACAGCTGTGTATTGTCCATTTTGGACTGCCGCAGCTGCTGGGTTTCACACTGACCACCACCCAGTCCGGAATCCTTACATTTACACTGAACTCCGCAGCCTATGTCTCGGAAATATTCCGTGGAGGAATCATGGGTGTGGACAAGGGACAGTATGAGGCGTCCATGTCACTGGGGATTGGCTATGGGGATATGATGAAGGACATCATCATTCCGCAGGCTGTGAAGCACATACTTCCCAGCCTGGTAAATGAGGCCATTGCCCTGTTAAAGGAGTCTTCCATCCTGTCCTACATCGGTGCGGTGGAGCTTTTAAGGGCTGCGGACCAGATTACGGTCCTGACCTTCCGGTTCTTTGAACCCTACCTGGTCATTGCGGTTATTTATTACGTATTTGTCATGA
This sequence comes from Enterocloster bolteae, assembly GCF_002234575.2. NCBI lineage: Bacteria > Bacillati > Bacillota > Clostridia > Lachnospirales > Lachnospiraceae > Enterocloster > Enterocloster bolteae. Next base: position 6,326,677 of record NZ_CP022464.2, on the reverse strand, counting down.
TATTGTCGGCAGTTGCCAGCCGTCTGGAAAGGTGGGTGAACAGAAGTGATAGAGTTTCGTGATGTGCATAAAAGCTTCGGTAACCTGGAAGTATTAAAGGGGATTAACCTGAATATTGAGAAGGGCCAGGTGGTTACGCTGATTGGTCCCTCAGGATCCGGTAAGTCCACCATCTTAAGATGCATCAACCTGTTAGAAAAGCCCACCAAGGGTCAGGTGTTCATAGACAGTACGGATATTACGGTTCCAAAGGCTGATATCCAGGCTGTCAGAAAGAATATCGGCATGGTGTTCCAGCATTTTAACCTGTTTCCCCATATGACGGTCATGGAAAATATGACCTATGCCCCGGTGAAGGTGAACAAGATACCAAAGGACAAGGCAGCGGAAAACGCCCTGGAGCTTCTGAAACTGGTGGGTCTGGTGGAGAAGGCGGACGCCTATCCTGGAAAGCTGTCCGGCGGCCAGAAGCAGAGAATTGCCATAGCCAGGGCCCTGGCCATGGAGCCGCAGATTATGCTGTTTGATGAACCCACCAGCGCCCTGGACCCGGAGATGGTAAAGGAGGTTCTGGAGGTCATTAAGAACCTGGCTCATACAGGCATTACCATGGCCCTGGTAACCCATGAGATGGGATTTGCCAGGGAGGTATCGGACCGCATCTGTTTTATAGATGACGGGCAGATAGTGGAGGACGCCAACCCGGATGAGTTCTTTAAGAATCCCAAGAGCGACAGAGCCAGAGGATTTTTGGAGAAGGTGCTGTAGAGAAAGCACGGATAAGGAAGGAGTAAGTCCTGAACGGATTGAATTTCTTCATTATGTTGAGAACACATGTGATTGTTAGGCGGACAGGATCCAAAGCCAACAGGTCAGGGAAATACACAGACAGCAGGCCGCCCGGGCAATATGCCCGGGCGGCCTGCTGTTATGTTGCATACTAAAACGCATCTTATGATTTCCCTAAATTAATCCCATCAGGCCCGGAATACCCAGCGACAGCGCCGGTATATAGGTAACGGCCATAAGCAGGAGGAACAGTACCGCAAAGTAGGGAAGCAGCGTTCTGGTCACCTGTTCAATGCTGATTTTGCTGATGCCGCAGCCCACGAACAGTACGGAACCAACAGGAGGCGTGATGTTGCCCAGGCACATATTGAAGATTAACATGACGCCGAACTGAATGTCAGTCATTCCTAAACTCTGGGCGATAGGAAGGAAAATAGGAGTAAAAATCAGGATAGCCGGCGTGATATCCATAAACATTCCCACAACCATCAGGATTATGTTCATCAGCAGCAGGATCACGTATTTGTTGGTGGATATGGACATGATGCCCTCGCTGATGGCTGCCGGGATTCCTGAGTATGCCATGACAAAGGACATGGCGGAGGAAGCGGATATCAGGAACAGGATGATGCCGCTGGTGCATGAGCTGCTTACTAGAATCTTCATGAAGGACTTCACGGTAAGGCTCTTGTAACAGATGGAAAGAATCAGGCAGTAAAGCACGCAGATACCTGCTCCCTCAGTGGCAGTGAAGATGCCTCCCACGATACCGCCGATTACAATGATGATGAGCAGCAGGCTGGGAATGGCTTCCAATGTCACTTTTACGGCTTCCTTCATGGGGGTGCGGCCGGATACCGGATATTTATGCTTTTTGGCGTAAATGAAAGCCACCACCATGGAGCCAACGCCCATCAGTATGCCGGGAATGTATCCGGCCATGAACAGAGTGGATATGGACACGCCGCCTGCTACCGTGGAGTACACGATGAATGCGCTGGTAGGGGGGATCAGGAGTCCGGTGGGAGCCGAGGCAATGTTGACGGCTGTGGCAAAGGCAGGGTCGTAGCCCTCGTCTTTCTGGATGGGATAGATACAGCCGCCCATGGCGGATGCAGCTGCCACGGATGAACCGGACAGCGCGCCAAAGAGCATGTTGCCCACAATGTTGGCCTGGGCCAGGGAACCTGGAATCCAGCCCACAAACAGCTTGGCAAAGTTGACAAGGCGTCTGGCGATTCCGCCGTTATTCATGATGTTGCCGGCCAGGATAAAGAGAGGGATGGCAAGCAGGGAGAAGCTCTCCACGCCGCTGTTCATCTTCTGCATGGTGATGAAGGTAATCTGGTCCCAGGACAGGCTGGAGACGGCAGTTACGATGGATGCGATTACGATGCTGACGGAGATTGGGCAGCTGAGGAACAGCAGGATGCCAAATACCGCAAACAGAATGACTGTTGTAAGTCCGATACTCATTACTCATTCCCTCCTTCTATGGTGATTCCGGTTACATCCTCATAGATGTTGATAATCTGTGCCAGGATGATGAACAGTCCGGAGATGGGCGCCATGGCATATACCAGGCTTCTGGGAATCCCCAGCAGCGCGGAGAACACCTTCTGGGCGCTTAACGCCAGCTTGAATCCGCCTATGGTGATGACAAAGACGGCAAAGAGCAGAATCAGCACATCAATAACTGTCATCAGAATCCGGCGGCCTGCCGGGCTTAAGCTGTCACGCACCAGCACCAGGCACATGTGTTCCCTGGTGATGAAGGCATAGGCAGCTCCGATGAAACCGGTCCAAATCAGGAAGTAACGCACCAGCTCCTCGGTAAAGGCAGCCGGGCTGTTGAGCACGTAGCGTGTAAATACCTGGTACAGGACCAGAAGGGTCATAACGGACAGCAGCACAGTGGCTATGCCGGCTAAAAGACGGGTCATCCACTTTTTGATGACAGATAATATTTCATTCATGTGATTACCTCCCCTTATTCTACCGAATCAATGGTGTCAAGCAGTTCCTTCACACCCGGATACTGTGCGCAGTAATCGTCAATCATACCGCTTGTGGCCTGGCGGAACGCATCTTTGTCAACATCGTTTACGAATTCCACTCCCATCTGGGACTCTGCCTCCTGGATGGCCTCATCAATGGCGGCATCCCATGCAATCTTGTGGCTTTCCGTGGATTCGCGGGCTGCTTCCAGGATGATGTTCTGGTCCTGGGGACTGATGGTCTTCCATACCTTGGCGCTCATGACCATTACATCGGGAATCATGGCGTGCTGGTCTGTGGAATATACCTTGCAGATTTCGCCATGTTTGCCGGTGGTAAGTGCTGTTTCATTGTTCTCAGTGCCGTCGATAATGCCGGTCTGGAGAGAGGTATATACATCGCCGTAGGACATGGCTACCGGGATTCCGCCTAAGGCCTTCATCATATCAGTCTGGGATTTCATATCCTGTACACGGATTTTCAGCCCCTTTAAGTCAGCCGGCGTGCGGATTGCCTTGTTCTTGGTGTAAAAGGAACGGGCGCCTGAGGTGTAGTAGGTCAGGGTGACGAATCCGTCGTCAGAGGAGGAAAGGAAGAAGTCCTGCATCGGATCAGAATCCATTACATGGTAAAAGTCTTCCGTATCGTCAAAGATATAGGGAAGGCCGAAGGCGTGATAGGATTCGTTGTAGGTGGCAAGGCCGGGAGCAGATACCTTGGTCATGGAAATGACACCGGCCATCAGCTGCTCCATGTTCTCATTTTCGGAACCCAGCTGGCCGTTTGGAAGGATGCGGACCTGGATTCGTCCGTTTGTCCGTTCCTCCACCTTGTCTGCAAATTCCGTCATCGCAATATGTACCGTATGGGTTTCGCTGAGGCCGTGAGCCAGAGTAAGCACCATGGGATTTTCCGCTGAGGCCTCCGCGCTGGTCTTGGCGCCGCTCTGGGCGCACCCGGAAAGCCCCAGTACCGCCAGACTCAAAGCCGCTGCCATTGCTGCTGCAAATTTTTTCATTTTCAATATCCCCTTTCTATGTAGCGGCTTCCCCTCTGTAAGCGGGAGGGGAAGCGAATGCCTGTCTTTACATACCAATCAGGTCGAACTGCTCAAAAGATACGATCACCTGATAATCCTTCTTAGGATTAGGGTATTTAATCTGAACGGACTTAAGCCTCTGGCTGTAATACCATCCGCAGTCCGCATCCTCAAATTTTCTCCTGTGGAGGAAATGAGGAATGGTCTCGCCGTCTGCCTTAACCCAGTAAGGTGCTTTCTCACGGTGTATCATATCCAGATACAGCGTCTTTACGGCTGTCTCATAATGGCCTTCCTGATGGAAATCCAAAACAGTGCGTTCTCCGGCTGTCATGGTTATGGAGGTCTTCAGGCAGCCTCCCTTTTCATAGTCCATGGAAATGCCGTCGTCCTCATAGAGCTCAAACCGGCCGTCCCTGTCGGCCGCGCACAGGATTCGTATGTGTTCTGCCTGCTGGGTCTTTAGGTTATCAAGCCTGTCTTCCGCCATGGGAATAATGGCTCCGCTTCTCACAAACAGAGGTATGGATCCCAGGTCCACAGGGAGCTCCACGGTGCGTCCACCCTCATAGGCGGCCCTTGTATAGAAATCGTAGAAGGTTTCGCCTTCAGGCAGGTATACCTTTCTGGAGACGGCGCCCTTTTCCACCACATTGGCCACCAGCAGGGAATCACCCAGCATAAAGTCCACGCCCTCCTCGTAGCACTTCACATCTTCCTGGAATGCACTGCACATGGGCTCCATGATGGGAAGTCCTGTTTCATGGGCCCGCTCCATCAGTGAGTAGAGGTAGGGACTTAACTGGTAGCGCAGTCCGATAGCCTCCAGGATGTAATCCGTACAGTCGCCGTACATCCAGGGTTCTGTCACCGTGTTGTCGGTGTTGGTGGAGTGGATGGAGAAACGGGGCTGGAATATACCGTTTTGAATCCAGCGCACCATAAGCTCTGCTTCCGGCGATGGTCCGTAGAAGCCGCCGATGTCGCAGCCCTGGTTGGCTACGCCGGAAAGGCTCATGCCCAGGATGGTTGCAATGTTGTATTTTAAGGAGTCCCAGCAGGTCAGGTTGTCTCCTGCCCAGGTCTGGGCATAGCGCTGGATGCCGCAGTGGCCGGAACGGCACACGATATAAGGGCGGGTGTTGGTGAAGGTTTCGTGAATAGCCTCATCCGTGATATGGCACATGATATTGGACATGACGGACTTCAGCTGGCCGATGGTACCGCCCTTGCCCTCAAAATCACATCGGCAGTCCTTATCCACCAGGCTGTCATATTCACAGTTGTCGTTCCACACAGAGCTGGTGCCGTATTCCAGGACATTTTCCTTAAGCATTTCCTTCCAGTAAGTCCGGGTGGAGGGGTTGGTAAAGTCTGCGAACACACCCTTGCCGCCCCACCATGTTCCGATACCGGGTTCATCGCTGTCGCTGGCCTTTATAAACATGCCTTTGGCCTTCATCTCATCCAGCTTAGGATGAATCAGGAGGATGCCGGGCTTAACGTTAGGGGACACGGTTACTCCTCTCTTTTCCATCTGAGCAAAGAATTCCCTGGGGTCCTTGAAGCGCTTTTTATTCCAGGTAAAGACGCAGCGCTTGATGCCTTTGTCCGTTTCCACGGTGCAGTAGCCGGAGGAAAGCTGGAAACCGTCAACCGGTATCTTCTCTTCCCTAGTGGTGTCGATGAAATCCAGGATAGCGTCATCGCAGTCATTATCCAGCTCCGGATAGTACATGGAGGATCCCAGGTATCCAAGCGCATACCGGGGAAGCATGGCTGATTTGCCGGTGAGATCCGTATAGCGCTCCACGACCTGACGCACGGAGGGGCCTGCAATGAGGAAGAGGTCAATGTCGCCGCCGTCTGTCCGGTAACGGCTGTGGGGCTTCCAGTAGTTGCTCTTTTCGCGGCCCATATCAAAATCGCACTCACAGGTGTTGTGGTAGAAATACCCCACAGCCTTCCTGGTTCCGCGGTTTAATTTTATGTAAAAGGGGATATGTTTGTAAAGTGAATCGGTTTCCCTGGGGTTGTATCCCATGGCGTCTTTGGGGCTCATGCTCATGAATTTCTGGGCTTTGTTGAAGCTGCCGCTCTTCTCACCAAAGCCGTAGAAACAGTCTTCCGGTGAAATCTCACTGGTGTGAATCCGGCGGTGGTTGCTGTCCTCCATATAGGCCAAATCCACGATGTCGGCGTGAAGCAGGGTACCCTCTTTGTCATACACGCAGATGCGAAACGGATCCTTCTCCACCACTACCTTCAGAATACGTCCTTCAATTACTGCCTCCCTGTCCCCGTCCGACAGGACTGCGTCTGCCGCTTCCACCCGTGTTCTGCGGCCCTTCAGGAAATCATCCATCCGGTCTTCCCATGCTGTCATCACAAGGCTGTAGGATTCCTCCGCGAAATCGCCGTCAAATCCGGCCCTGATACGCAGGATGGAATCTGTCAGAAAAAGAATGCGGATTTCCACACTGTTGGTCATCACTGAAAAGTAACTGTCCTTTTTGGCGACCGTGTAAGCATTCGTACAAACCTTCATAAATTGTTGCCTCCTTGTTTTATTTCAACCGGTTTTATGTTATTATCATATAGAATTAAGGCCGCCTAAACTAGACAATATTTGCAGTATTATGGTGGAAATTAAACATATCTTGCTGTATTAATTTGGAAGCGCTATGGTGTTTCCGTGTGTTTTACGTATATAAAAACATGGGAATTGGATATATGTACCAAAGAAGGGAGAAAACGGATTGATAGACCAGGCTGGAATTATGATGGCTCAGGGAAGGAGCATTGCCGGCGAACGCATACAGGGAGTCAATGACAATATGTCAAAGTCCCATTATCATGATTATTTTGAATTATATTATCTGGAGGAAGGAGAACGGTTTCACATTATCCAGGACCGTCTTTACTGCATCCATCCGGGAGAATTCCTTATATTTTCCCCCTATGTGATGCACCATTCCTACGGCCAGGAGAATGTGCCGTTTAAGCGGCTTCTGGTGTATTTTTCTAAGGAGGAAGTGGACTCCGTGCAGCTGTTAAAGGTGCTGGAAAAGGGAACCGGGGTATATAAGCCGGACCAGCGGGAAAAGCAGGTGGTGCACCGCATGCTGGATGACCTGCTTAAGGAACAGGACGACCCTCAGGCTTATCATGAGGACTATATCCATACCCTGTTAAACATGGCCTTACTGACCATTGCCAGAAACATTCAGACACCGGTGAAGCCGGAAAAGCGCAACCGGATAACAGATGTAATCAGCTATATCCACCAGAATTACCAGGAGGACATATCCATAGACCAGCTGGCCCAGATGTCCTATGTGAGTCCCTACTATCTGTGCAGGGAGTTCAAGCGGTATACCAACAGCACCATTATCCAGTATGTGAATGTTACACGGGTCATGAATGCCCAGAGGATGTTTATGGAAACCAATAAAAATATCACGGAAATCAGCCGGGACACAGGATTCTCTAACATCACTCATTTTAACAGGGTGTTTAAGTCGGTCATGGGAATGACGCCATCGAATTTCAGGAAAATGTATAAGACGGAGGCCGGACATGGCAGAAGGACGATTTGATACGGCCCGGCCCGGCGGGAACCGGGCTGCAAAGATGCCGAAGGGGCAGCCCTATGCGGGGTTCAATATGCAGTTCTGCATCCTGTCGGCCCTGGGTATGTTTTTTGTGGTGGACGGGCATCTCAATAACAGTTATCTGGACATCGGGGGACTGGTGCCCTACTACTCCTTTCACATGCCCCTGTTTGCCTTTATCTCCGGGTATTTTTACAAAAAGGGAAGCGAGCATCGGCTGGGTGCCTATACGAAGAAAAAAATAATCCGTCTGCTGGGGCCGTATATGGTGTACAATCTGATTTATGGCATGATTGTCCAGGGGCTTCACAGAGCCGGCTTTGCCTTCGGGGGAGATTTGAGCTTATGGAATCTGTTTGTGGAACCATTTATCACAGGACATCAGTTTGAATATAATCTGGCTGCCTGGTTTGTGCCGGCCCTGTTTCTGGTGGAAATGGCCAATGTACTTTTACGCCGCCTTTTAAAGCGGGTGGATTCTGAATATGCAGTGTTTTTTTTGTACCTGTCCATAGGGGTATGGGGCATCCTTCTGGCATTTTCCGGCCGGTATCAGGGCGGATGGCTTACGCTGGTGCGTATGATGTTCCTGCTGCCCTGCTACGGCGCAGGTACCCTGTATAAGGAAAAACTGGAGGCAGGAGACAGGGCAGACCATGGGCTGTACTTTGGCATTATCCTGGCTGCCTGGCTGCTTCTGGCCATGTCCGGCCGCCCCCTCATCTACTCCGTGGCCTTCTGCAACGGTTTTACAGGAATCCTGATGCCCTATGTCACGGCTGCACTGGGAATCGCGTTCTGGCTCAGGGTATCCCGCATCCTGGCCGGAGCATTTGGGGAGGGCAGGTATATCAGGTATTTTGGCAGCCATACATATGCGGTGATGATGCATCATATCATGGCTCTCATGGTTCTTAAAACCCTGTTCGCTGCACTGGCAAAGTACACTGCCCTCTTTCCTGGATTCAGTTTTGAACAGTATAAGGCAGACCTCTGGTACTGCTATTTCCCCAAAGCTCTGCCTCAGTTCAGGGTGGTTTATCTTATATGGGCCATTGTGCTGCCGCTGCTGTTCCAGTGGATATTTGACAGGTTAAGGCTTCACTGGGGACGGGAGGCCCTGGGCCGTCCCCGTGCCGGCTTTAAAGGGTAACTGTGGTGCAGAATCAGGTTGTCAGCTGTTTCCTGATGCATCTGGTAGTAGGCGCTGCAGATGTGGTCCGCGATGACTCCCACATTTTCTATGGACACATCCAGCACCATTACCAGGTACTGGCAGCTGCTGTATCTGGTGTACACATCTCCCATACGCAGGCTCTGTTTTATTTTCTCCCCCAGAATATCCATCTCAGCATCCCTTTTGTCCAGGGGGAGAAAACCGTTATTTCTATCTGTCAGGGTAAACAATATGATGAAAGCTCTTTTCTTATCCCTTCTGAGGCGCCGTTCTTCCAGGCGGTAGATTTGTTTAAAGGTTTCATAATCCTGGCAGTAGGCTCCTGGCTGGGTTTCCTTTTCCTCCATTTCCATGGCGATCAGACTCATATCGGGCTGTATGCCGGCCGGTTCCCTGGACGGGGATATGAGGCCGGTGTCATCCTTTAGATTGCGAAGGCGCTTTTTTGCCATGATTTTCTGATCCGCGCAGTCAAACATATCCCGGTATTTGGTGCAGGTCCGGCTGTCTGCACTATCTATGGTGATGGACAGCTTAATTAGGATGGAATCACCCAGCCGCACTTCGCGGAACCGCTCCTGAATCCGCAGGCATTCTCCGGCTGTCATTGGGTCGTCCAGAACAGAGGGAATGAAAATTACGAACTCATCTCCTCCCACACGCCCCACCAGATTGCGGCCGCTGAACATTTTTTTCAGCACATTGGCAATGGTGCACAGCAGCATATCCCCGGCAATATGGCCGTAACGGTCATTTACCTGTTTGAAATGGTCCAGGTCCAGAACGATCATGGTTCCCGGCTGCTTCCGGCACAGATGGTCGTCCACCCTGCGTTCCATGGTGATGCGGTTATACAGTCCGGTCAGTCCATCCAGTTCCGCCAGGGTCTGCAGGGCACAATTTTCCTGCTCCAGCTGTTTGCGCGTCTTTTTGTAAATGTCTGTATGCTGTCTCTGTTTCATTTTACATCCCTCCAGATATCACGTTGTGCCCTGCCCTTTCAGAGCACACTCCAGAGCCCGCTGCATTTTCTGACAGCTGACCGGCTTCATGAAGAAGTAGCTCACACACATTCTGTAGGCCTGTACTCCGAAATCCAGGTCGGAAATCCAGATAAGCCTTCTGGAGAGCGGCTGCGCGCTGGATGCGGTATCCAGGCCTCTCACGCCGTCCAGGGAAACGATGACTATGTCCCATTCCCTTCCTTCCAGGGCAGCGGCCAGTTCCATCCAGTCTTTACAGGTATTAATCTGTATTTCAAGGTGTTTTTCCGAGGCCCATTTAAGAATGTAATCTATCATTAAGGATCGTTCTGACAGGTTGTCGTCACATATGATGATTTCCATGCCGTGCTCCCCCTTTCGTATATGGGTTCTTAGATTTAATTCAAACATAACGTTTTTCTGCCATATTTTCAATGGGGTGGCTTCATTTTGCAGGTTTTGGCCCGATTTTGCATTTGCCATACGGATTTGTTTTTTGTAAAATGAAATCAGGAAAGCATTTCTTGCCGGTACGGGGGGAGGATTTTATGCAAGTTGCCATTATAGACGATTTAGCGGTGTGCAGACAGGAGATAAAGGAATATCTTCTGCGCTATATACGTGAAAATTACCAGGGGGAGGAGCCGGAACTGGATGAGTTTGAAAGCGGGACCAGGTTCCTTGACGCCTTCCGGCCTCAGGTATATGATGTAATTTTTATTGATCAGTATATGGAGGGGATGTCTGGCATGGACACTGCCAGGGAGATACGGAGGGTGGATGAGGAGGCTGCCCTTATTTTTGTTACCACCAGCTGCGACCATGCAGTGGACAGCTATGGGGTCAGGGCCTGCGGTTATCTCATAAAACCCTTTACATATGAGGCGTTCGGGGAAACCATGAGACTGGCCCGTTTGGAGAAGATAATGAATGCCCGTTTCATTGCCCTGGGTGATGACAGGATATTGTTAAAGGAAATCCTCTGGTGTGACCGGGACGGCCATTATGTGCAGATCCATACGGATATGCGGGGAGTCCTGAGATACCGTGTGACCATTGCGTTTCTGGAGGCGGTATTATCCGCCTATCCCCAATTCCTGCCCTGTTACAGGGGACTCATCATTAACATGGACCGCGTGAGGCGCATGGAGGAGCTGGAATTCCTTATGGATACCGGTGAACGTGTTCCGTTTCGCAAGCGGGACCATAAGGAAATCAAGAGCCGGTTTTCACAGTACATGTTCCGGCGGGCAAGGGGGGAGGATTTGTTATGATAGATACTGCCATGATATTACTGTTTCCATTTCTGGATTTTATACCCTTCGGCCTTCCCAGGTATTGGATTCACAGGGATAAATTAAAAATCCGGTACAGGTATGTGGTGGTGCTGCTGACAGCGGTATCGTGCGTGAACAGCGCAGCCTTCTATCTTATCAATCAGGAAGGTTATGAGGCAGCTGCCCGCTGGACTACCCTGATGCGGTATGGTTTTATGTTGTTTAATCTGATGTGTTCATTTTTATTAATCAGAGAGCAGTTCCAGAAGCTTATGTTCACATACCTGCTTTTAATGTCCTGGTCCTTTTTTGTGTTTGGCAATGCCAATTTCATTGAAAGCCGGTTTTTCTGGGACTTTTCAGACAGACATCCGTATCTCATCTATAATACGGCCAGGGTGGCGATTCTGCTTATCACCTATCCCTTTATACTCCATTTTCTGGGACATACCGTGAGGGAAGCCCTGAAGATGGAGGACAGGAAGATGTGGCAGTACATGTGGAAGATTCCGCTGTTTTCCACTTTGTTCGGCATGCTGTACTGCACGGTGCAGGATGTGTATGCCTATGCTTCCTGGCAGTTCCTGATTTCCAGGTATCTGATGCTGCTTGGAACCTGCTATGTGTCCTATGTTTTTTTGAAGGTGTTAGAAATATCCCGCAGAAAGACACAGCTGGAGGAGGAATTAAAGTATGCGGACCGGAGCCTTCTGGCCCAGAAAAAGCAGTATGAAACCGTATCAGCTCATATGGAGGAAATGAAAAAGGCGCGCCATGACCTGCGCCAGCATCTGGCCGTGGTTCAGTCCTACATAGAGAGGAATGACAGGGCGGGTCTGTCCGAGTATATTGAGATTTATAAGACAGAGCTGCCTCCTGATATCATAGAAATATACTGCCGCAACCAGGTAATCAATGCGTTAATCTGCTACTATGCCTCCCAGGCCCGCAGGCATAAAATCCGTTTTGAAGCCCAGGCGGACTACCCGGAGCAATGTCCTGTCCCGGATACGGAGGTGACGGTGATACTGGGCAACCTGCTGGAAAATGCGGTGGAGGCCTGTCTGCGTGAGAAGAATGGTAAATGCTCCATCCGGCTGCGGATATTCAGGAAAAACAGCAGCCTGGTATTTCTGACAGATAACACCTGTTCCGGGACAGTGCCGTTTGACGCTGACGGAAAAACACCCCTTTCCTCCAAGCGGAAAGGGGTGGGAATCGGCGTATCCTCCATCCGGGAAATTGCGGACAGGTATGGAGGAGATACATTATTTGAACAAAAAGCCGGTATGTTTTATGCCTCCGTATGGCTGCAGATCCCGGAAAAGGCGGATAATTAGCCAGCCTTAGTTTGGAGCCAGGGGAATGATGATGGCGGCCACAAAATAAGCTATGATTCCGGGGCCGGAGCAGGCAAAGATGGCCCAAATAAGGCGGATGATGGTGGGGTCAATGTTAAAGTACTCTCCAATGCCTCCGCATACGCCGCAGAGCATTTTATTTATGTTTGAACGGTATAATTTCTTATCCATAGTTCTATCTCCTTTTCTGTAGGAATCTATAAGATTTGGTCAAAGTTTACAGCAATGTTTCCCACGCCGCATTCCAGTTCCATGGTGTAGGGAGCCTTGTTGTTGATGTGAGTTTCGTGTGAGAGCATGCTGTAGTGTTCAGCGCCCACATCAATGCTTCCCACGCCGCACTCCACCTGGTAATTGTACCCGTCTTGGGAACCGGTCAGGTTAAGGGTCACATCTCCCACCCCTGTCTCGATTTCCACATCCCCGTTGACAGTGCCTGAAAATGTAATGGCGCCAACTCCTGTGTCAATCTCCAGTTTGGAGACAGTGACACCAAGGACCGTGCACTCCGCGGCGCCCAGATCCAGGGACAATTTGTCAAGCCCGTATCCGGCCGGAATCAGAATCTCGATTCGAGGAGCCTCATTGCTCCGGCTGCGTCCTGATTCCCTCTTAACCTTCAGTGTGAATTCATCCATGTAGCATTGTGTGCGGTTATAGGTATCCTGTACATTGACCTGGATTTGGGAAATACCCTCTTTTTCTAAAACGCGGATTACCCCTTTGTCTATATCCACATCCAGTTTTCTGGCCTGTGCATAGGAGGGATCGGATACCGTCTTTATCTGTGAGGAGCCGGGGGAGCGGTCTGTATCATCCGGGTCATCCGGGTTATTCCAGTCATCCCAGTTATCCCAGGCATCCCAGTCATCCCGGTCATCCCAGTCATCCGCCCGGTCATCCCCCCAGCGGACCAGCCATGGCATGTGGTTGTGCCATACCCTGGAGGCCAGGCGGGACGGCAGGCTGTTTGTATACCGTCCTCCCATGGCGGCTGAAACGGCAGTGATGCCCAGGCCAAGAAGAAGGAGTATCAGTCCGGTGATGGCGCATATTTTTACGAATCTCTTCATTTTATTACCTCCCTCGGTGAAGCAGGCGGCTAAGCCCATTTACGATACTTCGTATAATGAAGGGGATGAACCTCCCGTAAAACAGTACGGATAGAGCCAGGCACAGGGCACCGGCGCCCAGCAGTATTAATCCTGTGCCGGAGGCCATGAGTCCATCCAGTGGATGGGAAAACATGTGGAACACACCGTAGGGAAGCATAACGATACCGCCCAGGAGCACTGCAAAGGTGGTGGCCCCAAGTGTCACCAGGACAGCTGTCAGAATGCCCAGGACTCCCGCGGCCAGACCCAGCAGACCGCCGCCAACACCAAGGAACACGGGAAAGGCCACAATGATGAGCACAGCCCATAATATGAGCTTTATCACCTTGCTGGTCCTGGGCGGAGGGGGATTGGAAGTTCCATTGTTCTCCTCTGTATAAGTCTGCTCCGGGCCATGGTTAAAACCGCGTTTCTGGTCAAAGCTCTGTTCCCGGTCAAAGTTCTGTTCCCGGTTATAGCCCTGTCCCCGGCTGCCGCTTCCCTGGCCGCCGCTCTCCTGCTCTTCCGGCAGGTCCAGACGCTTTGCCATGGCATAGCCGGGATCACGGAACCGCTCATCCTGATATCCCTGTTCTGTGAATTCTCCGCCGCTCTCCAGATGTCCGGCTATGTCAGCACGGATGATGGCGGCAATCCGTTCAGGGCTTCCTAATTCCTGGATGACCTCTGCTTCCTTATCAGGACCGGCCTCTTCAAAGTAATCTGTATAGTATTGGACCGCATCGTCCTTGTCTTCATCCTGGATGTCCTGCAGAAGATATGCAAGCTCCTTCATAAACTCATCCCTGGTCATAGCTTCGCCTCCTTAAATATCTGGGATATCTTCTGTGAATAAGTTACCCATTCCCCCCGGTACAAATTCAGCTGTACCCTGCCTTTTTCCGTCAGCCTGTAATATCTGCGGTTCCTGCCGTCAATGGCCATATCATACACTTCCAGGCAGTCCTCCTTCTGGAGGCGTCTCAGCACCGGATATAAGGTGGACTCCGAAATATCAATGGCCTGCCGGACATCCTGGGTGATTTTATATCCATAAGTCCCTTCCGCATCCTTAGAGACAACTGCCAGCACAATAGCGTCTAAAAGCGCGGAGCCAGTGTTAAATATCATAAGCACCCCTCTGTTCTAAAAACAATATTATTAGTTGCATCATATTATACAATATATAATATAGTTATACTATACAGCATATAGTATTATATGTCAACACAAGAAATTCAAAAGATTCTGTTATATTTTCTTAAGCCTCTTTAGAAACAATTTACCAATCAGTCAAACTTAAGACACAAATAGCCGGTATACTATAAGACATAAACAAGCAGTCAGAGCTTTTAATATAGATACCATACATAATAAGCCGGTGGGATTGGCAGAGGGCCTTTCTTACCGGCTCAACCTAATTTATGGAGTAATGATTGAAAATAAGAATGGAATCAGCTACAATGGAACAATCAAGATAAAAAGCAGGTAATAGAAATGAACGCAGGAATCATTGCCGGGCAGATGCTGGTTTTGTTTTTTATGATGTTGGCAGGTTTTATTGCCTTTAAGGCGCACATAGTCTCACAGTCCGGCTCTAAGAGCCTGTCCTCGGTTATCATTAATATCTTTAACCCATGTCTCATCATATCCGGAGTACTGAATAAGAAAATCACATACAGTCCCCGCATGGTAGCAGAGAACCTGGTTCTGGTGGCCGTGTTTTTTCTGGTGCTCATTGTCCTGAGCCGTCTGTTCACAAAGATGATGAGGCTTCTGCCGGGGGAGGTAAACAGCTACCGTCTCATGATGATATTTCCCAACCTGGGGTTTATGGGAATCCCGCTGGTGCGCAGCCTGTACGGTGAGGAGGCTGTAATATTCGTGGCATTTTATATTGTTGGTTATAATCTTCTGGTTTATTCTTACGGCATACTTTTGGCTATGGGGACAAGGGATGATTGCGAAGACGCTGGAAAGGAAGCGGCAAAACGGGCCGGGCTTCCCTGGAAGAAGATGCTCAATATCGGAATGGGCGCCTGTATCACGGCAATTTTTATATTTGCCTTTCACATAAGGGTGCCGGAGCCGGCAGCTGATTTTGTGGACAGCATGGGAAACGCGGCAGTGCCCTTATCCATGATGACTGTGGGCATCATGGTGGCCCAGTCGGACTTAAAGTCCCTGGTAACAGACAAAAAGCAGCTTCTCTTTGCCTTTATCAGCCTTTTGGTCATACCGGCAGTCTGCATACCGTTTATGAGAATGCTGCCTGTTGACAAGGTTTCTTATGGAATTTTTATTCTTTTGATTGCAATGCCGGTGGGCAGCGTGGTTATGCTGGTTGAGAAGGAATATGGCGCCACGGATGGAAGGATATCGGCCAAAAGCATTGCTTTGACCTCCATCCTGTCCGTGCTCACCATTCCTGTGATTACATATCTGGCATGACAGGGGACGGTTAAGAAGGGGTGGCTGAACCATCCCGGGATGTACGGTAGATATTCATTCTGTTTCTGCGGGCAAATCCGATGACAGTCAGATTGTATTCAGCAGCCAGCTCCAGGGTAAGGTCTGTGGGTGCGGAGCGGGATACAATGACAGGTATGCCTGCCCATATGGCCTTTTCTGCAATGGGGCGCGGAATCCGGCCTGTGGTATATACACTGGTGCCTGCAAAATCCACACGGTCCTTTAAGGCGCGGCCCACTGTTTTTTCAAAGGCCCGGCTTCGGTCCAGGTCCTCTGTCATGTAAAGGACCGCACAGTCACGGCACAGCATTACGCTGTGGACATTGCCGGTTTTGCGAAACAGCTCCGAGGCATCCAGAAGGTGCTGTGACAGAGAGAGTATGTGATCAGGACAGATGTGTAAATCCGGGAGGCGGACCATGGTGCGGTCCGTTTCCCGGATTTTCAGATCCGCCCGGTTAAGAGACGGACGGATGCTTAAATCCATTATATCCTCAGGGGAGGAGATGACGCCTGAGGTATAAAGCCTGCCTAAGAGCATCTCCTCCAGATATTCCGGAATACAGTGAAGGACTTCGGTGCAGCGGCCGTTGATATGGACGTTTAGGGAACATTCCGCCAGCACTTCGTCCATGGAAGGCGTTTCCCTGCCGTCTTCATACCGTATGACAGGATACTGTTTCGTGAATTCCATCATGTTTATATTCCTTTCCATCACGCTTTTTGGATTCGGATTGCGCAGGCTTTATATTCTGGGATTCTCGCCAGGTCGTCCAGCGCAGCGTTGGTAATCCGGTTCACATTGCCGTCCGCGAAGTGGAAGGTCATGAAGGCCTCCTGCGGGCTGACTTTCTGTCCCACCCGCGCGGTGCTGGTAATCCGGCCGCGTCTGGAGGACACAAGTACTTTGTCTCCATGGCTGATGCCAAGGACCTTAGCATCCTCCTCGTTGACCTCGATATAGGATTCGCTGCAGATTTCATTCAGGCCCTCGGTCCGTTTTGTCATGGCACGGGTGTTATAGTGGTAGAGCATGCGCCCTGTGGTCAGCAGGATTGGGTACTCCTCATCCGGAAGCTCCCTGGATTCCTTGTAAACAGCGGGATAGAAATATCCAAGCCCTCTGGAGAATCTGCCCGCATGGAGAATGGGCGTACCCGGATGATCTTTGGAGGGACAGGGCCACTGCAGGCTCTCACCCGCATCCAGCCTGGCGTGGCTGATTCCGCCGTAGGACGGGGTTACGCAGGCTATCTCATCCATGACCTGGGCTGCGCTGTCATAATGGCAGGGATATCCCATCCTGCCCATAACGTCGCAGAATATCTGTATGTCATCCCTTGCCAGCCCCGCTGGTTCAACAGCCTTGCGGACCCGCTGGAGACGGCGCTCCGTGTTGGTGAAGGTGCCTTCCTTTTCAGCATAGCTGACGCCCGGAAGAACCACGTCAGCGTAGGCAGCTGTCTCTGTCATGAAAAGTTCCTGGACCACCAGGAAATCCAGGCTCTTTAATGCTTTTTCAATATGTCCTGTATCCGGGTCAGTCACGATTGGGTCCTCGCCAAAGATATACAGTCCCTTTATGCTGCCCTTTATGGCTGCCGGGAAAACCTCGGTGGAGGTAAGGCCGGGCCTGGTATTTAATTCCACGCTCCACGCTGTCTGGAATTTGTGGATGACGTCCGGGTTGGCCACCTTCTGGTAGCCGGGGAAATCTGTTGGCAGGCATCCCATATCGCAGGCGCCCTGTACATTGTTCTGGCCCCGCAGCGGGTTGATGCCGCAGCCTGGCCTGCCCAGTTTACCGGTCATCATGGCCAGGTTGGAAAGGCTCATGACGCCTTCTGTGCCAGTGGAATGCTCTGTTACGCCCAGACAGTATATGATGGGCGCCTTGCGGGCGCCTGCGTACATCCGGGCAGCCTGTATCAGGTCCTCCTGACGGATGTGGCAGATTTGGGCCACCTTCTCAGGGGGATAATCCTCTAAAATCTGTTCCAGGATTTCAAAGCCTTCTGTCCGGGAGGATATGAAATCCATATCAGCCAGGCCTTCCTTTAATATAATGTGCATCATACCGTTGGCAAAGGCCACATTAGTGCCCGGCTTTATCTGCAGGTGCAGGGCCGCGTCATTTGTCAGGTCAATTTTCCTGGGATCCACCACAATCAGTTTGGTGCCCCGCCTGACTGCGCGGCGTATCTGAGTGCCTGCTACGGGATGGGCTTCGGTTGGATTGGAGCCTACAAGGAGAATCACATCCACATCCCCTGTAATATCCGCAATGGGATTGGTCATGGCGCCGGAACCAAGGGTCATGGCAAGACCGGTCACAGAGGCAGAGTGGCAGATACGGGCGCAGTTATCCACGTTGTTGGTGCGAAAGGCAGCGCGCATCATTTTCTGGAACACGAAATTGTCCTCGTTGGGTGCTCTTGAACAGGAGAAACCGGCGATAGCGTCATTGCCGTACTTTTTCTGGATTTCCCTGAACTGTTCTGCCATGTAATCCAGGGCTTCATCCCAGGATGCCTGTTCAAGCTGCCCGTTCCTTCGTATGAGGGGATGGGTCAGACGGTCGCCGGAACCCACGAATTTGTAGGAACCGAATTTGCCCTTTACACACAGCAGATTGTGGTTGGACGGCCCGTCAGCCGGTTCTGCGCCCACGATGCGGTTGTCCCTGACCAGCAGATCCATCTGGCAGCCGGTGGCGCAGTGGGGGCATGTGGTCCTGACCTTCCTGACCTCCCAGCTGCGGTACTTTTTGTGGTCCTTGGCTGACAGGGCTCCTGTGGGACAGTGGGAAACGCAGTTTCCGCAGGATTCACAGGTGGTCTCAGACCAGGGCCTGCCGTAGGCAGTGGTGATGATGGTATCAAAGCTGCGGTCCTTCAGGCTGATTACGTTTCTGCACTGCAGCTCTTCGCATATCCGTACGCAGCGCCGGCACATGATGCAGAGCTCCGGATTGTATTCAAAGAATGGATTGGACGTATCCTTTGGGGCGTTTACCCGCTTTCCACTGTCATAGCTGGTATACTCCACGCCGTACTCCATACAGTAATCCTGAAGCTTGCAGGAGCCGTTCTGAGGGCAGGAGAAGCAGTGCTCCCGGTGGTTGCTCATAAGGAGGTCCAGGACAAAGCGCCTGGCTTCCATCACCTTTTCTGAGCGGGTGGAAATGACCATGCCTTCAGTGCAGTGCTCGGAACAGGCAGTGACAAGCCCTTTTTTCCGCCCGCCGTCTACTTCCACCACGCACATGCGGCAGGAGCCGTCAGGAGCCAGTTCTTTCATATAGCACAAGGTGGGTATCTGGATTCCCAGCCCGGCGGCAGCTGAAAGTATGGTGGTCTCCGGCGCCACCTCGCATGGTATATGGTCAATTTCAATATGTATCCTGGTATCCGGATCTATATGGTGAGACATGCTTTATTCCTCCCGTTTTCATGACATGCGCAGGCTCCCGCAGGACAGGCGCCTCCGTTTATATGTGCTTCAAAGTCGCCTCTGCGGTGGCGGAGGGCAGACATCAGGGCAACATTCACAGACTGGCCCAGGCCGCAGGCCGAAAGCTGGGACACCTGCCGGGCCATGTATTCCAGGCGCTCCACATCCCCGTCCTTAGCCCTGCCTTCCACGAAATCCGTGAGGAGTTCCAGAATACGGGTCGTGCCCAGACGGCAGGGAGTGCATTTTCCGCAGGACTCATGGACAAAGAATTCAAAGACCTTCTGTATATATTCCACGATACAGACACTGTCGTCCAGGACCACAATGGCGCCGGAACCCACTGCCAGCCCCTTAGGAGCCAGGGTCTCATATGTATAGGGTGTATCCAGCTGTTCGGGAAAGCCGATGGGGCCGGACTGGCCGCCCATGTGGAAAAATCCGGGTTTTCTGCCTGTAGACGTGCCCCCGCCGTATTTCTCATCCATTATCAGTTGGCGCAGGGAAATGCCAAGGCCCACCTCAAACACGCCTCTGTTTTTGACATGACCGCTTATGGATACCAGTTTGGTGCCGCCGCTTTCAGTTGTGCCGTAAGAAAGGAACTTCTGGCTGCCCTCCTCAAGGATGATGGGCACGCAGCACAGCGTTTCCACATTGTTGACCAGGGTGGGTTTGCCGTACAGACCTACTTCGGCCAGATGAGGCGGTTTGATTCTGGGACGCCCTGTTTTCCCTTCAATGGAGTTGAGCATGGCGGAATTCTCGCCGCATACATAGGCTCCTCCTCCGGAAACCACGGTGATGCTGTAATCAAAGCCCGGAACTCCCAGGATATCTTTTCCCAGGTATCCCGCATCCTCTGCATTTTCAAGGGCTGTCTCAAAAATTTTCTGTATCCTGCGGTACTCTCCGCGTATGTAGATATAACCCTGTTTAGAGCCGAATACATATCCCGCAATGAGCATGCCTTCTATGACGCTCAGGGGCGTTTCTTCCAGCAGCACCCGGTCCTTAAAGGTGCCGGGCTCTCCTTCGTCCGCATTGCATACAATATACTTTGTATCCCCTTCGATCCTGTATAAGCTTTTCCATTTCCGCCCGGCAGGATAACCGGCGCCGCCCCTGCCCTTTAGGTTGGAGCGGCTGATTTCTTCCAGGATTTCTTCTTTTTCCATGGACAGAGCCTTGCGTATGCCTGAAAATCCTCCCAGAGCTTCAAACTCAGGGACAGATACAGGGTCCATTCTGCCCACGCGTCTTAATAAAACAGATTCTTGTATTTCCATGTAAGTGTTCTCCCCCAATTATTGATTGCGTTTACCGGACCTTAAGTCAGCCAGAAGCTGACGTATTTTCCGGCGGTCCAGATTCCCGTATACCGTGTCCTTAACCTTGATGACAGGCCCTATGTCGCAGGCTCCCACACAGGGGATATAGTGGTAGGCAAAGACGCCGTCCTCTGTGGTTTCGCCTATGCCCACACCCAGCTCCTCCTTCAGAATCTGTGCGATTTCCTCAGAACGGGAGAAATGGCATGGAGTGCTGTTGCATACCTTCAGCACGTACCTGGCCTTTGGTTCTGTCTTTAACATGGCATAAAATGTTATGATGTCATATACCCGTGTGGGATTCATTCCCACTTCCTCTGCCACCAATGCAGCAGTTTCCTCATCAATGTAGTTGTAGCCTGAGGCGTTTTGCAGCTCATAGAGGATAGCCAGAAGGTGTTCCTTGTCCCCTCCGTTGTCCCGGATGATAGCCCTCTTTTCCTCGGCGGTCAGTTGGCTGGTGATTTCCATGCTTTATTCTCCTTATGTCCGTTTTCTGAAATAATGTGTATCCATAAAGACTAACCTAACAAATATGGGCAAAATAGTCAATAAAAGTTAAATTAATAACGCGGAATTTGTTGAAAATGCGAGAGCGTGTTTTAGAAAAAAGTGACGAAACAGATCAATTCAGAGCAGATCAATAAAATCAGTCATCTTGGGGTTCTGGGACATTTCCTCCTGGTAGATAACTACCTGATACCGATAGACTTTAGGTGTCAGGGATACATAACGGATCTGTTCATTCTCAACTTTAAGACCACTGGGCAAAAAGGCAAGACCGGTACCCTCAGCTACCATATGTATGGTGGCTGAGGTATTGTCCAGTTCACATACAATATCAGGGTTAACCCCCAGCTGTTTGAATATATGGTCCGTAATACTGCGCATGGTTGAGTTTTGCTTGGATAGAATAAAATGTTCGTTTTTAAGCAGCTCCCACTTAAGACGGCGGTTTTCGCCCCATATTTTGTATGGAAGAGTCCTGGGAACCAATAGAAGGATTTCTTCACGGTTGAGTACTTTATAAGGAAGGGTGATTTTTTGCAGGGAATCCAGGGAGGTAATAATTAAAGCAAGCTGCCCCATGTTTAATTTTTTCAGAAGATTTTTGGTACTTTCATCTGTGGCATATAGTTCCACACCAGGGTATTTTTTCTGAAAAAGACCGGAGGCAGTCAAAAAACGTTCCATTCCTTCCTGGGAAGATATCCCCACGCGGTAACGTTCTTTACCCGTAACAGAGATACTGCGTATCCTATCATATGCCTGTTCTTTTATATGCATAATATCTCTGGCCGCCTCAATGTAATACTGGCCTGCCTCGGTTATGGCAAGCTCTCTCTGATTACGAATAAAGAGCGGCGTGCCCAGCTCTTTTTCTAAATTAATCAGTGTCTGGCTCAGTGTAGATTGGGATATAAAAAGTTTCTCCGAAGCCCGGAGAATATTTTTTTCTTCCGCGATGGCAAGAATATATTCTAATTGCCGTGTATTCATTTACAACACCTCTCTGAAAATTATCGTTTTTCTCGATAATAGAATCCGGAAAAAAGAATTAGTAATTATGCTTATGTTAAAGTATACTATAAATATCAAAAATATACAATATGTCAAAATAAAAGAAAACCCCCTCTCCGTATAGGAGGGGAGAATAAAAAAAGTGCATAATAAATCATGCCGTTATTGTACGTTTTTGACAATAAAAAATATAACAGGAGGAATTTGACATGGGTGGAAATGAAGTACTTGCAGGAATTGAAAAGGAAAAGTTAATCGTAATTTTCCGGGGGGTTCCCACGGAAGATGCCGCAGATGTGGCCAGAGCCCTGGCTGATGGGGGAGTTAAGTTTATCGAAATTACCTACAATCACTGCAAGGATGATCCTGAGGCATATTTTGAGGAACAGATGATGGCCGTAAAGGCTGCTGTGGGTGACCGGGTGTGTATGGGCGCGGGAACTGTCCTGACTGTGGACCAGGTGGAACTGGCCTGCCGTCTGGGAGCTGGTTACATCGTATCGCCAAACTCAAACGATGCGGTTATCAAGCGCACAAAGGAATTAGATATGGTATCCATACCTGGTGCCATGACTCCCACAGAGATTGTTCACGCCAGGGACTGCGGAGCAGATATAGTGAAGCTGTATATAGTAGACGATATAAACCATGTGAAGTACCTTATGGGACCATTGGGGCATATCCCCATGCAGGCTACCTGCAATGTAAGTCTTGATACGATTCCGCAATTCCTTAAGGCAGGGATAAAGGCATTTGGGACAAGGGCCTTTCTGACCAATGACCTGATTGAGAAGAAAGATTATAAAGAGATCGAGAAACGGGCAAGAGAACATATTGAGATAATAAAAGCTAATTCTTAAAAAATTAAGAGGGGAAGGGTTACTATATGATAAATAAAAATAGGTTATCTGTTCTGGCAATAGCAGCACTCATAACAGTCTCTCTGGCGGCATGCAGTTCCGGGAAAAAGGAGTCGGCAGCGGGGAGCCAGACATCTGCAGCCCAGGTGGACGAAAACCAGACATCCGGGACACAGACAACAGAAACTTCTGCCGGGGATACGGCTGGCAAAGATGCGGTCAAGCTGATTACATCCACTTCCCAGCTGCCCGGAGCATCGACCCAGCTTCTGCAGTCCAGGATATCCGAGGTATCAGAACAAAAGGGCGGGGGAAACTTTCAGTTTGAACATTATGACAGCGCCACCCTTTTTAAGTCCAGTGCAGAGTTGGGGGCTCTCCTGGATGGAAATATTGATATAGGATTCATTCAGCTGGGATATTTCTATGACAATGGAGCGCTGTGGGCAAATATGTTTGATATTGCGTTCCTATATGATGACGTGGACGATATGATGCAGGTATTGGACACGCAGGGGGAGGTTGGAAAATGGGTGCAGGATCAGATTTGGGATGAATTTCACGTTAAAGTAATCGCCCCGTTTTACCTGGGAAGACGTGATGTATGGATTTCAGACGGCTCACTTACAGTACAGACCCCTGAGGATTTAAAAGGAGTAAAAATCCGTATGCCAAACTCAGCGTCATTCCTTGACATGGGGACGGCAATCGGCGCGGAGCCCACGCCCCTTGACAGCAGCGAGACATATCTTGCCATGCAGACAGGTACTGTGGATGCCCAGGAGAATATCATTCTGTCTTCGTATGCAAATGCTATGCAGGAGGTGTCAAAGAGCATTGTCATGACAGACCATATGATAACAGCCAATCTGGTGTGTGTTAATGGTGATAAATGGGAGAATATGACTCCAGAGCAGCAGGAACTGTTGACGCAGGTTATAAGGGAGGCTGTTGAACAGAATAACCAGGATGTGATGGCTGAGGAAGCGAAAATATTGGATGAATGTGTAGAAAAGTATGGGATTAATCTGCAGGAACCAGATAAGGATGCATTTAAGGAGTACGCATTCAAATACTATCTTTCCAATCCGGACAACGAGAAAAACTGGAACATGGATATTTTTAACGAGATAATCAAATAGGCCGCCAGGATGAGAGGAGGCATGCAATGAGAGCGAAGATTAAATGGTTATTTCTAAGAATAAGGGATTTTGTGGAAGTTTTTATTCCGGTTATTACATTTTCAGCTCTTTTCCTGGCATTTGTGTATTCTGTTTTCTCCAGGTATATACTGAACCGTCCCCCGGCGTGGGGGACGGAGGTACAGGTAGCGACTTACATATGGACTGTTCTGTTAGGAGCATGTTATGTGCGCAGGCTGAATAAACATGTAAATTTCACTATGATATATGATTTACTGCCGCAAGACGGTCAGAGGTGGTTAAGGATTTTTCGCAATTTGCTCATGGGCGTCACATATGGAATTTTGATGAAGCCCACAGTTCAATATATTGTAAAATACAGAACCGTTAGTCCATCCTTAAAAATTCCGGTTAAATTTTACTTCTTTCCAATCATAATCCTTGTTTTTGGTGTGATGTGTTATTCCTTCGCGGATTTGTACAGGGATATAAGAGGGTGGTTCCGGCAGAAGCGGGGGCAATCAGGGTAGAGAGGGGGAAAGATAGTATGAATATAGGAATTGTTGTGTTTTTAGCGGCTTTTGCCATGATATTCCTTACAGGTATGCCCATTGCGTTAGGTATGCTTTCTGTAGGCGTCATATATATGCTGGCTACAGGAGGGAATATGGGGGTGATACCTAACTGCATATGTGAGGCATATTGGAATAATTATGTCATCATAGCCATTCCGTTGTTTGTATTTACGGCAAATGTAATGAATACAGGTAAGATATCTGATATGATTTTCCGCTTTTCAGATGGTATCGTGGGAAGGATGCGGGGCGGCATGGCTCAGGTTAATGTTCTGGTATCTCTTATCTTTTCAGGAATGACAGGCTCAGCCATGGCGGATGCTTCCGGCGTTGGTATCATGGAAATAGCAGAGATGAAGCGCCAGGGGTACGACGATGGTTTCAGCTGTGCCATAACAGCAGCATCCGCTACAATTGGACCCATCTTTCCTCCCAGTATGACCATGCTGCTGTACTCGTCCCTTACAGGCGCTTCCGTAGGAGCACTGTTTATGGGAGGTATGCTGCCGGGGGTTATGCTTGCGTTATTTTTGGGAGCGTACTGTCTGGTGGTATCCTATAGGAGAAAGTATCCTTATGGTACTAAATATACAATACCTCTTTTTTTGACATACACATTTAAGGCAATACCCGCACTGCTGACGCCGGTCATCCTTTTAGGAGGAATCTATGGAGGCGCGGTGACACCCACTGAGGCAGGTGCGGTGGCAGGGGCTTATGCGCTGATAGTGTCTGTACTGGTGTACAGGATGTTAAACTGGGAGTCTTTAAAAAAAATACTGCTGGAAACAGCGAGGACTGTAGGCACGGTTTCCATAACCGTGGGCTGTGCGTCCGTGATTGTTTATATATCCACACTGGAGCGCATACCTACACTGTTAGGCGGTTTTATTATGGGAATCACAGATAACAGATATGTATTCCTGCTGATATGCAATATTATGTTCCTAATACTGGGTATGATATTCGACAATAACACCATTACACTGGTATTTATTCCCATGATATACCCGCTGGTTCAGGGATTTGGTATCGATCCGGTCCACTTCGGGGTCATGTTCGTAATTAATATGATGATAGGAATGGTGACGCCTCCTTATGGTCCTCTGTTGTTTGTAACATCAGCCATTTCTGAAACGCCATTAAAGGATATCATAAAGGAGATACTTCCTATGATTGCAGTCATGATAGCTTTTCTGCTTGTCATTACATACATACCGGATGTTGTTTTGGTTCTTCCTAAGATATTTCTGAACTATTAAAAACGGTTAAATCGAATTTAAGTAAAAATAAAAAGGAGAAACATTATGAGAGAAAATAAGATGAAACAAATATTGGATGAAGGTAAGCTGGCAGTGGGAATGGGGATATTCACAGGAAGCCCTATCGTGGTCCAGATGATAGGATACTCAGGATTTGATTTTGTCTTTATTGATATGGAGCATACACCTGTGACCATTGACAGGGAACTGCAGGCATTGATCATTGCTGCCAATGAGAGCGGAATGGGGACATGCGTCCGTGTCAAGTATAATGACGAGGTACTGATTCGCACAACTGCTGAGTTCGGGGCAGACGCAGTAGTGGTTCCGCATTGCCGTACAGCTGAAGATGCCAGAAAAATGGTACAGGCTGTCAGGTTCCCTCCTTATGGTGTGAGAGGCTCAGCCACGGATTGCAGAAGCGCAGGCTATGGTTGCTATCCTGACTTTAATTTTGGAGAGTATGTTGAAAAATGCAACCGGGAGACATTGATAATACCACTGGCAGAGGACCCTGAATTCTTTGATAATATGGATGAGATACTGGATGTGGAGGGACTGGGGGGAGTGCAGCTAGGGCCATCGGATCTGGCGCTTGGCTTGGGTATTAAAGAGACATATAACTTTGACAACCCACAGGTGAAGAGTCGGTTTGAACGTTTGTTTAAAAAGGCCAAAGAAAAAGGCATTCCGCTGATGGGTCCCATCGCGCCTCCCAATCTGGAGCGGGCAATTGAGATGGCGGAAAATGGAGTCAGGGTAATGACGCTGAGAAACGATGTAACGAATTTCAAGATGCTCTTAGCCGGCCTGAGGAAGGATGTCTATATTCCGTTAAAAAAGCATTTTGAGACTGTATAGGGAGGGTGACTATATGATATCTTCATCTATTTATACCAATGAGGACCTGGGAAAATATCCGGAGGGAATCCAGAAAGCCCTGGAATATCTTATGAGCAGGGATTTTACACAGATGGAACCAGGCACATATGCCATTGACGGAAAGGATATATATGCGATGGTAATGGATATAACAACCTGTGCTTCCGCAGATAAAAGACCAGAAATACATAAGAAGTATGCAGATGTACAGTTTGTTGCAAAGGGAAGAGAAATGTTGGGATTTGCTCCGGATATAGGAGATTTGACCATTACAGATGGGAAGGAAGAAGGAGATATTTACTTCTATGACGATGTGGGAGACGAGAGCTTTCTCATAGCAACCAAAGGCTGCTATAACATTTTTTTTCCAAATGATATCCACCGTCCGGGATGTATGGTGGAACACCCTGGAAAGGTGAGGAAAGTGGTTGTGAAGGTGAGCATGGACAGGGTATAGGATGCTAAGCAGTAGTAGAAGGGAGTTCGTCAGCACAGTGCTGGTTGACGGATTCCCTTTTTGCATGCAACTTAAAATCCGGTAATCTTTCCAAATATATAAAAGTCATAAATGTTTAGGATATGCTGCATTTATGAAAAGTTTATGATACATGGAAAGCGGTAATGGATTCCAACGAATGTTATCAGTATTTCATGATCTGATGAGTGGCGGAAGATATTAACTTCTGACTATAAACTTTAACCGCAGCCGTACGATAACATAAATAGAAATAAGAAGCCCCAAAAACCCTATAACACCAGTGGGAGGTAAACAATGAGGATAAATTTTAACGCAATCCAGCCTAAAAACACCATTATCAATGCGGCAAGGGTAAACGCCTCCTTTGCAAAGAATAATAGCAGAACCGGAAAATCTGCCGGAACCGGGCGCAGTGACCGGGCCGATTTCTCGCCCCAGGGAAAGCTGATGAGCATGATAGAGAATCTGACAAAGCAGAAGCAGACCATCATTGACAGAAAGAATGAACTGGTGGAGAACACCTTAAAAAACGGCGGTAAGGTGGATGACATCAAGGACCAGCTTAAAAACTACGGAAAGCAGCTGGCCGACCTGGATAAACAGATAGCAGGACTGTATGCCCAGCAGGCCAAGGCATGTGCGGAACCGGATGACAAGAAAAAGACGGACAGGACTGACCCTCATAAGACGGAGGAACAGCGCGAGGTGGAGCGTTTAAGCAGTCTGGCCAATGTATCGGATGGTATCAGGAATGCTGAGAAGATATCCGCCGTAAAGGACCGGGTTGAGGGTGAGATGCATGTGAAGGAAGCTGAGGTCAGCCAGGGCGGTGTGCATGTGGATGCCCTGGTCAGCAAAGGCATGGGCGGCGCTGCCAATGTGGCGGACATGGTTGACAATGAGACGAGCGCATTAAAGCGGAAGGAAATGGAAATTGCGGCGCTGGGAGACCGGGCTTCGGCCCTTGGGGACAGTCAGGCAAAGAGCCTTGGAGACAGCATGGATGCGCTGGAGGAGAACCGGGAAGCGGATGATCCGGTAAGGGAAGATAAGGCAGAAAAGAGCCGTGAAGAAAACAAGACGGAAATCCGGGCAGAAAACAACACAGGAATTTGGACAGAGGAAAGCGGGAATGCAAAAAATACAGGTTCCGGAAAGACGGATACCGGAACCTTAGTTTCATGATTTACAGAATGGATTTATCAGGACAGACCCTGTCCGCGGCCAACTGTAAAATATAATATGACAATAATAACCGCCGGAGCCAGGAACTTTACCAGAAAGGCCCACAGGCGTTTCCAGGCCATGCTGTGGCCTGAGGCTTCAATTTCCTTTGAGGCGTTGTCTGTTCCCCAAACCCATCCCACGAACAGACAGAAGCACAGGGCTCCCAGGGGAATCATCAGATTGTCAGTGAATTTTTCCATGACAGCGTTCATGGGGAGATATTGGACGCCGTTGGTAAAATCAAACCACGGCAGCTTTATGTCCATGGCTCCCTGGGACAGCGAATAACCTGCGCTTAAGAATGACATGGGAATCACAAGGAGCAGGGTTGCTTTTAACCTGGCAAAACCGAATTCTTCCGTAAGCCATGCGATGCAGCTCTCAAGGATGCTGATGGCGCTGGTCAGGGCTGCCACGAACAGCAGGAGGAAGAAGGCAAAACCAAAGAACACGCCGCCAGGCAGCCGGCTGAACACCTCAGGAAGAGCCATGAAAGCAAACCCGCCTCCCATGCCCATGGCTTCGGGACCAGCCGTAATATAAACCACAGGCACGATGGCAAGTCCGGACAGGAGGGCCACAAGGCTGTCCAAGATACAGATACAGCCGGCGCTTTTGGCCAGATTCTCTGTCCTTGGCACGTAGGAGCCGTAGGTCACCATGATGCCCATTCCCACACTGAGGGAGAAAAAGGCCTGGCCCAGGGCGGCTACCACGGTTCCTCCGTTGAATTTCGCGGGGTCCACTGCCAGCATATATTTAAGGCCTTCGGCGGCTCCGTCCAGGGTTATGGCATAGACCACAATTCCGGTTAAGAGCACGAACAGGCCGGGCATTAAAAATTTACTGACCCGTTCAATTCCTTCTGATACGCCCCGCACAACCACGTAGATACACAGAAGGAGGAAGGCGGCGCCCCAGAGAAGCGGTTCTGCAGGCCGTGATATAAAATCTGCAAAATAAGCGGAAAATCTGCTGCTGTCGTTTCCAAAGGCACTGAAATCCGCCCCGGTAAGGTACACCGAAATGTATTTCATCACCCATCCTCCGACTACACTGTAGTAGGACATGATTACAAACAAGGTCAGGACCCCGATGCCCCCGGCAAAGCTCCAGCGCGGGTTCAGCCGGCGGAAGGCGCCCACCACATTTTTCTGGGTGCTGCGCCCGATGGAAAGCTCTGCCAGCATGACCGGGAATCCTACGAACAGGACAATCAGCGCATAGCAGATTAAAAACGCCCCGCCGCCTCCGGCAGCCACCTTTCCCGGAAATTTCCATATATTTCCCAGTCCCACAGCACTTCCCGCAGCGGCCAGTATAAAACCTATGTTGCTGGCCCATTGGCTTCTTTTATGTTCCATTTTCAAAACCCCTCCATTATATCCATCATATATCTGGCATATATCTACACATATTCATCAAAAATCCCGGCCATATGCCGGGAAAATAACCTTGTTTATTCTATCACAATGCCCTGGCACCGTCTATTCCTTTTTACAAATTAATACAGTCCAGCGGGCCTCGGCAGCGAATAGATTTTTTCTATCTGATTTTCTGCCTGTTTGTTTTTTTCTATACAGACAGTCTGTATATTGACTTAAGGGCCGGTGCTCATTATAATTCAACAATGGTTATTGCTGTCCTTCAGAAGAGGACAGGATAGTGATATAAAATACGATTAAGAAAGGATACGACCACAGATGAGAAAGAAAATAGTTGCCCTGTTAATGGCGCTTACCATGGTACCGGCCCTGGCAGCCTGCGGCAGCAGCAATGGCACAGGCAATAATACTGCAGGGGCTCCTGCCGAATCCCAGACCGGGGAAACCACCGCAGCCCAGGAAACTGAAGTCCGGAGCCAGGGGGAGACTAAGGCAGAAGCCAATGCAGAATCTAAGGCAGAAGCACCGGCTCTGTCCGGCACCATGAAGGTAGTGGCCACCAGCGAGAATTATGTAACATTGTTTGACAAATTCACAGAGGATACCGGTGTTAAGGTTGAGCTGCTGTCCATGTCCTCAGGAGAGGTGCTCTCCAAGCTCCGTGCGGAGGGCGGCACACCATCTGCCGATTTATGGTTTGGAGGCGGCATTGACGCATTCATGAGCGCGAAGGATGACGGACTGTTAGAACAGGTTACCTTTGACGCTTCTGGGGACCTGGCAGAGGACTTTAAGGACCCGGAGGGCTACTGGTATTCCAAGGGAATCACCATCGTAGGCTTTCTGCTCAACGACGGCCTCATGGAGGAGCTTAATATAGAGGCACCTGCCAGCTGGGATGATTTGTTAAAGGCAGAATATGAAGGCGAAATCATCATGTCCAACCCGGCTGTATCAGGAACCAACTATGCTGTGGTCAATGCCCTGCTTCAGGCTAAGGGCGAAGAGGATGGCTGGTCCTATTTTGAAGGTCTGAATAAGAATATAGCTTACTATGCAAAACGCGGATCCGATCCTAAGAATAAGGTGACCACCGATGAATATGCCATCGGAATCACATACATCGACGGCACCATCGAGTCCCTGTTAGACGAGTATGATGTGTCCATCGTTTACCCGGCGGATGGTATTCCATGGGTTCCCGAGGGAGTGGCGGCATTTAAGAATGCAGAGAATACAGACGCGGCCAAGTACTTTATAGAGTGGCTGTTCAGCAGTGACGAGAATCTCCAGATGCTGGCAGAGATTGACCAGAAGAACAGCGTAAAGACCATCAAGCCGTCCCTGGAAGGACTGGACCTGGGATATGACACCGGCATGCTGATGAAGGAGGACCTGTCCCTGTTCGGTGAAAAGCGTACGGAAATCCTGGAGCATTTTGAGGCGCTGATGGGAGATAAGGCAGCAGATGAATAGGTTTGACAGCATCCATAGAGATATGAATACAAATAAACACGGAAACATGCATGGAGACATGTATGGCAAAAGGGCATCGAAAGATGTCCTTTTTGGCATTGCAGGATATGGGGCGGATAAAGTGCTGCTGGCAGTTCTGCTGGCCAGCGTTTTCCTGTTTGTGTTCTGGCCCATGCTCTGCATCCTGATACGGAGTCTGTGGGACGGAAAGGGCATAAGCTATGACGCATATGCTGCTGTCTGGAACCAGTACAGGGGAAATCTCTGGAACAGTGTGTTCGTGGGTGTCTGCGCATCCCTGCTGTGCACTGCCTTTTCCACGGCGGCAGCCCTGTTCCTTACCACAAGACGGGGAGCTGCCAGGATGCTCTGCATGGCGCTTCTGCTGATTACCATGGTCTCCCCTCCCTTTGTATCCTCCCTGGCCTATATACAGCTCTATGGACGCCGGGGATGGATTACGTACCGGCTGCTGGGGCTGAGCTGGGATCCCTATAACTGCTGGGGAGTTATCCTGATGCAGAGCCTTTCCTTTGTGCCTTTAAATGCCTTGTTCCTGGGGGGAATCCTGACCAAACTGGATGGAGACAGCATACGGGCAGCCAGGGATCTGGGAGCCAGCCCCAAGGCCATTTTGGGGGACATTGTACTGCCTCTTATACGGCCGGGGATCTGGGTGGCCCTGCTCCTTTCCTTTGTCCGTTCCCTGGCAGATTTTGGGACTCCGGTCATCATCGGCGGAAGGTTCAGCACTATTGCGTCAGAGATATATCTCCAGCTGGTGGGATACTCTAATCTGGAGAAGGCCTCCGCCATGAATATGGTTCTGATGCTTCCCTCCATAGCTGCGTTTTTCCTCTACCGGAAACTGATGAAACGTTCGGATATGCTGACAGAGGGAAGCAGGGGGAGACAGGAGCCCCTGGCCCTTTCACTGGGAAAATGCGGGGCGGCCGGGATTCTGGCAAACCTGGGAAGCATACTGTTCTTTTTTATGATGGCTCTGCAGTACGGATGTATATTCATATCCGGTTTCCTCAAAAGCACCAGAGGTGTGTATTCCTTTACCACCCGGTATCTGGAACAGATGGTCCGTTTTGACCTGGACACCATGGGGCGCAGCGTGGCATATGCGCTCATTGTATCCCTGGCCGGAACCCTCTTTGCCATGCTGTTCGCCTATTACATGGAGCGGAGACAGATTCCGGGCCGGAATTTCTTTGACTGTCTGGTTACGCTGCCCTATATGCTGCCGGGAACCTGCTTTGGAATCGGCTATATCCTGGCCTTTAATTCTCCGCCCTTAAAGCTGACAGGCACTGCCCTGATTGTTATTTCCAACATGCTTTTCAAGCAGCTTCCCACGGCCACAAAGATATGTTCGGCCACCCTGACCCAGGTGCCCAGAGCACAGGAAAAAGCAGTGCGGGACCTGGGCGGGGGGCAGATGTCGGTGCTGAAGACCGTAATACTGCCCGGTCTCAGACCGGCCTTTCTCAGCTGTTTTGTGTATAACTTTTCCAGCAGCATGACTACGGCCGGAGCCATCCTGTTCCTCATAGATCCGGGCCGCAAGCTGGCAGTGTTCAAGCTTTTTGATGCGGTTTATACCGGAGACTACGCCTTGGCCTCCCTGATAGCCACCAGCATCATCCTGGTGGTGCTGGCAGTGGAAGGCATGGCTTATTTAATAACATGGAAGGCAGGTAAGCGACGTGTATCTTGAACTTGACCATTTGAAAAAACACTTTGACGGCAGGGAAGTGGTGCGGGATTTATCCCTTACCCTGGAACAGGGCCAGCTTCTGTGCATCCTTGGGGCGTCAGGGTGCGGGAAGACAACGACCCTCAATATGATAGGAGGCTTCCTGGAGCCGGACAGCGGCAGCGTGCGGCTGGATGGCCAGGACATCACCCGTATCCCTCCGGAACAGAGGCCTGTGACAACCGTCTTCCAGTCCTACGGCCTGTTTCCCCACATGACAGTGCTCCAGAATGTGGTTTACGGCTTGAAATTCCGGGGAGTGAAGCGGGAACAGGCCCGGCAGAAGGGGATGCGTTATCTTGAGATGGTGGGGCTTGGAGATTATGCCTCGGCCTATATCCAGGAAATCAGCGGAGGACAGCAGCAGAGGGTGGCCCTTGCCAGGGCGCTGATTGTGGAGCCTAAGCTGTGCCTTCTGGATGAACCCTTCTGCAACCTGGACGCTGCCCTGCGCACCAGGATGCGCTATGAATTGAAACGGCTCCAGAAAGACCTGGGGCTGACCATGGTGTTCGTCACCCACGACCAGGAGGAGGCCATTATCCTGGCTGACCGTATCGCTATCATGGACCAGGGCGAGCTGGTCCAGAATGACGCGCCCCTGGACCTTTGCCGGAAGCCGGCCAGCCCGTTTGTGGCTGAATTCATGGATCTGGAGAGCCTGGTATGGACAGAGGACGGCAGGCTGCTTAAAATTATCAAGAGATAGGAGGAACCTAAATGCTGGTTGACATGCATCTTCATGAGTGTACTTATTCATCGGACAGCAAAATAAGCCTGGAGGAAATTGTGACCACAGCGCGGGGCAGGGGGCTGGACGCTGTCTGCATCACGGACCATGACAGCATGGGACTCAGGGAATATGCGGCAGAGTATTCAGACAGGACCGGTTTTCCCATTTTTGTGGGTATTGAGTTCTTTTCCCTTCAGGGGGATATCACGGCGTGGGGGATTGAAGATTATCCCGGCTGCCGGGTGGATGCCCAGGATT
The DNA here is from genome assembly GCF_002234575.2 of Enterocloster bolteae. Lineage (NCBI taxonomy): Bacteria > Bacillati > Bacillota > Clostridia > Lachnospirales > Lachnospiraceae > Enterocloster > Enterocloster bolteae. Next base: position 6,292,525 of record NZ_CP022464.2, on the reverse strand, counting down.
TTATAAACCATGTTAATGAGGCCGGCGGTTTCTGTGTCTCCTGCCACCCTTTCCGGAACAATAACCGCGGTCTGGAGGAAAATCTCCGCGCGGTCAAAGGGCTCCACGGGGTGGAGGTGTTAAACGGCAGTACGGCCCTGGAGGCCAACCGCAGGGCATTTTCTTACTGCCGGGAATTAGGACTTAAGACCATAGGGGCCAGTGATGCCCACACCAAGGGCCAGATTGGAAAGTATGCCACATGGCTGCCGGAGAAGGTAGACTGTCTGAAGGATTTTGTGGAACAGCTTAAGACCAGGCAGGTGCGTCCGGCAGTGTGGAACGGAAGCAGCTATGATGTGGTCGATATGTTATAACAGATGCCGGTTCTTTGTGGATTGCTTTTCGGATTTTTCTAATTGCCGCTTTTTTGCTTTAAAACTTTGACTAAATGGTGTAAATGGGGTAGTATATTAAAGATGGCGTTACAGGCAGTCCTGTTTCATTTTCATGCAGGACCGCAGGCCGTCTAAATGTATGTCATAAAGGAGAAGTTATGAACAAGCAGAAAAAAACGGATTCCTCACCGGCAGCCGTGCACCAGAACGGCGGCTTTGGAAGCAGCCTGGGATTTGTGCTGGCCTGTGTGGGTTCCGCAGTGGGAATGGGCAATATCTGGATGTTTCCGTACCGCGTAGGGCAATACGGCGGCGGCGCGTTTCTGGTGCCCTATATTCTATTCATTGTATTATTTGGCCTGGTAGGGCTGTCGGCTGAGTTTGCCATTGGACGCCGGGCCAGGACCGGAACCCTGGGCGCCTATGAATATTGCTGGAAAAAAATAGAAAAGGGCAGGCTGGGGTATTTCCTGGGCTGGATTCCTCTTCTGGGTTCTTTAGGTATCGCCATTGGGTATGCCATTATCGTGGGCTGGGTGGTAAGAGCCCTGGCAGGATCCGTAACAGGGGCTATCCTTACAGCGGATGCAGCGGCCTATTTCAGCCAGGCCACAGGTGAGTTCGGAAGTGTTCCCTGGCATGTCCTGGTGGTGGTGACTGCGGCCGGCATCCTTATGTTTGGGGCCACCAAGGGTATTGAGAAGATTAATAAGGTCCTGATGCCTTCCTTCTTTGTATTGTTTGCAATACTGGCCATCCGTGTGGCCTTCCTGCCGGGGGCGGCAGAAGGATATAAATTCCTCTTTGCCCCGGACTGGAGTGATTTATTAAAGGTGGATACCTGGGTCATGGCAATGGGACAGGCGTTTTTCTCACTGTCCATCACGGGCTCGGGAATGATTGTGTACGGCACCTATCTGGCCAAGACAGAGGATATACCCAAGGCATCCATCCGCACTGCTTTTTTTGATACGGTGGCTGCCATGATGGCTGCCCTTGCCATCATGCCTGCTGTATTTGCATTCGGCATTGAGCCAAACGCAGGCCCGCCCCTTATGTTTATCACCCTGCCTGAGATTTTCCGGCAGATGCCTATGGGAAGGCTGTTCGCAGTGATATTCTTCCTGTCCGTGGCTTTTGCGGGCATCACCAGCTTAATTAATATGTTTGAGGCCGTAAGCGAGTCATGGCAGAACCGGTTTAAGCTTCCCAGGAAAGCGGCCGTGGCTCTGTGCAGCGGCATTGCCCTGTTAGTGGGTATTTTTCTGGAGTCAGAGCCTAAGGTGGGTTCGTGGATGGATTTCATCACCATTATTGTGGTGCCCTTCGGCGCAGTGCTGGGGGCTGTATCCATTTATTATATTCTGGGATATAAGGAGATACGGGAGGAACTGGAGGAAGGCAGGAAAAAGCCTTTGGGAGAGTTCTTCGGACCTTTAGCCAGGTATGTCTATGTGCCGCTGGCCGTGATAGTGTTCATACTGGGAATTGTGTATGGCGGGATTGGATGATTGAATGTGCCTGCACCTGCAGAACCCCGGCGGTATTGTATACTGACAGAAAACATGATGGAAAAAGGCGGTGTCTGGGTGAGACAAAAGACAGAGACGCTCTCGGAGCGGGTGGCCGTGAAGATACGGCAGTATATTATTGAGAATGAAATGAAGGCGGGCGATAGGCTTCCAAATGAGCTGCAGATGGCCGAATACTGCGAGGTTGGCAGAGGGACTGTCCGGGATGCGGTAAAACTGCTGCGGTTTGAAGGGTTGGTGGAGGTTGTTCAGGGCAGCGGCACCTATCTTTTGAGGCAGAAGCAAAAGCCCATTGAGATCAGCGGGGGAGAGACGCCAAACCTTTTGGGAGCATTTTTGCCGGAAGAGCTGCCAAATAAAGCGCTGGAGTTTTCAGAAGTAAGGCTGATGCTGGAACCGGATATCGCTGCCCTGGCAGCTACCAATGCGACTTATGAGGACTGCCGGAAACTGATGGAGCTGGAGGCGGAGGTGCGCTGGCAGATCCAGATGCAGGAATCCCATTATGAGAAGGATATAGAGTTCCATCTTCAGATTGCCAGGTGTTCTAAGAATGAGATTGCCTGCAAGCTGATGGAGATTGTAGTCAAGGGAATCCCTCTGTTCTGCAAGGTCACAAATGACGAGCTGGCAAATCAGACGGTGAAATTCCATCATATGATTTCGGAGTCTATCGAACGGGGAGATGCCAGTGGAGCCCGTTACAGTATGATCGATCACTTAAACAGTACCCGAAGAAAGATTATTGAGGAGATTGAACAGCAGAAGGCGGGAAAGTCATCGAATGACTTTTAAAAATATTGTACAATATACACAATAAATATCTGCAAATATAGAAACAAAATCCAACATATCGACAAAATATATCCGATGTGCTACACTGCATTCGTCGGATATATTTTTTTTGTTTACAGAACAATTTAGAAAACGGAGGGAAATCAGTGTGTTGAAAAGAACGTATTTATTATCAGGAATTGCGGTACTGACAGCTCTTGGGCTTATGGCCTGCGGCTCGTCCGGCAGCGGACAAACAGAGGCAAAGGGAAGCGTTTCGGGGAACAGCGGGACGGAAGCTGCTGCCAATGAAGAATCTCTGAATTTCACAATGGCATTGGTGGATAATTCCCAGTCGAATTATTACAAGGGAGCAGAAAAGATTGCCGAGCTGGTGAATGAGGCCACGGAAGGAAAAATCCAGCTTACCATCCAGGCAGGCGGCGTTCTGGGTGGAGAGGCAGATACCCTGGATATGGCGATCCAGGGCGATCTGGACATCGCTACCTGCGCTAATTCGGTTTTGGCCAACTATATTCCAGAAATGTCTATTTTAGACCAGGCCTTTCTCTGGGACAGCGCAGACCAGGCTAATTACGCGGTGCAGAATGAGCTGGGAGATCTGATTTCTGCCGAGGCGGAAAAGCATGGCCTTCACGTCATTGGCTATTTAGAGTCAGGATTTCGGGATGTGTTCTCTAAGAAACCAATTCAGACCCCGGCAGATTTTAAGGGTGTAAAAATCCGGGTGATGCAGAACGAGGGCCAGCTGGCGGCATTTACTGCCTTTGGGGCTAATCCGGTGGCCATCTCTGCCTCCGAGCAGTTCACAGCGCTTCAGCAGGGAACCATTGATGCCTGTGAGAATGCAGTATCTAACTGCTGGATTAATAAGTATTATGAGGCAGGAGTGAATTCAATCACGAATACAAAGCACTGCTTTGTCTACATTCCGATCTGTATGAGCGACAATGCCTGGAACAAGATTCCTGAAGATATGAGAGAGCCCTTTGTCAATGCGGTGCAGGAGGGGTGCAAGGCCCAGTGGACCTACCTGAATGAGGCTAATGCAGAGGCAGTGGAAAATTTAGAGGGTGCAGGTGTGACCTTCTATGATATTGATACCGAGGCATTAAAGGCAGAGTATCAGGCGGCCCAGGAAAAGAATGGTGCTTCCTACGACGAGAAATGGGCAGCAGCTGTCGACGCAGCCAAGAGTGCGGTACAGTAGAAACAGAGGAGAGGATTCGTATGAAATTTATGAAAAAGCTTCTGTCATGCGTTACATCGGCAGAGTATGCAGTCATGGTCGCTGCTTTTGTGGCCATGGTCGCTTCCTATTTCATTTCTGTGCTGAATCGGAATTTTATCCAGGCATCCATGCCCTGGACAGAAGAGATAGCCATATACAGCATGACCTATATGGCACTGCTGGGAACAGAGGTGGGTCTAAGAGATGGCACCCAGGTAGCGGTGACTGCCGTGGTGGACAAACTACACGGTGTGGCCCGCAAGATTGTGGATCTTATCCGGCAGGTGATTCTGGTGGGATTTGCTTTTATCATGATTAAAGCGGGAGGGGCCCTGGTCTTAAAGCAGCTTCAAGCCGGCCAAACTACGCCTGTGATGAAGCTTCCCATGTCTCTGATGTATTTCTCGCTGGTACTGGCCTTCGGACTTATCTTCGTCATTCAGACCATTACGCTGGTACAGCAGATTGCAGAATTCGGAAAGAAAGAGGGAAACAGGACATGAATGCAGGATTGATTTTATTTTTGATTTTTATTCTTTGCCTGGTAATCGGGGTACCGGTGTCCATCTCCTTGAGTGTGGCCTCTCTGGCGGCCGTGGTGTTCGGGGGCCTTCCGGCCTCCTCCACGGCTATCGCCCAAAGGATCTTTGGCGGGCTGCAGTCCAGCTCTATCATGGCCATTGCATTTTTTGTACTGGCTGGCAATCTTATGACGAAGGGGGGGATTTCCAGGCGGATTGTAGATTTTGCGGACTGCCTGGTGGGCAACGTGAGAGGCGGTATGAGCCTGGCGCTGGTACTGGCCTGTGCATTCTTTGCTGCCTTATCTGGATCAGCCCCTGCAACGGTCATTGCCATCGGAACCATGCTCTACGGGGATATGATCAAAAAGGGTTATCCAGGGCCGCGGACCGCAGGACTTCTGGTAGTGTCCGGTGGGCTTGGGCCCATCATCCCGCCATCTATTATAATGGTGATTTACTGTACGCTGACAGGTGCCTCTGTTGGAAATATGTTCAAGCAGGGGATGATGATTGGTATTGTGATTATGCTGGTACTGATGGTGGAGGTACTGTGGTTTGCCCATAAGGAAAAGTGGCCGAAACAGAATGTGAAGCGCACGCCCGCCGAGGTGGTGAAGGTTTTTCTGGACGCCATTCCAGCGCTGCTTACACCCATTATTATTCTGGGAGGAATCTATTCCGGTATGTTGACTGCCACGGAAAGCGCTGCGGTGGCTGTTGTATGGGCAGCTATTGCCGGAGCTTTTATCTACCGTGAGCTGAATCTGCCGGATACAATCCAAATCATCAAGGACTCTGCCAAGAGTTCTGCTATGATCCTGTTCATCATCGCTGCGTCCACAGCCTTCTCGTGGGTGTTCACAATCTCTGGCGCTTCCAAGGCCCTGGTGGATACGGTGATTGGCATGAATTTAAATGCAACAATGTTCTGCCTGGTGGTAGCAGTGATTCTTCTGATTTTCGGAACCTTTATGGAGGGGACAGCCATAGCTGTTTTGTTAGTTCCGGTATTGTGGCCTATCGCTCAGAGCATGGGCATCAATGTAGTGCATTTTGGAATGATTGTGTGTATTTCCAATGTAGTGGGAACTATGACGCCTCCGGTAGCGGTGAACATCTACTCGGCGGCCACAGTGTCAAAGCTGAAGATGGGAGAGATCGCAAAGGCGGAGATTCCATTTTTGGTTGGCTATGTAGGAGTATTTTTTCTGTGTGTATTTTCAGAATGGTTTTGTACGTTTCTCACCTAAGGAGGTTTGATTATGGTACAGGGAGTTGTGACAAGGGAACGGATGGAAAAGTGGAAAATCGTTTCCCCTGAGGAATATGGATTTCATAAAGTGATCGTACCTGGCAGGGAGGACTGTCAAGTGGCGGTAATGTACCGGCTGAACCTGGCGGCAGGCCAGCGTTATGAACTGAAGCCTGGCGGCGAGGAGATGAACGGTGTATGCATTAAGGGAGCGGCTGGACTGGAGCTGGCTGGCCATCAATATCACTGCGGCCGGCTTGACTCCTTCTACACGGCGGGAGGAAACAGTGTGGCCATCGAGGCAGAGGCAGACTGTGTTTTTTACATCGGGGCCTCCGTGGATGAGGGCTATGGAACACCGTTTTTCCGTGCTTTTAATCTGCATCTGCCTTTGGGTGAGATTCATCAGATTCACGGAAAGGGCGTGGGGCAGAGAGAGGTTTTTATGACGCTCAACCAGGAGATTCAGGCTTCCCGCCTGATTGCCGGGCTGACCTGGGGAGGCAACGGTGCCTGGACCAGTTGGCCGCCCCACCAGCATGAGGCAGACTTAGAGGAGATTTACTGCTATTTTGACATGGATGAGCCTCATTTTGGGCTGCACCTAAGCTACACCGCCCCGGGGGATGTAGATAATATCGTTGCACATCCGGTGAAGAGCGGAAGCATGGTGCTGGCACCCAGGGGCTATCATCCTACGGTGGCTTCCCCGGGGACACGGAATGCTTATTTTTGGGTACTGGCAGCCCACTCACATGAGAGCCGCGGTTACGATCTGGCGGTATTGGATCCCAGTCGGGAACAGATGAACTGAAACAAGAAAGGTGAAAAGACCATGAATCAATATCATTCCATTTATCTCCCCCAGTTTACGATGGGCGAGGATGCCTTTGGGACTTTTCCGGAGCGTATAGGCAGGGGGAGGAAGGCGGCCGTTATATGCGGCAAACAGGCATGGGAGGCTTCAAAAGATTATGTGCTCCAGTCCTTGGAGCAGGCAGAGATTATTGTGACAGGGGCGGTGGTTTACGGAAAGGACGCAACTTGGGAAAATGTGAAGCGGCTGGAGAGGGAACCAGCAGTCCAGGAGGCGGATGTAATCCTGGCTGTGGGAGGAGGCAAGTGTATTGACACGGTAAAAGTGGTGGGTGACAGGCTGAGTAAGCCGGTCTACACAATACCCTCCATTGCCTCCAACTGTGCGCCTATCACGCAGATCAGCATCCTCTACCATGAGGACGGATCCTTCCGGGAGATTCTCAAGCTGAAAAATGTTCCTGTACACTGCTTTATCAACCCCAAGCTGACCCTGGCGGCGCCGGTGCGTTACCTCTGGGCAGGCATCGGAGACGCTATGGCAAAGCACGTGGAGTCCGCCTGGTCTGCCAAGGCTGGGGAAGCCCTGGATTATGGCAGTGCTCTGGGAATTACAGCAGGCAGTATGTGCTTTTATCCTATGCTGGAGAAGGCGGAGAAGGCCATGGAGGATGCCGCAAAAGGAGTGATCAGCCGGGAGCTGGAGGAGACGATTTTAAATATCATTATATCCCCGGGTATTGTTTCTGTATCTGCCCATCCGGATTACAACGGCGGTATCGCCCACGCCCTGTTTTATGGCATGACCAGCCGTAAGTGTATCGAGGAGCGGCATCTCCATGGAGAGGTGGTCGCCTATGGAATGCTGGTCAACCTCATGGCAGACCATGACTGGGAAAAGCTTAGCAGGGCCTGGCGGCTTAGCAAAGCTATTAAGCTGCCTGTCTGCTTGGGAGATCTGGAGCTGGATCCCACCGATCCGCTGGAGGATGTGTTGAAGGTGACGATGGAGAATCAGGAGTTAAAGCATACGCCGTATCCGGTAACAAAGGAGATGATCCGGGAGGCTATCACGGCGTTAGAGACTTATCAGGCATAAGGAGAAAGCACAGTGGCAGTGACAATTGAGAATATCAGAGTTATCTGTACGGCACCAGAGGGGATTAACCTTCTGGCCGTGCGGGTGGACACCAATGTGCCGGGCCTTTACGGCCTGGGCTGCGGAACCTTTTCCTATCGGCATCTGGCGGTGAAGCTGGTGGTGGAAGAGTATCTGACGCCGCTTTTAAAGGGAAGAAATGCGGAAGATATAGAGGAACTATGGCAGCTGATGTATCAGAATGGATACTGGCGGGGAGGTCCCATTGAAAACAACGCGATCTCGGGAATTGATATGGCCCTTTGGGATATTAAGGGAAAATTGGCTGGTATGCCTCTGTATCAGCTGTTTGGCGGCAGGGTGCGCGAGGGAGTGCCTGTCTACCGCCACGCGGATGGAAGGGATTTGGAGGAGCTGTGCGAAAATATTGAGAGGTACCGGGAACTGGGTATCCAGAATATCCGCTGCCAGTGCAGGGGATACGGAGGAGAACGTTACGGTGTGATTCCTGAAGCCGCCCCCCAAGGTGCTCTGCCAGGAGTTTACCTGGATGGGGCCCGCTATGTGCGGGACACGGTAAAGCTGTTTGCGGGAATCCGGGACAAAATCGGGTATGACGTCAAGCTGATTCACGATGTCCATGAGCGGGTGGCACCGCCGGAAGCAGTGAAGCTGGCCAGGGAGCTGGAACCCTTTGACCTGCTGTTTTTAGAGGATCCGGTGTGTGCGGAGCAAACCAAGTGGCTGCGGGAAATCCGGTGCCATAGTGGGGTACCCATTGCACAAGGGGAGCTGTTCAACCGCTCTGTTGACTGGCGGGATTTGATTAGCGGGCATTTGATCGATTACATCCGGGTGCATATAAGCCAGATCGGAGGCATCACGCCTGCGCGCAAGCTCCAGATGTTTGCGGAGCAGTACGGAGTCCGGACTGCCTGGCATGGTCCTGGAGATATGTCCCCTATCGCACATGCGGCCAATGTCCATATCGATCTGGCGGCTAGGAATTTCGGGGTTCAGGAGTGGTCTGGCATTGAGCCGCCCAACTTTGTGATCCAGGATTTAAAGGGTCCGAAAGGTGCGCTTTTGGAGGTGTTTCCCGGGCTTCCGGAATTTAGGGACGGCTACGTGTATCCTAACGAAAGGCCTGGTCTGGGGGTGGACATCAATGAACGGGAGGCAGCTAAGTACCCTTGCGAGAACACGGTGACCAGGTGGACCCAAACCAGAAACCGGGACGGAAGCCTCCAGACGCCGTGAGAATATAGATTATAATTGATGAGGAGTGTAAAGAAAATGGTATACGACTATAAGGAAAAATTCAGTGTCCAGGGAAAGAAGTGCATTGTCACCGGCGGGGCACAGGGCCTGTCCAGAGGTATGGCAGAAGGGCTTTTGGAAAACGGAGCCGAGGTGGTTTTGATGGATCTCCAGAAGGAGAAGCTGGAACAGGCGGTGGAAGAATACTGTAAGAAAGGATATAAGGCCCACGGCGTAGCCGGCGACCTGTCCAAAAAAGCAGAACTGGACCGGATGTTCGATGAGGCTATGGAACTGCTGGGAGGTAAGCTGGATGTTATGATTCCGGCCGCAGGCATCCAGAGACGATATGAGCCATGGGAGTTTCCGGAGGAGATGTGGAACCTGGTGATTAATGTGGACTTAAATCATGTGTGGTTTATGTGCCAGCGGGCCATTCAGGTCATGCGGGACAAGGACACCGTAGGCAAGATCATCAACATCGGTTCGATGAATTCCTTCTTTGGCGGAACTACCGTGCCGGCATATTCTGCGGCAAAAGGAGCTGTGACTCAGCTTTCCAAGAGTATTGCCTCCGACTGCGCGGATCACAGCATTTGCTGCAATGTGATCGCCCCAGGCTATATGGATACGGAGATGTGTGCTAATATGAGCCAGGAGCGCAAGGACGAATGTACAAAGCGGATTGCCGCAGGCCGGTGGGGCAGACCCGAGGACTTAAAGGGTCCCATACTGTTTTTGGCTTCCTCTGCCAGCGACTATTTAAACGGCGCAGTTATCCCTGTAGACGGAGGATTTCTGGTGAAGTCATAGAAAGCGGATTAGGCGAATTTAAAAGTATTGGAAACATGAAATGAGATAACCGAAAGCAAGAAAGGGCTAACGCTTTAGTGCATTAGCCCGTTTTTGTCTGCAAAAGAGAAAAACACAATGAAAGACACGTTTTCATGGCCGCTTATCCCGTCCCGGCCATTTACACATAATCCGTATGATAAATCAAAACCTGGTCAAACACATCCTTATCCCTCATGATACACTTCTCATTCCCCACTGTGACAATGGCGCTGCGCCCCAATATCCTATCAATGACCAGGGCGGCTTCTTTCTGGTGGCAGAGGGCCGCGTTCCTGATGTCTGAAATCATTTCGTTTATTTTGCGGGTATCCATGTTCACCATGTCCCTGCGCATGTGCCGCATACGGGTGCTTAAGGTTCCGGAGGGCGGAAGGGCCTGGGCATAGGCGTTCAGGATGTAGCCGTCCAGTTCTTCATGGGTCAGCGGCAGTTCCATGAGCTGTGCGCCGGTTGCCAGGAACAGCTTTATCGTACTCCTGACTTCCGGGTCAGCGGTACTCCAGAGGGAGAAATAGCCCGCAGGAATATAAAAATCAATACCGCTGTCATAGGCGCCGCCCTGGTAGCGGATGGCAGGTTTCAAGTATTTATCTGCCGCCGCCATGAGAAAGGGAAGATAACGCCCCTTAAAGCCGGGATTTCCATGGAAATCTCCCATGAGCCGTGTCTCCTGGCAGGAGGCTTCCACGCACACGGCCAGTTTTTGTCTCTGGTCCGGGAGCCAGACGGCCGGAGCAGGAGAGCTGTGCCCTTCCTTAAAACCGGGAAGTCTCCCAAGTATATCCACGGCAGTCTGTTCCAGAGTACCTAATACATCCGGTGAGGCGGCTGCCAGGAATACCAGACCCCGGCGGTTTAATATGGTATGGGAAATGGTTTCAAGTCTGGCAGCTGCCGCAGCCCCGAAATCAGGATCTTCCTTTAACCGATTCAGGACATCCTTCAGAAAATAGTAATTTTCCTGGCTGTTTAACATATTGCGGAACCTGCATTCCTGCCTCATATAGCCTTCGGACAGGCTGAAGGCCAGGGCAGAGGCATTGTCCGCCTTGGACTGGTCGTAGTCAGGCAGATACTTTTCCAGGACCTGTATGATGGTATCCGTGTCGCTGTAGTCCCCGCCGCCCATTATATCCAGAAGAAAATCCAGTCCCGCCTCAAAGTCCCCGGTCAGTCCGTACCAGAATACACTCATCATGGGATGGTTCAGAGCCCCTGCCTCCTTTGGGGGGTACAGCTCGTCAAAGGTACAGTCATGAAGGTATTCCTGCTCCAGGTTCTTCTGCTGTTCCACCGTAAAGCGCTTTGTGTCCAGTTCTGTGAGAAGCATCTGATAGAGGGTGAGGTAATTAAGGTCGTCCTTTTCTATGCCGCTAATGTCAAAGTAGAGCTGGTAGCTGCCCACGTCCCGTGAGGGGGCGGGAGATGTGTAGCATGTGATGGTTCCCCACTGTCTCTTGGTAAACGGACATGATTCAGACGGCTCAGGAAGCTCCCCGGGCCCTATGAGAAAGTCCATATTGCTACGCTCCCTGGAATTCCAGTCATGGAAGGCAGCTGTTTGTTCTATCAGCTGTTTTTGCTCAGCTGCAGTCATGGAAGCCAGTTTTTCCTTAAGGTATTGCTCCTTTTCCTCCTCCATCTGCTCTGCCAGACCCGGAACTGGTTCGGTTACGACAAGGGCGCTGGCTGCCGGTTGAAGGGCAGAGGCAGCCAGCTTCTTTATGATGGACTGGCCGGAATCTTCCTCAAAGCGCCGGAAGGCTTCCTCATAAAGCTGAAAATAGTCGGTCCGGCCTGTAATGCTCCAGTAACGCCCGATTTCCTCAGACAGGTTAAAGCCCAGATGGGGGGCTTCCCGGGTAAGGGAGTCGGAGAGGCGGTTTTCCTTCATGGAAGCCCGGTACAGCTTTGGGGACAGCCCATTGCGGCTTATATCCTCCAGGGCTTTTTTGATAGAGCCTAAAAAGGCCTCCTTCAGACAGGAATCCCCGTTGCGCAGGCGGAATTTTAGGGAGGGATGGGGCAGCAGAGTATCCAGATAGACTTCCATCACATGGTTGATTCCCATTTCCCTGGCATACCTGTGCCAGGGAGAGGTATCGTTATCCAGGATATCCGCAAACAAGTCCCAGTATATGAGTTCCTCTTTTGTACAGTCCGACAGGTCGATACCGTAGTCCATGACAGAGGCGTGTTCCGAGGGACTGCCCTGGTAAGCGGGACTCTGTGCTGTGCAGGTGCGAAAACCTGGTTTTACCGGTTCTTCAAACTCACCAAGGAGGCTGCGGCCTTTTGACGCCGCTCTGGAGAGATGCTCTCTGTCCAGAAAATGCAGTACGGACCTGTAATCCATATTTCCATATAGGGTAATCAGACAGTTGGAGTAGCTGTAGCACCGCTCAAAGGTTTCCCTGGCCTGCTCATAGGACAGTTCCCTGTAATGCAGGTGGGCCCGCCCCAGCAGGTTGGCGGTGCGCGTGTCCTGGTAAAGGGTATGGGACATGGCGCTGTCTGCATTTTCCAGGATGTCGGTCAGATGGCCCCAGTCCTCGCTGAGCACCGTGCCCTGCATGGTAAGGGGGCCCCTGGGGGATGAGAGCTCATACCGTATGGCTTCCCTCAGATAAAAATGTTTGTCCTTCAGGGCATCTGGTTCCTCCATGCAGCACAGGAATACATCCATCAGTTTTACCAGCTGTTCCTGGCTCTGGCTGCACACCGGGTAGCAGGTGAAGGTATTGTCCGTAAGACCGTTCATAAAGGTAGTATAACTTTTGCTGTCCATGTCAAAGAAGATATCCCTGCTGGGATACTTTTGGCAGGAGGACAGAATGAGATGTTCCAGTATATGGGAATTATCCCGTTCATCCAGCTGCGGCGTCCGGTAAATCAGGTTAAAACCCAGTTCCCGGTCATCGTTCTGGATATATAAAAGCTGGGCGCCGCTTGATTCATGATTAAACAGAACGGTCCTGGCGCCCAGCATGTGTATGGTTCCAAGTTCGGTGACGGTAAAACCGCTTATGGTTTCGCCAATCCTTGGCAGTGATGCCATGGTAATCCTCCTTCAATTGATAATCGTCCTGATAAAACCTTTCTATACTATAGCATCAGGCAGATGTATTTTGCAAGAAGGAGCGTAAATTTATGAAAATGTGTTCCCGTTCCACAAGCACCAGGGCCAGCAAAAGAGGAAGGAAATTGAGCCATACCGAGAAAATTCCAAAGATTTTAGTAAAATACCAGCACAGGGCCACACCTATGTGGTAGAAAAACAGGGTAAAGCCGTAGACCCATGCCTTTTCCAGATGCTTTTTGTTCCTGTCCGCAAAATAATTTGACAGGGAAGAAATAAACTGTCTCAAGTTATTGGTGGAAAATATGGTGGAGCTGGCATAGCCCTTTACGCCGGTAAAGGAACACCATTGAAAGGCCATGATGAAAAATACGGGATAGAGAGCCATGAGCGGGTCCATGTTCGCCGGAAAAAAGCCCAGGACAGCAATCACGGGAATCTCAGCCAGAATACATATAAGCCGGATGTCTATGGATATGAGACGGGGAATGAGAGTGGCGGCAATGATGGCTGTGATAAAGATAAGAAGAGAACCCAGCCTCAGAAGCAGGCTGGTCCAACTGCCTGATGACAGGTCCAGAATGGAGTGGATCATATTGGCGGTTTGGGCGGAACCGAAAATCTCGCACCGGTTAAGAAGGGCGTAGGCGCCCATGAAACCTCCTGACAGTGACATGATATAATGAATGTATGCTTCTGTTCGTTCCTTTTCTTTCACAATGAAATCCTCCTGTTTGCTCAGCCTTTTTATTGTATCATATTGATTTACCATATTAAAATACATATAATATATGTAGTATAATATCGAAAAGGTATGGTAAAAGATGATGGATCTGAAGGATTTACAGTATTTCCTTGCTGTGGCCCAGGCAGGCACGATAACAGGGGCAGCGGCAAAGCTGTGCATGGCCCAGCCGCCGCTGAGCAGGCAGATGAAGGAGCTGGAGGAAGAATTAGGGACAACCCTGTTTATCAGGGGAAAGAGGCATATCCGTCTTACGGAGGAAGGGATATTCTTAAGGCAGCAGGCAGAAGAGATTCTGTCTCTGATGGAAAAGACAAGGGGACAGCTCTCCAGAATGGGGACCGGGGCAGGCGGACTTATTTCCATCGGGGTAACGGAATCCTGCGGGGCAGGGGTGCTGTCGGATATAATAGAGAGATTTCACAGCGATTTTCCCGGAATCCGGTATAATATCTGGTGCGGGAACGGGGATGAAATCAATGATAAACTGGACAAGGGACTGGTGGACTTAGGAATTGTGAGGGAGCCTTTCAGGACTGAGAAATACGAAAGCGCTCTGATAAAAACCGAATCCTGGACAGCCCTTCTCAGCAGGGAACATCCCATGGCAGAACAGCCGGGAGACACCATACTGCTGTCCGACATAGCCGGCAGTCCCCTTATTATTCCCTCCAGACCGCCTCTGCAGGAGGAGATACGGGGGTGGTTTCACCGGATTGAGCGGGAGCATACTATTTTGTGTACCTATAATACCCTCTCCTGTATCGTGCCTTTGGTGGAGCGTAATGTGGCGGTGGCGATCTGCCCGGAGGCAGTACGGTACTTTACAGACCGGCAGAGGCTGGTATGCAGGCGCCTGACAGAGCCGGAGCATGTGTCCAGACTTTTGCTGGTGCGCCGCAGGAATCAGCTGATGCCTGCGGCGGCAGGATGCTTCTGGGATTTTGCCAGGCATTACTGCGGCTCCTGATACCGGTCCGCAAAGCACAGTCTCGGCAGGCCCATAAGAGGGGCGGCTCCGGCCAGGGTAGTGCCGTAGAACAGGATTTTTTCCTTAAATGGAAGAAAGTCCACGATGGATCCGTTACAGACAGTGCTTCCCGTGCACAGAACCAGGTCTGCCTTACGGCACAGGGACTGGCTGGTCTCAGGGATGCGTCCGTCCTCAATAAGGACCCCGAACCGTTTCTGGCCGATATTGGCCAGGCTTAAATCCGCTGCCCTGACATCATATTCCTTTGCAAGCTGTTCCAGCATGGCGGGCTGGTATCCTATCAGCGCAATGGCAGGGCGGCCGTAGTGTTCAGAGATATAACGGACCACGTCCATGGCGCAGGACTCAGGTCCCTCATTGCGGCAGTGGACCGTGCAGTCCGCCCTGCCTGAGTGTTTCATGACAGCGTTTAGGGCAGCTATGAACAATCCGCGGCTGTAGGGGTCATCTGCCAGGTCCAGGGAGCATATTTCTTCCAACGTGCCGCGATAAGCAGAGGGGGCGTCGGTAAACGCCTGTCCCAGGGAGCCCATGCATTCTGCCTGAACCATCACATCCTTTCCCGTTATGATGGGAAAATCTTTTCGTTTTGTAATGCCGATGGCTTCCTCCGGCGTGAGGGACTTTGTGTTGATTACCACCTGCTCGCCCAGAATTCCTTCCTCTGTCAGAAGCTTCATGAAACGCAACCTTAATTCGCTGTAAAATGACAGCGCATCATTCATATATGTCATTGGACAATCCTCTTTTCCTGTTTGCGCTCAGGCGCAGTTATGATTTGATTTCTTCCCAGAAACCGCTCCACCTCTGCGGAAAAATGCCCGTCCATCAGCCGGGAGGTGTCGGTGACTGTCTGCAGCTTCCCATCCAGAAGGATGGCTGCCCGGCCTGCAAGAGTTCGGGCTTCCAGAAAATCGTGGGTGACGAAGATAATGGTGCAGCCAAAATGCCGGTGAATCCGGCGCAGCTCCTGATACAGGGACTGCCGGGTGGCCGGGTCCAGGGCTGAAAACGGCTCATCTAACAAAAGAACCTGGGGAGCCAGGGCCAGGGCTCTTGCCAGGGCTGTGCGCTGGCTTTCGCCTCCGCTGAGGGTTCCGGGGTACTGGTCCCCTATGTGGGAAATGGACAGCATTTCCATAAGCTCCTGTGCGCGGCTGTCCTGTTCTTTTTTTGAATATCCGTGCATTTTCAGTCCGTAGAGAATATTTTCCTTTACCTTCATATGAGGGAACAGGCCATAGTCCTGATACACAAGGCCCAGCTTTCTCTGAGCGGGAGGTATGTCCCGTATGTCGGTTCCGTCAAGGAGGATGCTGCCGGTGTCACCGGGAAACATGCCGCTAATGGCCTCCAAGAGTACGGTCTTGCCGGAACCCGTGCGGCCCAGGATGGCAAAGATTTCCCCCATTTGGATGGTAAGGGAGATGGGAGACAGTGTAAAACTGCCTCTTTTTACGGAAAAATTGTTGATAACCAGTTGGTTCATCGTATGAACACCTGCCTTTTGTTTCTGTCCGCGGGACTGGCAAGCAGACGGGAGAGAAAGAGAGTCAGCCCGGAAATTATCAGCATCAGCATGGCAGTTGCCATGGCGGCCTGGTTGTCGCCGGTGGATATGCTCAGATAGATGCTGCCGGGCAGTGTTTCCGTCTTAAAACGGGTAATTCCCACCAGCATAAGGGTGGCTCCGAACTCCCCCAGGGCCCTGGACCAGGTCAGGATAAAGGTGCTTACAAGGCTTCTGCGGCAAAGGGGAAGAAGAATGGTCAGAAAACATCTCCAGGGGGAAGCCCCCAGGGTCAGGGCAATGAATTCCATCCGCTGGTCGGATGCCTCAAAGGCAGTGCGGATGAGCCGGATGGCATAGGGGAGGTTGACCAGGATGTGGGCCATGACAATGCCCGCGGGAGAAAACACCACCTTAAAGCCCTGTTCCTTCAGCCATTTGCCGGCTGGTGATGAAAACATGATAAGAAGGCTGAGCCCGAGAAGCAGGTAGGGCAGGGACAAAGTCAGTTCGATGATGATGCCCGACAGCTCCTTAAAGGGCATGGAGGTCCGGGTCAGGGCATATGCGGTGGGAAGTGCCAGGGCCATCACAATAAGGGTGGAGAGACTGGCGGTGGCTGCGCTGAGACGCAGGGCAAAGAGCACTTCCTTCTGGCGGATGGTTCCGGCAAAGGCGGGAATCCCTCCGGCTGCAATCGCGCAGACCGCGCTGCCAATGAAAAAAATCACCAGCAGCGCCACAGCGACCGTCATGGCTGAGAACAGGTCTGTTCCCCTATGCCCCCTATGCCTATTCTGCAATCTCATATCCATACTTCAACCAGATTTCCTGTACGTCCCCTGAATTTAAATAGTCCAGAAATGCCTGTCTGGCGTCGTGATCCGCGGAACAGCTTAAGGAAGCCGCGGGGATGGTTTTTATGTAATCTTCCAAACCGCTGTTATCTACGATTTCCACGCCCTGAGCATCGCAGTTTTCTTTCCAGATAATGGCTGCGTCAGCCTCTCCCGCGGCAATGGCGGTAGCCATCTGGGGAGCCGTGGCAGTGGATGCCTCTATCTGTACCTTGTCAAAGATACCTGCATCAGTCAGGGCCTTTTTGGCAATCTTACCAATGGGAGTTGAGTCTATATCGCCGATGATAAGGGACACGCCCTCTTCTGCCAGACCGGCCAGGGAAGTAATGTTTTTCGGGTTGCCGCTCTGAACTGCCAGCACAGGTATATGTTTTACCAGTGCCTTGCTTTCGGATACATAGGACTCAACTGGTTTCAGCTCCTCGGCTGAACCGGCTATGAACATGTCGCCTTCTTCCGAGGTGGTAATCTGGGACTGGATTTGGCCGGCATTGGCGTATGTCACGTTCATTTCGCAGCCGGTAGCAGCTTTAAAGCTGTCGGCAATTTCCTGGAACGGCTTTGTCATGCCAGCCCCGCAGTAGATCATCAGGGTATGGCCTGTCAGGTCTGGGGTGTCCGCGGCTGATTTGCCGGCATCGCCATCCTCCGGGGCTGATTCCTGTGTCTGCTGCGGGGCAGAGGAACGGGCGGTGCCGGAGGATGCGGCGCCGCAGCCTGTGATAAGGGCAGCGCCTATGGCGCCTGCCAGTAAAATCCCCAATACATTACTTTTCATAATACGTCTCCTCCATCTGGATAATTATAGTAAACCTATCATATAATGGAAAAGCGTTATTGTCAAGAAAAGATAACGGTTAATATTTCCCGCTGACCGGGATTTTTGTTTATTGTTCAGTGCTTTTTTGTATGTCTCCATTTTCAAGCCGGCAGACCACATCCCCTGTATGGCTTATAAAGGTACGGTCGTGGCTGATGGCCAGCAGTGTCCCGTCGTAGCTCTCCAGCAGATGTTCCAGGCCCTCCATGGTATACACATCCATGTGGTTAGTGGGTTCGTCCAGTATCATGAAGTTGCAGCCCGATACCAGAACCTTGGCCAGGGCGGTTTTGACCTTTTCTCCTCCTGATAGTACACTGACCGGTTTAAACATATCGTCCTTTGTCATATAGAGGTTGGACAGGACGGCCCGGCAGATATGCTGGGGATAGGCCGCATCCTCCGACACATTTTCCAGCACGGTTTTCTTCGGGTCCAGGGTGTCCAGGTCCTGGGAAAAATAGGCGACCCTTGCTTCGGAGGTAATAAAGGTTTCGGGTGCCCTGTCTATCAGGGCTTTGATTAGTGTGGACTTTCCGGCCCCGTTGTTGCCGGTGATAAAGGTCCGCCTGCCAGCCTCTATTTCCAGGCTCACGTTATCCAGGACAATGCGCTCCCCGTAACTCACGGTGAGATGCCGGATGGCGGCCGCATTTTTTGCCCTTATTTTTCCTGCATCCGGCAGTTTCATGGACACCTGGGGCAGCTCATCCGGGCGTTCCTTTTTCTCCAGGTGCTCCAGACGGCTCATGACAGCGGTTTTGTTGCTTTGGACATGACCCTGCTGAACCGCGGCCACGCCTTTGTAGAGCATCCACTCGCTGCTGCCCATGCGTTTGGGCGGCTTTGTCATTGTCTGGCTCTTTCTCTGCAATGCATCGGTAGTTCTCTCCAGCCGCTTTTTCTCCTTCTGGTACTGCTGGTATTCAAACTCCTGGAAGCCCCGTTCCCGTTCCTTTTGGGCGGCCCAGTCGGAGTAATTTCCGTCAAAAACGCGGATGTTTCCCTTGTCCAGTTCCCATATCTGATTGCAGACCCGGTCTAAAAGGGTCCTGTCATGGGATATCATCAGGATGGCGCCCTTGTATCCCTTCATCATTTTCTCTAAAAGCTCCACGCCTTCCATATCCAGATTGGTGGTGGGCTCATCGGCAAAGAGAAGGGGCGCCTGGCTGGAAAATGCTGCCCCAATGGCGCGCCTGGTCTTCTCACCCCCGCTTTTTACCGCGCTGTCGCGCAGCTTTAATTGGCTTAAAAGCCTGGCCTCGGGTTCATCCTCTGTTTCCCCGGTCTGGAGGATCTCAGCAATGGGACAATACCGTTTTACCACGCCCTCGTCGCAGGCGATTCTCCCGGATAGGACGCCTAAAAGGGTGGATTTTCCGGCCCCGTTGCGTCCGATGAGTCCAATCCTGTCCCCGTCCCGGATTACCAGTTTTTCAATATCCAGCACGGTCTGGATTCCATATTCTTTTTTAACATTCAGTGCATTTAACAACATAAAAAAATCCCTCCTAAACGCACTTCGTTCAGAAGGGATATAAACCTGGCCAGTTGTAGGCAGAAGGAGCGGGAACGTACAGGTCAGGAGCAGCTTACGCGCGCCTGCCGGGACATGCCTGTCCGCTGCAGCGGATGCATATGGATAGACAGATGCACCCCGTTATATAAAAATATGGCCTTATGGAATATGATTCCCTGTATGACTGAACGAAATGACAAAGACACACAAATTCTGCCTGGCTTCCTATTGCCAGGAAAGAGAGTGTGTAAATCATCTGCTGCTGTTCAATCATCTAATAATCATATTTCAGTTAGCCACCTTTCTCTTTACTATATTGTACTTATATCGTGTATTACAGTCCTCAGACCAATTCTGATTATAGGGGATGGGAAATATAATGTCAAGGTGGAAAAAATTATTTTATCTGCATATTTTGTCCGCAGCCGAGTACGGGCTGAGGTTTGGGCTGAGGTCTGGGCGCTCAGGGCCTGCGGCCTCCATTTTGACGCCTGCATTTATAAAATAATCATTAAAACCCTGTCTGTACATTGCTTTTCCATGAGAATTAGGTTATAGTTACTCTCGGATGAATGATCCGCGGCTGCCTGAGAAATATACCTGGCAGCAGGCCGGATAATGGGGAAAGGATTGTTTGCAGATGAATAAAATCAGAGAAAAATTACAGCGTTTCATGATAGGAAGATATGGTATGGACCAGCTTGGCCAGTTTATAATGTATACCGTGCTTGTGCTGATTTTCCTGAACGTTGTTGTCAGGGTGAGGATATTGTCCTCATTCCTGTATATCCTGGAGCTGGCAGGTTTTTTCTTGCTGTACTTCCGGATGTTTTCAAAAAATGTGGGTAAACGCTACCAGGAGAATCAGGTTTATCTGCGCCTGCGGTTTTATGTGACGGAATATTTCAGGAAAATCAAATTCCGTTTCACGGAGGGCCGGAAATACCGCATCTTTAAGTGCCCTGACTGCGGACAGAAGGTGCGCATACCCAGGGGGCACGGGAAGGTCAGCGTTCACTGTCCGAAGTGCGGGACGGATTTTATAAAGAAGAGCTGACGGTTTGGCAGAACCCGCTAATAGATTTTTTGAAGCGGCTATTGTTTTGAGCCGTTGTAAACAGACAGATAAAACAGCCATTTGGGAGAACACTTATACCTCCGGATGGCTGTTTTTATCTGATAAGAAATGAAGGCTGGTGAGATATCCTAAGGCTTCTCCGACAACAACCGTATGGAGGTGGCATACTCAGACGGCGTCATAGTGGTAATCTGCTTGAACTGCCGTGAAAAATAGTGGATGGAGTTGTATCCCAGGCGGTCTGCAATCTGGGTGAAATTTAGCTGGTTGTCACGTATCATTTGTTTGGCAGTGTCAATTTTCATCATGGAAAAGAATTCTATGACCCCGCAGCCTTTTGTGTCCCGGAACAGCTTTTGCAGCTGGGAGCGCCCCACCAGGTTGTCCCGGCAGATTCTGTCTATGGTCATGCGTTCGCCCAGATGCTCCTCCATGTAGCGGACGATTCGGTTGTAGGTATCATTCCCGCTGCTGGCCTCGGCCAGGAAGCGGGAAGAACGTACTGGCAGGGAGTAGGAAAAATATCTTCTGTATAGATGAATCATCAGCTGTTCCAGGTAATGGCTGATGAGCTGGGCCGAACCAAAGGTCAGGGGTTCGCTGTTAAAGATAAGCTCCTCCTGGTAAGGGTCATCCAGTCTTCCGCTGAATGTGTTTCTGGCTTCCACGATGATTTGGGCCATGAGCTCTTTTTCCGTATCCTGGACCGACATGAGCTGATCCTCAAATGACTTTATGGCAGGGGAATGGCACTCGAACCCAATGACCACCAGGCTTGGAGAGACTTTTCCGTTGGTCAGTACGTTGTGGAACTCATTGGGCTTGTGAAACAGAATATTCCCTTTCTTCAGGGTCAGACGCCGGTCTCCTGCCAACGCATCAATTTCGCCTCGGTCCACGCATACCAGTTCCCAGAAGTCATGGCTTTCCCCGGGAAAGGAGAAGTCGCTCATATACTGGAAATAGTGGACGGAGATAATCCGGTTGATGGTAACGCTGTCCTCCAGAACTACACTTTTATAGGCCATGTAATCTTTCCTCCCGCACTGTCTTTTTCTGAAACTGTCTTATCTTCTTGAATTATATCACAGGAATTAATTCTGCAGAATACAATCATGCAAATAAAATGATAGAATGTGCAAATAAAATCCCCTCAGCTGTCTTGTTACAAAAAAAGCGATCCGCTATACTTTATTTAAACGAAATCAAGAGTTATAGGCTTATGGAATAGAGCCAATATGAAGATAAGAGGGAGGATACAGACATGTCTAAGACGAAAGGAAGGGTTACACTTCCCAGTGAATCCGGTTTTTTGAAGGAGACAAAAGAGTTAATGGAGCGCTGGGGCGCTGATGCCATCCGCGACAGTGACGGGACAAAGCTGGATAAGGATGTCAAGTCTCTGGATGCGGAAATTTATACCACCTATTTTGTGGCAAGAGGACACAATGAATTTGCAGCTAAGCATATGGAGGAATGCCAGCAGCTCTACCTTATGTCCCGGCGTTTTACAGCAGTGGGAAACCATCTGGAGATGGACTTTATGGAAGGATATTTTGACCAGCAGGTGGTACCGGACTGTTACCATGACCCTAAGAAATGGTGGGAGGTCATGGACCGCACCACAGGCCAGGCAGTCCCCGTCTCCCAGTGGGAGCTGACAGGGGCGTCCATGCCGGAAGGTTTTTGCAGCGGCAGTGAGTTTAAGGGTGTGTTTAAAGGCGCCGGAGATACCGCAGATGCCGGAAACGCCGCAGACGCCGGGAATACCGCAGAAACCAAAAAAGCAGAAGCTGTTTCCGCCCCCATGCGCGTGGTGCTGGAGCACGCGTCGCCTTTTCACGAATACACGGTATCCTTCCTGGCATACGCGGTGTGGGACCCTACCCAGATGTACAATCACATAACGAATAACTGGGGGGACAAACCCCATGAGATTCCCTTTGATGTGCGCCAGGAGGCTTCAGGACTGTTTGCAAGGGAGTACCTGGTACAGTGGTTAAAGGATAACCCGGATACGGATGTTGTGCGTTTCACCACATTTTTTTACCATTTCACGCTGGTGTTCGGAAGTGACGCAAAGGAAAAATTCGTGGACTGGTTCGGATACGGAGCAACCGTCAGTGTGAAGGCGCTGGAGGAATTCCAGGCCGAATACGGCTACGCCCTCAGACCTGAGGACATTGTGGATAATGGGTACTATAATTCTTCCTTCCGGGTTCCGACCAGACAGTACAGGGATTATATGGATTTTATCCAGCGCTTTGTGGCGGAAAAAGCCAGGGAGCTTGTGGAGCTGGTCCATCAGGCAGGGCGTAAGGCCATGATGTTTTTAGGCGACAACTGGATTGGTACCGAGCCTTACGGCGCTTATTTCCCGGAAATCGGCCTGGACGCCGTGGTGGGAAGCGTGGGAGGCGGGGCAACGCTGCGCCTTATCTCCGATATTCCGGGGGTGAGCTATACAGAGGGCCGTTTCCTTCCCTATTTTTTCCCTGACACATTTTATGAGGGAAATGACCCTGTTCCTGAGGCGGTGGAAAACTGGATTTGCGCCCGAAGAGCTCTGATGCGCAAACCGGTTGATCGTATCGGGTATGGCGGATATCTGAGCCTGGCCTATAAATTTCCGGGCTTTGTGGATTACATTGAGAAGGTTGCGGAAGAATTCAGGGAAATTTATGGAAATATCGGAGGAAGCAGGCCTTTTTGCGGGCTGAAGGCAGCTGTGTTGAACTGTTGGGGAAAGCTGCGCTCCTGGCAGCCCTACATGGTGGCCCATGCCCTGTGGTATAAGCAGACCTACACCTATTTCGGCATTCTGGAGGCACTGAGCGGGGCAGGTGTGGATGTGGTATTTATGAGCTTTGACGATATACGCAGTTCAGGTATACCTGAGGATGTGGATGTGATCATCAATGCAGGGGATGCGGGCACGGCCTGGTCTGGCGGGGATGAGTGGCTGGATGAGCAGATTGTCAC
This sequence comes from Enterocloster bolteae, assembly GCF_002234575.2. NCBI lineage: Bacteria > Bacillati > Bacillota > Clostridia > Lachnospirales > Lachnospiraceae > Enterocloster > Enterocloster bolteae. The sequence goes on along the minus strand of NZ_CP022464.2, from coordinate 6,269,194 downwards.
GGCAGTGAGGCGGTTTGTCTGGGAAGGCGGCGGCTTTGTGGGAGTGGGCGAGCCCAGCGCCGTGCAGCGGGGCGGACGGTATTTCCAGCTGGCAGATGTGCTGGGGGTGGATAAAGAGCAGGGCTTCACCCTGTCAACGGACAAGTATCATGTAACACAGGCAGACAGCCACTTTATCACACAGGACGTTCCAAGGGATGAATCAGGAAGGCTGGTTCTGGATTTTGGCGAAGGGATGAAAAATGTGTATGCCTTGGGAACGGATACAGAGATTGGGGAATATTCAGACCATGAAGTCCACCTCAGCGCCCATCCATATGGAAGGGGACGGGGCGTGTACCTTGCGGGTCTTCCTTACAGCCATGAGAATACCAGGCTTCTTATAAGAAGTATGTATTATGCGGCCTGCAAAGAGGGGGAAATGAAGAAGTGGTTCTCGGATAATCTGTTCTGCGAGGTACACGGATATCCGGAGGCGGGGAAATATGCGGTGGTCAACAACACCAGCCGCGGGCAGTCCACGGTGGTTTATGACGGGGATGGACATGGGACATCCATGGAGCTGCTGCCCTGTGAAATAAAATGGTTTGACTTATAAGCCGGCCAACCTGGAATGAACTAAATATGGCAGTCTTTAACAAGTATACAAAATGACTTACAAGCGTTCGGAGACAGAATCATATTTGTGTATTATACATAGAAAAAGTCTTTTTGTACAAATAAATAAATTTATAGTGCAAAGAACTTTATGTGCATATTTACTATAATTGGATTATCGGTAGTGAATGTGAATCAGCAAAAACACAATAAGATTCAAGGAGGACGTATTTTATGAAAAACAGAAAATGGATGGCATTGGCATTGGCGGCAGCCATGGTTGGCTCCCTGACAGCATGCGGCGGCGGGTCCGGCACCGCGGATACCACGGCAGCGGCAGCGGCGGCTGACACCACAGTGGCTCCGGCAGCAGACACCACGGCGGCAGCGGACGCCCAGGCCCCGGCCGGAGACGGCACAGGTCTGGTATACTGGTCCATGTGGGAGTCCACAGAGCCTCAGGGCCAGGTAATCAAGGAAGCAGTTGACAAGTTTTCCGCAGACACAGGAGTGGCTGTAGATGTACAGTTCAAGGGACGTACCGGTATCCGCGAGGGATTACAGCCAGCCCTGGACGCAGGAACCAACATTGACCTGTTCGACGAGGATATTGACCGTGTAAATACTACATGGGGCGCCTATCTGATGGATCTGGAGGAACTGGCTAAGGCATCTGATTATGACGCCACTGCCAATGCAAGCCTGATGGAGGCCTGCCGCGAGGTGGGAGGGGGAACCCTTAAGTCCATTCCTTATCAGCCTAATGTATTTGCGTTTTTCTACAACAAGGCAATCTTTGAGGAAGCCGGCGTGGCCGCTGTTCCCACCACCTGGGCGGAATTGGACGCAGCATGCCAGAAGATCAAGGACGCAGGCTACACGCCTATTACATGTGACGACGCATACATACTTTGTCTCTTCGGATACCATATGTCCAGACTCAACGGCTATGACAAGACATCGGATATTGTAAAGAACAATAAGTGGGATGACCCGTCTGTGATGGAGACAGCCAAGGCTTACGCAGATTTTGCGCAGAAGGGATATTTCTCAGAAAACATAGCATCCAACGTATTCCCGGCCGGACAGAACCAGGAGCTGGCACTGGGAACAGCAGCCATGTACCTCAATGGTTCCTGGCTTCCAAACGAAGTAAAGAACATGGCAGGCGATGACTTCCAGTGGGGATGCTTCAGCTACCCGGCAGTGGAAGGCGGTACAGACGGTACGGAAGCAGCAAACTACGGCGGCCAGGTTCTGGCTATCAACAAGAACTCACAGCACGCAGAGGATGCATTTAAGCTGATTACCTATATTACCAAGGGTGAGTTTGACAAGAAGCTCTCTGAGGAATCCCTGGGAATCCCGTCCGATACCACCAATTCAGAGTGGCCTGTACAGCTTACAGACGTGAAGCCTGTAATGGAGAGCTTAAAGACACGTTATCCATGGGCTGCCGGCGCAGAGGACAATGTGGATATGACGCCAATCATCAAAGAGAACATGACCAAGCTTTGCAGCGGAGCCATTACAGCGGATGAATTTGTATCCAATCTCCAGGCAGCAGGAAAGTAATCAGATAAACACATTCAAAACATTTTCCACGGAATATGCAACAATGAGGTGGCATCGTATAACGCTGCCGCCTCTTTTTGGGCTCCGGAGCGTATCCGGACCAGGTTTATGTTAGGAGGAACCGGCGTGAAAAAAAATAAGGGAATGTTAATTGTGTTCATGACACCGGCGGTGGTGATGTTCGTCCTGGTATTCCTTTATCCCATTATCAGGACTATCCTTATGAGCTTTTTCAAGATTGAGGGAATCACGGACCCCATGTCAAAATGGACCTTCAGCGGTATTGATAACTATGTGAAGCTGGCAAATACCACCTTGTTCCGCATCTCCATGTGGAACCTGGCCCGGATATGGTTTATCGGCGGTATCATCGTCATGTCCCTGGCGCTGCTGTTTGCCGTTATCATTACCAGCGGCATCCGCTTCAAGAGCTTTTTCAGGGCAATGATTTATCTGCCGAATATTGTCAGCGCAGTGGCCCTGGCGACCATGTGGCTACAGTATGTCTACAGCCCCAAGTACGGACTGATTAAAAATTTCTTCCAGGCTTTGGGCCTGGATTCCCTGGCAAAGATACAGTGGCTGGATAATGACCACAAGTTCATGGCTCTGCTCCTGGCCTACTGTTTCGGCATGGTGGGTTATCACATGCTGATATTTGCCAGCGGCATTGAGCGCATCAGCGACGATTATTTTGAGGCGGCCACTCTGGACGGGGCCAATAAGTTCAACCAGTTCCGCTATATTACATTACCACTGCTAAAGGGAGTGTTCAGAACCAATGTCACCATGTGGAGCGTTACCAGTGTGGGATTTTTCGTATGGTCCCAGCTGTTCTCCACGGTAACGGCTGATACCCAGACCATTACCCCCATGGTTTATCTGTACATGCAGATATTTGGGGCAGGCAACAGCGTCACGGAGCGCAATTCCGGGGTTGGAGCAGCTGTCGGCGTGATGCTGAGCGTATGTGTGGTTATTGTGTTCTGGCTCTGCAACCATCTGCTTCAGGATAAAGACCTGGAATTCTAGGAAAGGGGGAAAACATATGTCGGGATTATTTCAGAAAAAAGAGAAACTGCACAGGGAACCGGTGCGCTGGAAGAAGGAACTAAAGCTTGCCCCCGGATACCTGATTCTTACCCTGTGGATTCTGTTTACCCTGGCCCTGCTGGGCTGGGTCCTGCTGGCCAGCTTTTCCACCACCAAGGAGATATTCAGCAATAAGCTGCTGGATAGCGGATTCCATATAGAAAATTATGTGAAGGCATGGGTCAATTCCAATGTCTCCACCATTTTCTTCAATTCCTTATTTTACGCGGCGGTATCCTGTACCCTGCTGATACTGATTTGTGCGCCTGCGGCCTATGCGCTGTCACGTTTTGACTTTGTGTGCAATAAACTAATACAGTCATCTCTTGTGGCGTCCATGGGTGTTCCGGTAGTCATGATTGTGCTTCCGCTGTTTGCCGTGGTGGCAGGTCTCAATATCCTTAATAATGTTTCGGCCAACCGGGCCACTCTGATATTCCTGTATATCGGAATCAATGTGCCCTACACCACCATTTTCCTGACCACCTTTTTTGCCAATCTGTCCAGGGCGTTTGAGGAAGCAGCTGCCATTGACGGCTGCCCCCCTGTTAAGACCTTCTGGCTGATTATGCTTCCCATGGCCCAGCCGGGAATCGTGACCGTAACCATATTCAACTTCATCAATATATGGAACGAGTATTTCATCTCCCTGATATTCGGAAATTCCGACAAGGTACGTCCGGTGGCAGTGGGGCTGTATTCCATGATAAACTCCATGAAATATACAGGTGACTGGGCCGGTATGTTCTCTGCTGTTGTCATTGTATTCCTGCCCACCTTTATCCTGTATATCTTCCTGTCAGAGAAGATTATAGCAGGCGTAACCGGAGGCGGCGTGAAGGGATAGGATAGAACAGGAAACGTGAAGGAATAAGGATATATCTTGTGAGGAGGAAGGACAGCATGTCTCAGAAACCAGTATTAGTAATCATGGCGGCAGGTATGGGAAGCCGTTACGGCGGATTAAAGCAGATTGACCCTGTGGACCCTTATGGGAATATCATCATTGATTTTTCCATATTTGATGCCAGGGAAGCGGGATTTGAAAAGGTCATATTCATTATCAAGAAGGCCATTGAGGAAGATTTTAAGATTCACATTGGAAACCGAATCAGTAAATATATGGATGTGGCCTATGTTTACCAGGAGCTGGATAAGATTCCGGATGGATACCAGGTGCCTGAGGGCCGGGTAAAGCCGTGGGGCACAGGCCATGCAGTGCTTTGCTGCAGTGCCTTGATTGACGGGCCTTTTGCGGTAATCAATGCGGATGATTATTATGGAAAAGAAGCCTTTCACATGATATATGACCAGCTGTCCTCTGTGGAGGACACGGACCGATACCAGTATACCATGGTGGGCTACAGGCTGTACAATACCCTGACAGAGAATGGGTATGTGGCAAGGGGCGTATGCCGGACAGATGCAAAAAGCCGACTGGTGGATATACATGAGCGGACCAGGATTGAAAAGCATGGGAGCCAGGCGGAATATACAGAGGATGACGGAGCTACCTGGACAGAACTTCCGGAGTCCACCATTGTTTCCATGAATATGTGGGGATTTACAAAGAGTATTCTGGGCGAGCTGGAGAACCGGTTCGGGGCTTTCCTGGATAAAAACCTTCCTGTAAATCCTATGAAGTGCGAATATTTCCTGCCCTTTGTGGTGGATGAACTTCTGAAGGCAGACCTGGCCGAGGTGACTGTGCTAAAGAGCGTGGACCGCTGGTATGGAGTTACCTATAAGGAAGATAAGGAGACAGTGGTAAAGGCCATTAAGGACCTTAAGGATAAGCGCCTGTACCCGGAGAAACTTTGGGAGGAACTGGTAAAATGAGCGGAGAAATGGATAAACATATACTAAAGGAGGCGGCTGCAGCGTTTGCCACGGATGGGGAAGCAGTCAGCTGCCAGCGCTACGGCAGCGGCCACATCAATGATACCTTCCGTCTCATATGTGAGAAACATCCTTATATTCTTCAGAGGATGAATACGGATATCTTTCAGGATCCGGTATCTCTTATGCGGAATATTGAGGGGGTCACCACCTTCCTGAGGCAGGAGGTCATTAAAAATAACGGAGACCCGGACCGGGAGACCCTGAATCTTATCAGGACCAGGGAGGGAGCCCCTTACTATGTGGACAGCCGGGGAAATTACTGGAGGATGTACCTGTTCATTGAGGGAGCCACCTGCTATAACCTGGTGGAGAAGCCGGAGGACTTTTACCAGAGCGGGAAGGCCTTCGGGCATTTCCAGAGACTGTTAGCCCACTATCCGGCCAGAGAGCTGGCAGAGACCATCCCTGGTTTTCATGACACTCCGGGACGCTTCCGGGCTTTCAGGAAGGCAGTGGAGGAGGATATCTGCGGCCGGGTGTCAGAGGTTCAGAACGAGATTCAGTTTGTCATGGACAGGGAGCAGGATATGGGCCTGGCCATGGATATGCTGGCCAAGGGGGAGCTTCCCCTGAGAGTGACACATAATGATACCAAATTAAATAACATTATGATTGATGACAAGACCGGCCAGGCCATCTGCATCATTGACCTGGATACGGTAATGCCGGGTCTTTCCATCTTTGATTTCGGAGATTCCATCCGCTTTGGCGCCAATACCGCAGAGGAGGATGAAACGGATTTAACCAAAGTATCCCTGTCCGTTCCTCTCTTTGAAATCTATACCAGAGGATTTCTGGAGGGATGCGCGGGAAGCCTTACCGAAGCAGAGGTTAAGATGCTTCCTCAGGGAGCCAGGCTCATGACCCTGGAATGCGGAATCCGGTTCCTAACGGACTATTTGTCCGGCGACACTTATTTTAAGATTGCCAGGGAGAAGCATAATCTGGATCGCTGCCGTACCCAGTTCGGGCTGGTGGAAGATATGGAAAAGAAATGGGGAGAGATGGAACGTATAGTGGAGGCTGTCTGTAAGGGCTGAAACAGGAATAAAACAGGAATAAAACAGAGACAAAAAGGTGTCTGCCATGGCGGCGGACACCTTTTTCGTATGGTGCGCCCGGTTCTGGGGGCGCCGGGCATGGGCTGCGGTTTTACACACATTTTACATAAACTATACCATATTATGATTTCTCCGGATGTAAATTTTATGTATACTCCAAACTGTAGAAAAGATAACAAAAAACATGATAATAAACGATATGATTCAGGAGGAAACGTATTATGAGAATGAATGGAAAGAAATTAACGGTACTGTTAGGCACAGCGGTTCTGGCCATGGGTATCCTGGCGGGCTGCGGCAGCAGCGCCCCGGAGACAACCGCAGCAGGGACAGCCGCCCCGGCGACCGAGGCAGGGACAGATGCAGGGTCTTCTGCTGCGTCAGGAGACACAAAAGACACAGAAGCAGCAAAGGCAGAGAATGCCCCGTCCGCTGATTTGAGCGGCACCATCAGTATGGTGGGATCCACTTCCATGGAGAAGTTTGCCAATGCGCTCAGCGAGTCCTTTATGGAGAAGCACCCAGGTGTGACGGTGACCGCTGAATTCGTTGGATCCGGCGCAGGAGTGGAGGCTGTCAGCAACGGGACAGCTGATATCGGCAATTCTTCCAGGAATTTAAAGGATGAGGAGAAGGCTGACGGCGTGGCGGAAAACATTGTTGCCATTGACGGAATCGCAGTGGTGGTTGATGCCGCCAATACGGTGGAGGACCTGACCAAACAGCAGCTGTCCGATATTTATGAAGGAAAAATCACCAACTGGAAGGATGCAGGCGGAAATGACGCTCCCATCGTAGTGGTTGGACGTGAATCCGGTTCCGGTACCAGAAGCGCCTTCGAGGAGCTGTTAGAGCTGGAGGACGTGTGCAAATACAGCAATGAGCTGGACAGCACCGGCGCAGTGATGGCAAAGGTGGCCTCCACACCAGGCGCCATTGGCTATGTTTCACTGGATGTACTGGACGACACAGTAAAGGCTGTGAAGCTGGAAGGCGCTGAGCCTACAGAGGAAAACATCAAGGCAGGCTCCTACTTCTTAAGCCGTCCGTTTGTAATGGCTACCAAGGGAGAAATAAGCGAGCAGAATGACCTTGTAAAAGCCCTCTTCGATTATATCTACTCAGAAGAAGGCGCAGAGATAGTGAAGTCCGTGGGACTGATTGCAGTTGACAAATAATCGGAATAGAGAAAGGAGACTTCCTGCATGAGAGCGGAGACATTTTCCATACGATCCTGTCATGGCAGCAAGTCCACCGTCGAAAAAGCTGCACAGGGCATCTTTACTGCCTGCGGCTTTTTCGCCGTATTGGCTGTTGCCTCCATCACACTGTATATGCTTATCAGCGGTACGCCTGCGCTGTTTAAAGTGGGGCTGCTGGAAATTTTGTTTGGGACCGTGTGGCAGCCCGCAGCCGCATCCCCCAGCTTCGGTATACTGTTTGTCATACTGACCTCCATCGTGGGAACCTTTCTGGCAATTCTGATTGGAGTTCCTATCGGCGTCATGACGGCCATATTCCTGGCGGAGGTAGCCCCCAAACGGCTGAGCGACATGGTCCGTCCGGCGGTAGAGCTTCTGGCTGGAATCCCCTCTGTCATATACGGCCTGCTGGGAATCCTGATTCTTAACCCCCTGATGTACAAAATGGAACTGATACTGTTTAAAGGGTCTGAAACACATCAGTTTACCGGCGGAGCCAATCTGATATCAGCTGTGCTGGTATTGGCCCTGATGATTCTTCCCACGGTCATAAACATCAGCGAATCTGCCCTCAGGTCTGTGCCGGCCCATCTAAAGAGCGCGTCCCTGGCTCTGGGCGCCACAAAGATACAGACCATATTCCAGGTAATTGTGCCTGCGGCCAAATCTGGTATCATAACAGCCGTTGTGCTGGGTACAGGCAGGGCAATCGGTGAAGCCATGGCCATCAGCCTTGTGTCGGGAAGCTCCGTAAACCTGCCCCTTCCCTTTAGCTCTGTACGTTTCCTCACTACAGCCATTGTATCGGAGATGGGGTATGCCTCGGGACTTCACAGACAGGTGCTTTTCACCATCGGCCTGGTACTGTTTGCATTCATTATGATTATCAACATAAGCCTGACCAGGATTTTAAAGAGAGGGGGAAACAGGAATGACAAATGATATTGCGGTCCGGGTTCATAAGGACTCCGTTGTGCAGGACAGTATATACGGCAGGCGCGTGCGCGGCCTGGATGTGTTTCTTACGGTCATCATATATACCTGCGCGGGTTTCTCCATCCTTCTTCTGGCAGGCATCATGGGGTATGTGTTCGTGCGTGGAATCCCGCATGTGACGTGGGCATTTTTGAGTACTGCCTCCAGCGCCACAAAGGGAACCTTTGGAATCCTGGGAAATATTATAAACACACTGTACATTGTAATCATTACCCTGCTCATCGCCACGCCCCTGGGCATTGGATCCGCCGTATACCTGAACGAATACGCAAAGCCGGGAAAAGTGGTGCGGCTGATTGAGTTTACCACAGAAACCCTGTCCGGTATTCCGTCCATTATATTCGGCTTGTTTGGAATGGTGTTTTTTGGAAATGCTTTGGGACTGGGATATTCTATCCTTACAGGAGCCCTGACCCTGACCATTATGATTCTGCCCCTTATAACCAGGACCACCCAGGAGGCGCTTAAGACTGTGCCGGACAGCTACCGCCATGGCGCCCTTGGAATCGGAGCTACAAAGTGGTACATGATACGGACTATCCTGCTTCCAAGCGCCATGCCGGGAATTCTCACAGGCATAATCCTGGCTATCGGAAGAATTGTGGGAGAGTCGGCAGCCCTGCTGTTTACGGCGGGAAGCGGTTATTACCTTCCAAAGAATCTGTTTTCCAAAATATTTGAATCAGGAGGAACCCTCACCATACAGCTCTATCTGTTTATGCAGAAAGCAAAATATAATGAGGCCTTTGGTGTGGCCGTGGTCCTTCTGGTGATTGTGCTGGGAATCAACGGTCTGGCAAAATACATGTCCCACCGGTTCAATGTGGAAGCCGGGGCATAGGGATGGGGCGGACCATTTTAATTAGCAAAGGAGAGAAAGCGTGGAAAGCAAAACAAAGATTTCAACCCGGAACCTGAACCTGTACTACGGGGAGAATCATGCCCTTAAAAATATAAACCTTGATTTGTATGAACATAAGATTACTGCCTTCATAGGGCCGTCAGGCTGCGGCAAGTCCACTTACCTGAAGACACTGAACCGCATGAATGACCTGGTGCCGGGCATTAAGATAGATGGAACCGTTCTCCTGGATGATGAGGATATTTACGATTCCCAGGTGGATACCACCCTGCTGAGAAAGAAAATAGGCATGGTATTCCAGCAGCCCAACCCCTTTCCCATGAGTATCTATGACAACATTGCCTATGGGCCGAGAATCCATGGCATTAAGAATAAGGCCCAGCTGGATGAGATTGTGGAGAACAGCCTTAAGGGAGCGGCTCTGTGGGATGAGGTCTCTGACCGGCTGAAGAAATCAGCCCTGGGACTGTCCGGCGGACAGCAGCAGCGCCTTTGTATCGCCAGGGCCCTGGCCGTGGAGCCGGAAGTCCTTCTCATGGATGAACCCACGTCTGCCCTGGACCCCATATCCACTCTGAAGATTGAGGATCTGATGGATGATCTAAAGAGTAAATATACAGTGGCCATTGTGACCCATAACATGCAGCAGGCCACGCGTATAGCGGACCACACTGCATTTTTCCTGGTGGGAGAGGTAGTGGAGTATGCGACTACGGACGAACTTTTCACCATGCCGAAGGATAAGAGGACAGAAGACTATATAACAGGCCGTTTCGGATGATGGCAGAAGGAAGGTATCAGATTGAGCGTTAGGGTTACGTACGAACATGAGTTAGAAGTATTAAAACAGGATTTAAAAGAAATGGCCCATATGGTGGAGAGCGCTATTGAGCAGACCTTCATGGCATTTGAGGACCAGGATTATACGATGGCTGAGGATGTGATTAAGGGCGACAGGACCGTCAATGATATGGAGCGGGCCATCGAGTCCAGATGCCTGTCCCTGATACTGCGCCAGCAGCCGGTTGCCAGCGACCTGCGCCAGGTATCCACTGCCCTCAAGGTGGTGACGGATTTGGAGCGCATAGGGGACCATGCCTCGGATATCGCTGAGCTGATTCTGAGGATAAAAAGCGAGCACGCATACCACATTGTTAAGCATCTTCCGGTTATGGCGGCTTCCGCCAACGCAATGGTCCATGACGCCATAGAAGCATTCATCAACCAGGATTTAGATTCTGCCATGGAAATCATTGAACGGGATGACGAGGTGGATACACTGTTCAATCAGGTGAAGGACGACGTGATTCATCTGCTTAAATCCTCCCCGGACCAGGCGGACCAGGGGATTGACCTGCTGATGGTGGCCAAGTATCTGGAACGGATAGGAGACCATGCGGTAAACGTGTGTGAGTGGACCCAGTTTTCCAAGACCGGGGCGCTTAAGAATGTGAGAATTATGTAGATAAACCAAAAAGTTTTTATTGGGGATAAATGGAACGGCGCCTGTTATGAGGATATCAGGCTTAATAACAATGAAGGACATTTTCAAACTAAGTTAAAAACTTAAAATAGGATAAATGCCGCAGAGCAATGCTGTAAGTCCAGCATTGCTCTGCGGCATTTCAGACTGTAGACAAACTGGTTTTGGGCTTTGTATCCCAAAGCCAGTTTTCTTTTATTAACCAAATTGCGTTCAAAATAAAGTTTGTGAAATGGGCTGCTCCCCATTTCGCTTTCATCCTGGCCAGCTTTTTCAGATTCATGCAGGCAAATGTAAGCCCGACTTTCATTTCCATTCGGGCTTTTCCAAACATCTGTGTATATCGAAAACCATGATTCTCCTTTGCACTTCCAAAGATTCGTTCTATGGTTTCTTTCCTTTGTGAATATAATTCTTTCATACCCAGGGTTTGGCGGATCTCCTCACACATCTCCATGTAAGGTTCCCATATGTGGCGCATAACCGTCTTTACATGATCTTTGCTTTGGGTACATTTTGCAAGATAGGCACAGCTTGCACAGGCACTTCCACAGCTTTTGTACTCGCGATATCCCTCACGGTTGGTTGTTCGATAGGTCAGCACCTGATTGTTGGGACAGATATAGCAGTCGTAATACTCATCATAAACGTACTCGTATTTCTTGAAGAAACCCTCTTTTGTCAGGGGGCGTTTGTATGGTAGGAGCGGTTTGACTCCTTGATCGATCAAAAGTTTTGCTATACCGGGAGTTTTATATCCTGCATCGGCTATCAGGGTCTCTATTCCGATCCCTTTTATCTTGTCATATAAAGACTTGAAGGTTCTGCTGTCATGATTGTTCCCGGGATGAACGCTATAGCTGAGAATCCATCCATTCTTATCACATGCGGTCTGTACTGCATAAGCAAATACATGTTTATGTTCTCCTTTGCGAAACCATCCGCTTTCCGGATCAGAAGTGCTTGCTTTCACTGTCTTTTCTTCTTTGCCGCCGGCTCCACCGGATGGTGTATTGTTGTCATCCTCTTTTTCTTTCAGCGGACGTTTCCCGTGTGCTTCACGGTCTTCATTGATTTCCTGTTTCAGCAGATCTTCAAAAAATAATGCCTCATCATGAGCAATACGCTTCTGCATCTTTTTATTGTTTGCTCTGGCTTTTACATGGGTGGCATCCACAAAAACTTCATTAGGGTCTACCAGCTTAAATTTGTAGCATTCAGAAAGGATATGCGCGAATATCTGTTCAAACAGGTCGGTGTCTTTAAAGCGTCTCGTATAGTTCTTTCCAAAGGTTGAAAAATGTGGCACTTTATCCAGCATATCCAACCCGAGGAACCAGCGATAGGCGACATTTACCTCAATCTCTTTTACCGTCTGGCGCATGCTTTTAATGCCATAAAGATATTGGATGAAAGGAATCTTGATCAGCATGACGGGGTCCATACTGGGGCGTCCGTTGTCCTGACTGTATTTATCTTCTACCAGTTCATAAATGAAGGACCAGTCGATTGCTTTGTCGATGATCCGCAGCAGATGGTCCTGTGGAACCATGTCATCCATGCAAAACAACTGAATCTGTTCTCTTTTTTTATCCGCATTCTGTGTCATCATAAGCATCTCACCGCCTGTATTTGATACATCTATTATACCAAAAAAGAGCCTCAAAGTCTTGTAAGTGCTGACTTTTCTGGCTCAATGGCGAAGAAATTCCGAGGCACTTGTCCTCGGAATTTGTCTACAGTCTGAAATGCCGCAGAGCAATGCTGTAAGTCCAGCATTGCTCTGCGGCATTTGTATTATTATCAGAGAAAACCCCTTTAAATAGTCAGCTGCTCAATTGCTCAATGCCTCGAAATGAAAACATATGAAAAAAAGTGAAATAACAAAAAAGCAGAGTTACATTGGTTTTCGTGTTTCAGTCATTGAATTAGTTAAAACCTCCTTGAATGATGTATAAATCTATGTATCAAACTAAAAAATGTAGAATACGGCTGAATATAAATGAAAAAATATAGAAACTTATGCCAAAAAATAAAATAAAATATTTTGAAAAGTATTGACATAATTTGAAACAAATGCTATTATGATGCTACAAGGAGGTAGCAATCATATGAAGTATGCCACACGGATTAACTCGTTTTTGAGATTTGACAGCAACCTGCTGAATGCATTCCGTTCCATAGGCTCCATTGAAGGAGTGGATTATGTGGATTTGAATTATCCGGAACATTTTGCTGATTATGATATAGAGGTGATAAAGGCAAAGATGGAGGAATGCGGACTGAGATGTAATGCCATTAATCTCAGGTTCAGGGACAAGTACATAGGAGGAGAGTTCGGAAACCATGAGCCGGCCATATCGCAGGACGCCATAACTTTATGCAGGGAGGCGGCAGATGCGTGCAGAAAGCTGGGAGGAAACCAGATGATTATATGGCTGGGATTTGACGGTTTTGATTATTCCTTCCAGATTGATTATGTAAGCTACTGGAACCGGATTGTGAAGGCGTTCCGGGATGTGTGCGACTATTCCAAGGTGCCTGTGAGCATTGAGTACAAACCCTATGAGGAGAGGGTCCACGCTTTTATTGACAGCTTTGGAACTGCGGTTTCCATTCTCCACGATGTGGACAGGGAAAACCTGGGGGTGACCCTGGACTTCTGCCACATGCTGATGAAGAAGGAGAATCCCGCGTTTGCAGCGGCCTGGCTGCTGGAGCGGGGGAAACTCTACAATATACATCTCAATGACGGAGAGGGTTCCACGGATGACGGCCTGATGGTGGGAACCGTGAATTTCTGGAAGACAGTGGAGGTCATGTACTACCTTAAAAAATATGACTTCCAGGGTGTGATATATTTTGACACATTTCCAAAGCGGGAGAAGGCGGTGGAAGAATGTGAGGCAAATATAAAGATGTGCCGGCGGATTGAACAGCTTATTGACGCCTATGGACTCTGCCGGATGGAGAAGGTGGTGGAACAGAACGATGCGGTAGCTGTAAGCAGCATGATGGTTGCTTTATTATAAACAAAAACTATTTTAATGTAAAAGGAGAAGAGAAGATGAAAAAGAGAGGTTTGGTTTTATCTGTGACAGCAATTGCCATGGCAGCGGGACTCATGGCAGGATGTACTAATAAGCAGGCGGCCGCCACGGCGCAGACAGAGGCTGCTGCCGATACCTTTAATCCGGATAAGGAGGCAGGGGTCAGCATTGAAGAATTGAGAGAGAAGCTGGGGGATGTTCCGAAGCAGGACGGTGAGGTTAAATTAGGAGCAGTGGCAAAATCCTTTGATAATGAGTACTGGAGAACCCTGAGAGAGGGGTACGGCGAGTATCAGACAAAGGCAGCCGCCGCCGGCTGCAATATCACCATAGACGTGACCTCGGCCCAGGGTGAAAACGACGAACAGGGACAGCTTTCTATTGTAAAGGATATGATTAATAAGAAGTATACAGGACTTCTCCTTTCGCCTATTTCCGACGGAAACCTGACACCCGGTGTGGAGGATGCCAAGAAGGCGGGAATACCGGTCATCAATGTGAATGACGGCCTGATTGCCAATGCGGATTCCTTCGTAGGTCCTAAGGCGGACCAGAACGGAGAGCTGGCAGCGGAGTGGATTGCTGATAAGCTGGGAGGCAAGGGCAAGGTGGCAATCGTCATCGGTATGCCTAAGGCGTTTGCGGCAAGGCAGAGGACGGAAGGCTTTGAAAACTGGATGGCGGCCAACGCAAAGGACATTGAGATTGTGGCAAAGCAGAATGCTGACTGGGACCGTCAGAAATCCAAAGATTTGGCTGACACATGGATTAAACAGTATCCGGACCTGAATGCCATTTTCTGCAACAATGATACCATGGCCCTGGGCGTGGTGGAGGCTGTTAAGTCATCCGGCAAGGATATATTGGTGGTTGGCGTTGACGGTATAGGAGAGGCGTATGATTCCATCCGCAGGGGCGAGCTGGATGCCACTATTGATTCATTCCCGTTCTATAAAGCTCAGATTGCAGGTGAAGTAATGCTCAGAAGACTGGGCGGACAGGAGATTCCCAGGGTGCTGTGGACGCCTCAGGCTCTCATTGATTCCGAGAACGTAGATAAGCCGGCAGAGGAAATCATCGGCTGGACAGATCCTGTATATGCAAAATAGACAAAAGGCAGCAAGGAAACTATCATCAGCCAGAGGGTCAGACCCCTGGCTGATATTTCAAAGAGGGGATAGAATATGGCGACAATGATACATTTTTCTAATATAACAAAGCAGTTCCCCGGCAACAAGGCGCTGGACAGTGTGGATTTTACGGTGGATAAAGGGGAGATACACGCCCTCCTTGGGGAAAACGGCGCGGGTAAATCTACCCTTCTCAATATCCTTCACGGCATCTATCCTGATTACGATGGAAATGTGGAGATTGACGGGAGAAAAGTGGGCTTTAAAAATGCCAATGATGCCATCGAATTCGGCATTGCCAAGGTGCATCAGGAAGTAAACCTTGTGACTGAGCTGACGGTAGGGCAGAATATAGCCCTTGGCTACGAGGTGACCAGGGGATTTTTTGTGGACTACGATGCCATGTACAAAAAGACGGATGTTATCCTGGAAAGGCTGGGCTGCAAATTCAGAAGCAGGGACCGTGTGACCTCTCTCAGCACTGGCGAGATGCAGATGATTCTGATTGCCAAGGCATTGTTTCACAATGCAAAAATCATTTCCTTTGACGAACCCACGTCAGCCCTGACAGACCGCGAGGTAGACCGTTTGCTTAAGATGATTATGGAACTCAAGGACCAGGGAATTACGATACTGTATATCACACACCGTTTGGACGAGGTATTTGCCATAGCGGACAGGGCCAGTATTCTGCGCGACGGAACGTATATCACTACCCTGAACATGAAGGAGACATCCAAGGAAGAACTGATACGCCACATGGTAGGCCGGGATGTGTCCGCTTATGCAGTTAGAAATAATCCCCTGTGCGCCGCCGGTGAGGTGGTGCTGGAAGCCAGGGACCTGTGCAAGAACGGGGTATTTGAACACATAAGCTTTGAGCTCCACAGAGGCGAGATTTTGTCCTTTGCCGGACTGGTGGGATCCAAGAGAACGGATGTGATGCGGGCTATATTCGGGGCAGACCCCTATACCAGCGGGGAGGTTTACATAAAAGGGGAAAGGGCGGAAATTAAGAGTCCTAAGGATGCCCTGCAATACAGTCTGGGGCTGATACCTGAGAATAGAAAAACGCAGGGGTTTGTTAAGAACTTTACGAATGCCAGCAACATGGCCCTGGCCTCCATGAACCGGTTTTGCAGCAGAGGCTTTGTGAATGCCAGGAAGATATATGACAACTGCATGTATTACACAGGGGAAATGAATCTGCATCCTGCGGATCCGGACTATCTGACAGAGAGTCTGAGCGGCGGAAATGCACAGAAAGTCATCATCGCGAAGTGGATGACCACGGACGCCGATATCATTATATTTGATGAACCTACAAAGGGAATCGACGTGGGTGCCAAGGCGGAGATATACCGCCTGATGGAGGAACTGGTAGCCGGAGGAAAGTCCATTATTATGGTGTCCTCGGAACTTCCGGAGGTCATAGGAATGAGCGACAGGGTTGTGGTTATGCGGGAAGGCAAAATTATGGGCGTTCTGAACCACGATGAGCTGAATGAAGAAGTCATAATGAGTTTTGCGATGGGAGGCTGACTATGAAGAATGTGATAAAGAAATTTTCAAGGGAATTAGAGGTAGTTGCTGCACTGGCTGTAATCATGGTGGTATTTGGCGTCATACAGCCCATTTATTTTTCGCCGTCTAACCTGCTTGATATCCTGGACCAGTCCGTTATCAATGGTCTTCTGGCTATCGGCATGACTCTGGTCATCATCACGGCCGGAATTGACTTGACAGTTGGATCCACGCTGGCTATTGTAATCGTAAGCGTGGGTAATTTCCTGGTCATGGGACTGAACCCTTTTGCAGCCGTCCTTGCAGGCGCGGCCATTGGTTTTGGTCTGGGGCTTGTGAACGGAATCCTTGTGGCTAAGATGAAACTGCAACCCTTTGTGGCAACCCTGGGCATGATGTCCGTATACAGGGGTGTTGCCTATCTTATAACAGGGGGCTGGCCTGTACTTAATATTCCCCAGAATTTCAGGGATATCATGGATGGTGATGTAATCGGCACCCTGTCCTCGTCCATGATTCTGTTCCTGGTTGTGACAGTGGCTGCCTATATCCTGCTGAAGCACACAAAGTTTGGCACCTACCTGTATTCCATTGGCAGCAACGAGGAGGCCACCCGCCTGTCCGGCGTCAATGTGGATTTCAACAAAATAATGTCCTATGCAATCTGCGGTGTCTGTGTTGCGTTTGCCGGGATGGTCATGCTGGCAAAACTGGGAACCGGCGAACCGGCGGCCGGAGCCAGCTATGAGACCAATGCCATTGCCGCTGCGGCCATTGGGGGCACCAGCCTGGCAGGCGGTAAAGGAAGCATTATAGGCACATTCCTGGGAGCAATTCTTCTACAGGCCCTGAAGGTAGGGCTGGTGGTCTGCGGTGTGGATACATTCTGGCAGTATATTGCTACGGGCCTTATCATAGTGTTTGCGGTATATGTGGATGTAATACAGGGTAAACTGGCAGCCATGAGACTGAATAAGAAGGCAAAGGCGGAATAACCGAATAAGGGGGTCTGGACAGTGAAAGATTGCGAGAGAGAGTACATTTGTGTCATCGGCAGCCTTAACTACGATATCATTATGAAGCAGAAGCGGATGCCTCTTCAGGGGGAAACATACACCGCCGACAGTATAACCTACTCCGGCGGAGGAAAAGGCGCCAACCAGGCCGTGCAGTGCGCCAAGCTGGGAATCGACACCATTATGGTGGGAAAGGTGGGAAGGGATACCTTTGGCGCCAGCCTGGTGGAAAAACTGAAGGACTATGGTGTGGACTGTTCCTGCATAGGCAGGAGCAGCAGCCCCACGGGTGTGGGCGTGGTTCATGCCCTGGAGGATGGGACTGTATATGCTTCCATCATTACAGGTGCCAATTTTGATATTACATCCCGTGAAATCGACGGATTGGACGAGCTTATCAGGAACAGCAGGATTGTTATTCTCCAACTGGAGATACCTACGGAAGTGGTGGAACATATCATCCGGAAGGCCAAACAGTATCATGTATACACCATACTTAACGCTGCACCGGCCAAGGAAATGGACCTGGAGGTGCTTAAGATGGCAGACTGCCTGATTGTCAATGAGACAGAGGCATCCTTTTACGCCGGAGTTGAAGTGACGGACGGAGACATGGTAAGGACTCATGCAGACAGGCTGAGGCGGCTGACGGAGGGAACGGTTATTGTCACTCTGGGCTCTAAGGGCAGTATGCTTCTGGGGCAAGAAGGTGCGGTTGCCATTGACCCTGTAAAGGTGGAGCACGTAACAGAGAGCACAGGGGCGGGGGATTCCTATATAGGGGCATTTGCATATGGCAAATATAAGGGCATGACGGACCTTCAGGCCTGCCGATTTGCGGCCCGGGCAGCCTCAGTGACTGTGACAAAAATAGGAGCGCAGGAGGCCATGCCCTGCTTGAACGAGATTAACTAAAGTCTCCGCTCCGCGTTTGGTCTGTTGAAAAAAATGAAAAAAAGTGACAGAAAATGCAAGAATCATGGTTGAACTAAGGATGGGCTCTTTGATATAATAAAGCTATTATAGTTCAAAGGGGTAAGCATATGGTTCCTGAGTTGAGAAAAGAAGAGATACTGAAAAGTATCAAAAAGAGGGATATTTCTTATATAAAAGACCTGGCAGCGGAATTGAACATTTCCCTGTCCACTGTGCGCAGGGATGTTGCTGCTCTGGAACAGGAAGGCAGCGTCATCGTCATGCGCGGAGGCGCGGTTAAGTATAAGGCAGAGGACTTCGACGAGCCTGTGGTAAAGAAAAAGCTGATTCACAGCGAGGAAAAGGAGATCATTGCCAGGAAGGCGGCTGCGCTGGTGGAGGACGGAGACTGCGTTTATGTGGATTCAGGCACTACCACGGTGGGGATGCTCAAATATCTCCAGGGAAAACGTATCACCATTGTCTCCAGCAGCACGGAACTGCTGGACAATCTGCCAATTAAGAACGCCAAGTGTATCCTGCTGGGAGGAGAAGTGCGGGATGATTTGGAATCCGTACTGGGCGCCCTGACGGAAAAGATGATATCCGACATGTATTTTGACAAGGCGTTCATTGGCGCCAACGGGTATATCCCGGACGGAGGCATCTACACCTATGATGACAGAGAGGCCAGGAAAAAGGTGATTGTAAAAGACCATTCCAAGGTGGTCTATGTGCTCATGGATACATCTAAGAAGAATAAGTATGCGTTTTCCAAGGTGTTTGATTTGGGGGAGGCGATTCTGATTACAGAGGAGGAAGATAACAGGTAAAGAACATATGTACGCGGACGCGGGCAGGCAGATGTGTCCGTAAGAACCGGAAATGCAGCGCGGGAGGTGACTGCTTCTGCGATATAGAACAGTTGATAACACAGATTAACATAGACGCACATAATAATGAAGGGCCGCATCCAAGACAACAATGCGGCCCTTTATTACTATGGGTATGCCGTCAATCCCGGCATGCCATTTTTTAGATATACGATATTAACAATGCTGATATGGTAACCTCACATCGGTTCCTTATTCCCCAAACACAGCCTTATAATCAGCCTGGAATTTGGCAATGCCCTGGTCGGTGAGCGGATGCTTTGTCATCTGCTCCAGTACCTTGTAAGGAACGGTTGCAATATCGGCGCCGGCCTTGGCGCAGTCGATTACGTGAATCGGGTTGCGTACGCTGGCAGCAATGATTTCAGTCTCAATGTTGTGCATCTGGAAAATCTCGGTGATGTCGTAAATCAGGTCAATACCCGGCATGGAGATGTCATCCAGGCGTCCAAGGAATGGGGATACGTAGGATGCGCCTGCCCGTGCGGCTAAGAGAGCCTGTGCGGATGTGAATACCAGGGTAACGTTGGTCTTGATACCTTCTGCGTGAAGCACCTTAACTGCCTTTAATCCTTCTACTGTCATAGGAATTTTAACTACCATGTTGGGATGGATGGCTGCAATCTCACGGCCTTCCTTAATCATGCCCTCTGCGTCAACGGTGGTAGCCTTAACCTCGCCGCTGATAGGTCCGTCCACGATGTCGGTGATTTCCTTGATGACTTCGGCAAAGTTCCTTCCCTCTTTTGCAATCAGGGACGGATTGGTGGTAACGCCGCAGATAACACCCATATCATTCGCTTTTTTGATATCCTCAACATTCGCTGTGTCCACAAAAAATTTCATAGTAAATACCCTCCTAAAATGTGTGGGACAGGCTCGCCTGCCCGCTTCCTTTT
Source organism: Enterocloster bolteae (assembly GCF_002234575.2). Classification (NCBI taxonomy): domain Bacteria; kingdom Bacillati; phylum Bacillota; class Clostridia; order Lachnospirales; family Lachnospiraceae; genus Enterocloster; species Enterocloster bolteae. The sequence goes on along the minus strand of NZ_CP022464.2, from coordinate 6,248,997 downwards.
TATCTCTAAGTGTATTATAGCGCATATACATGCTGTGTCAAGCAAATTATTGCAAAAACGTGCGTTAATATGCGATTTTTATTAGAATGCACACGGAAAGCTGCCGGAGTATAAATGAAATACCGCAAAAGTACCGCAAAAAATCGCAATGGGTGATATGAAATGCCCGCTGGCTATAAAAAGTCCAGTCCTTTGTTCCGGTAGTCCACAGCCATCTCGCCGGATACGCCGTTGTCCGTGATTAATGTGGTAAACGCCTCTATGCCGCACACATGGTATCTGGATACAGTATTCAGCTTTATGGGATTTACCAGGGCAATGACCCTTCGGGAGGACTGAATCAGCTGTCTCTTTATGCTGACCTCATCCGGGTAGGGGATGGTCATGCCGTATTCAGGATGGATGGCATATACGCCCATAAAGCAAAGATCCGGGTGGTAGAGCGCTGCCTGGCTGGCCGCGGTTTCGCCCACATTGGTCATGGATTCCTTTAACAGCCGTCCTCCCAGGACGATTACATCCACCTGGTCCTTCATGGAACAGGCGTGGGCAATGGAATAGCTGTTGGTCAGCACGGTCAGCTTAAGGCCGTTTGGAATGTTCTTGGCAAACTGAAGGTTCGTGCTGCTGCCGTCAATGGCCACCAGCTGGTCCTTCTCCAGAAAGTCCAGTGCCTTCAGCGCCAGGCGCTGCTTTAATTCCACATCCGTTGTCTCTCGGTCAAAAAAATTGATGACCGGGCGCTCCATGGGAATGGCTCCTCCGAACACACGCTTGACCTGCCCCTTCTGGTCCAGATCCAGCAGATCGCGGCGGATGGTATCCTCGGATACATTCAGCTCCACTGCCAGTCTGCTGACCACTACCTTGCCGGAGGAGTGAAGCTTATTTAAGATTAATGCCTGCCGTTCTTCTTTTAACATATCATTCCCTGTCCTTTTCTTTTATCCATTCTTTTACCAGTTCCATCCAGCCCTGACAGTGAGGCACAAGGCAGTCTCCGGTGCTGTCGGAAACCTCCTCCGTAGCCAGGGACAGTCCGTGGCGTCCGCTGGGATAAATGTGCATTTCCAGGCTTACGCCGGCCTTTTTCAGGGCCTGGGCCAGCAGCAGAGAGTTTTCAACAGGCACGGACTGGTCGGTCCAGGTGTGCCACAGGAAGGTTCTGGGTGTGTGCGGTCCTGCCTGAAGTTCCAGGGCAACCAGTTCCCTGAGTCTGGGATCGCCGGCCTTGCCTCCCAAAAGCTGTTCAAAGGAGCGTTTATGTCCAAATTCGCCGGAGGTGATAACCGGATAGCATAGAATCATTCCCTTTGGCTGTATGTCCTCGGGGGCCATATTCAGGGGGCCGTAGAGGAAGTCCCGGTTCCACATCATGCCCAGGCAGGCGGCTAAATGGCCTCCTGCAGAAAAACCGCATACCATAATCCGTTCTGTATCAATGTTCCATTCACAGGCATGGCTTTTCACAAGCGCCACGGCTTTGGCCAGTTCCATAAGGGCCACGGGAAAGGTTTCCGGGGCAACGCTGTAGTGCAGGGAAAAGACCTGGCATCCAGCTGCCAGAAATTCCATGGCCACAGGCTGGTCTTCCCTGGGGGACACAAAGCCGTATCCGCCTCCCGGGCACAGGACCACAGCCGGGCGGAGAAGCTCCGGCTTATGGGGCAGGCGATCCAACAGATAAGCAGTCAGGTCCGCCGGATTTCCGGATTCCCTTGCATGTCCGCATTCCTGGTCCGTAACCATAATATTGAAGTGTTTTATATTCATGTTCTCGCCTTTCCGGAAACAAGAGGGGGAAATGTGCAAAAAAGCTGTTTCCAGTATTATTATACTGAAAACAGCGTATGGGTTCAATCATTTTTGCCGCCTGTTTTGTGCAGCTGCTTTGCACCGCTGCTTTTTGCTGCGGTACTATGCCTCTGCTCTATACTGCTGCCTTATGACTGGCAGCGGAACATGGTTTCGATGTAAGCCAGGATAAGGGGGGCGATTCCCTTTGCTTCGTTTTCAACCACCGGCTCTCTCATATAATATTCAAAAGTGCCCTCCCGCATGTCCGTGTTGCCCAGCCCGGCAACCAGGCAGATGCCGCCCAGCTGGAGACTGCCGTCTTTTTCGGAGAGGTATGTGCTGCATATGCCGTCAAATGCCTTTTGGCCGTATTTAAAATATTCCTCGGGAAGGTAATGGAGCCGTACGCTTTTCATGATGGCATAGGCAAATATGGCGGAACCGGATTCCTCCAGGTAGTTGGGAGCAATTCCGCCCCGGTTCACCACCTGGTACCACATGCCGGTGGCCTGGTCCTGGTAGGGAAGCATGGCATCAATCAGTTCCTTATAGATGGCGTTCAGCCGCGCCTTCTGGCAGGCCATGGATTCGGGCATGACTTCCATGGTGTCAATCAGCGCCATGGCATACCAGCCCATAGCCCTGAGCCAGAAGTTCTCCGACAGTCCGGTCACCTTGTCGCACCAGAACATCTGGCGTGAGTCATCGTAAGCATGGTAGTAGAGCCCGTTGAGGGGATCTCTCATCCGCCCGTATACCTGAAGGAACTGCTGGTACGAATCTTCGCAGTTTTTACATCCGTTATACTCTGCCTCGTACTGCATATAGAAAGGCTGGGCCATGTACAACCCATCCAGCCATATCTGGTGGGGATAAATTTTCTTATGCCAGAAGTTTCCTGTGGATGTGCGGGGCTGTTCCTTCAACTGGCTGTATACAGTATCCATAGCTCTTCTGTATTTTTCTTTTCCGGTCAGCTTGTAAAGATCGAACAGGGTTTTGCCGGCATTTACATGATCCAGGTTATACTCCTTTGGGTCATAGGACTCAATGGAGCCGTCCTCTCTCACAAAGCGGCCGGTGAAGGCGTCCGCAAAGTCCAGGTACCGGTGGTTTCTGGTTATAAGGAAGAGTTCGATGATGGCCTTAATCATGCAGCCGTCAATATAGTTCCAGGTGGATTTTGAACCCTCCCGGATTTTTTCGATGTTCCATACAGGGCACTCAGGGGTGCTCTGTTCAATCAGCTGGTCGATGTAACGGTCCAGTATTTTCATAATCTTAACTCTCCTTTATACATATATGTACACGAAGCCTGATGTAAGGCGTCCTTGTAAAAAAATGGAAGCGTAAACGTTTGCAGACAAAACAGCGGTAATTTAGCTCAATTAAATCCGGGATATAACTATAAATTAAGTGTATTATGTCTTTTAAATCCTTAAAATCCATTTTTTTAATCTTGAATTCATCTTAACATAAAAAAAGCAGAAAAAGAATTGGGTATATTAAACAAAAAAATGTTAAAAAACTATACGAATCAGACAATTGACATACGATATAAATAGTGCTACTATGGAAACACAAAGAAAAACGATGCATGTTTGCTTAAAATGAACTAAATGTAATTACTTACAAATGGCAGATATGCATAATTTTTAAAATAATGATGCAAACCTTTGCAAACATACATGCGAAGGCGATGAAAAGAGAGGGAGAGAAATGATGAAGAAAAACCTGAAAAAAGCAGTGTCCCTGGCCCTGGCATCTGTAATGGCATTTTCACTGACAGCCTGCTCAGGCGGGAGCGGGACCACCACGGCAGCGCAGGCAGACGGCAAGGAAGCCGGGAGCGGCACCGGGGACGTGACCATCAAGTTCTGCTGGTGGGGCGGTGACTCCAGACATGAGGCAACTGAGAAGGCGGTGGACGCATTTATGGCAAAGTACCCTGATATTAAGGTGGAATGCGAGTACGGCGCCTGGACCGGATGGGAAGAGAAGCAGTCTCTTGCCATTCAGGGAGGCAATGCGGCCGACGTCATGCAGATTAACTGGAACTGGATTACATCCTACAGCGGCAACGGGACCAACTTTGCAAATCTGGAGGATTACAGCGATGTCCTGGACCTGACCCAGTTTTCCCAGGACAGCCTGGACCAGTGCAAGGCAGACGGCAAGCTGATGGCGGTTCCGGTTGCCCTGACAGGACGTCTGTTCTACTGGAATAAGACTACCTTTGATGAGGTTGGATGTGAGATTCCTACGGATGAAGCTTCCCTTCTGGAGGCGGGGGCCAAGTTTAAGGCTTACAATGAAGATTATTACCCTCTGGCTATGATGGAATACGACAGGGCCATCTTCCTGGTATACTATCTGGAGAGTGTATACGGCAAACCGTGGGTTGAGAACGGTGAGCTTCAGTACACAGCCCAGGAGATTCAGGCAGGCATGGACTTCATGACAAAGCTGGAGGAGGCCCATGTGATTCCTACCATTGCCACGCTTCAGGGTGATATGGCCGATTCCTTAGATAAGAACGCAAAAGTAATCGACGGCAAATACGCTGGCGTATTTGAGTGGGACTCCGCAGTTTCCAAGGTCCAGAAGGCAATCGCGGAGAGTACCACAAAGCCGGGCCAGGAGCTGGTTATCGGGGACTTCCTTAAATTTGGTGATTACGACGGCGGCTTTACCAAGATTTCCATGGCGCTGGCAGTATCCGCAAATTCAGCGCATCCAAAGGAAGCAGCCATGCTGGTTAATTACTTATTAAATGATGATGAGGCAATTGAAATCTGCGGCACTGAGCGCGGCATTCCATGCTCCGCAGAGGGTGTAAAGATTCTGGAGGAAAAGGGAATCGGTGATAAGCTGGTTATGGAGGCCAATGCAAAGGTTCTGGCCTACTCCAAATTCCCTCTGGACCCCATGTTTGAGCATAATGACCTGAAGGCCAATCCGGACGGTGTATATTATAAGGTATTTGGAAAGCTGAGCGCAGGCGACATCACCTCCGCCGAAGCAGCAGAGGATTTGATGAAGGGTATTGACGACTGCTATAATTTCTGATTTTCAGATGGGATTCAGGACAGTTATTGGTTTTTAGATGGCAGGAAATAGAATGGATGTTAGGAAAGCAGTAAAGCACAGGGAAAATTACGACAGCATTGTTACATATTTTAAGACTTTGAAAACGCCCGGCATGGACCAGATGGTCCTGCTGATAGATACCATAGAACAGATGTCCCCGGAAATATACGAGCATTACAGGGCGCTTCAGGACATATTCCGCATGAGATTAAAGGAAATGCTGGCAGGAGGGAATCCGGGCCCGCAGGAGCAGCTTGCATACATGATCCAAAAGGGGTGCAGCACAGGTACGCTGCTCAGGGAGAAGTATGAGCGCTATTTAGATTAACAGGTTTGGAGGTAACCGTATGAAAAAAAAGAAAGGATTCTGGGCGTTGAATATCGGCCTGCTTTACATTCTGCCATGGCTGGTTGGATTTCTTCTGTTCAAGGTATATCCATTTGCATCTTCGCTGTACTACAGCTTTACCAACTATGATTTGTTCAACGGAATAACAAAGACCGGACTTCTGAACTACGAGAAGATATTTACGGATGAGGATATCATCAGGGCATTTGTGGTGACATTCAAATACGCAATATTTGACGTGCCCTTAAAGCTGGCGTTTGCCCTCTTTATCGCATATATTCTCAACTTCAAGCTGAAGGGCGTGAACTTTTTCAGGACAGCATATTATATCCCGTCCATCCTGGGCGGTTCCATCGCCATTGCCATTCTCTGGAGGGCTGTGTTCAATACGGACGGACTGATTAACACGGTAATCACGTTCTTTGGAGGACCGAAGATTAACTGGATGGCCGGCGCTAACAGCGCATTGTTTGTGATTGTGCTTTTACGCGTCTGGCAGTTTGGTTCCGCCATGGTCATTTTCCTGGCAGCCTTAAAGGGCGTGTCAGAAGATTTGTATGAGGCTGCCTCCATTGACGGCGCAGGCAAGTGGACCCAGTTTTTTAAGATTACAGTACCCCTTATCACACCGGTTATTTTCTATAACCTGATTACACAGCTCTGCCAGGCATTCCAGGAGTTCAATGCCCCGTTCCTGGTGACAAAGGGCGGGCCAAACGGCGCAACCACCCTGATTTCCATGCTGATTTACAACAATGCGTTCCTGCGCCATAAGATGGGAATGGCCAGCGCGCAAGCCTGGATCCTGTTCCTGATTGTCATGACGCTGACCGCGGTGGCGTTCATCAGCCAGAAAAAATGGGTATATTATTCAGACGAGGAAGGGAGGTAGGAACGTATGACAAGAGAGACAAAACGGAAAGTCAGCACGGCAATCCGCTACACCCTGCTGATTCTGGTGGGATTTATCATGGTATACCCTCTTATCTGGATGGTTGGGGCCACATTTAAGACCAATTCCGAGATATTTACCAGTGCATGGTTCCTGCCTAAAAACCCTGTGTTCGACGGGTACAGCAATGCCTTTAAAAGCTATGGAGGCAAGATATCCCTGATTACCTCCCTGATTAATACATATAAAATTGTGATTCCCAAGGTGATTTTCACCGTGGTGTCCGCCACTATCGCCGCCTATGGGTTCGGGCGGTTTGACTTTAAGGGAAAGAAGATTTTCTTTGCGCTGCTGATGTCCACCCTGTTTCTTCCCCAGGTGGTTCTTAATGCGCCCCAGTACATTATGTTTAACAAGTGGAAATGGGTGAACACATACCTTCCTCTGATCGTACCCTCCCTGTTTGCAGCAGATACCTACTTTGTATTCATGCTGATCCAGTTCCTCAGGGGAGTGCCCAAGGAGCTGGAGGAAGCTGCCAAGATTGACGGCTGCAATACATTAAAAACGCTGTGGTACGTAATTGTCCCCATGCTGAAGCCGTCTCTGGTGTCCTGCGCCCTGTTTCAGTTCATGTGGACCAACAACGATTTTCAGGGCCCGTTGATTTATATTGCTGATATGCAGAAATATACGAACTCCGTATACCTGCGCATGTCCATGGACGGAGATGTTGGCTTCCAGTGGAACCGTATCCTGGCCATGTCCCTGATTTCCATTGTGCCGTCGCTGATTGTGTTCTTCTGTGCACAGGATTCTTTCATTGATGGTATTGCGGCAGGCGGCGTTAAGGGTTAAAATAGAAAACGGCCAGGGTTGGCCTGGATGGAAATGGGGGCTCTCCTGGGAGGGGCCCCATTCCTGGTTTGACAGCAGCTACAGAGAGACAGAACAGAAAAGAGGTATAAGGCAATGGATTTAAAGGTGATTTATAAAAACGCGCGCTGCGCCGTACTGGAGATAGAGGACGGCGGTACATATGAGACCAGCCGGATGTACCGCCTCTATCTGAACGGGAAGTTTATCCGGGAAACGGGAAATGCTGTCACAAGCATTTATGATCTGAAACCTGATACCAGCTATCAGGTGGAGGCCAGAAGCGGGGAGGGACTTGTGCTTAAGTCCTCCTTTACCACGGACAGCGAATTCGTCACATTGGATGTGCGCGATTTCGGGGCAAAGGGGGACGGGATTCAGGATGACACTCTGTTTATCCAGGCTGCCATTATGGCCTGCCCTGAAAAGAGCCGGGTCCTGATTCCGGCCGGGACCTACCGCATTGTCTCCCTGTTTTTAAAGGATGATGTGAACATTGAGCTGGCTGAGGGGGCGGTGCTGTCCGCGTATACGGACCGGACCCGTTTTCCTGTGTTCCAGGGAATGATCCAGAGCTATGACGAGCAGGGCGAATACAATCTGGGCACATGGGAGGGCAATCCTCTTCCCATGTTTACCGGCATCATAAACGGCGTGAACGTGAAAGGCGCTGTTATCTATGGGCAGGGAACCATAGACGGGAACGCGGGAGACAGTGAGGGAAACTGGTGGCATGAGCCCAAGGTAATACACACGGCCTGCCGCCCCAGGATGATTTTCCTGGAGCGGTGCCGGCAGGTGACGGTTCAGGGAATCACGGTGAGGAACAGCCCCAGCTGGAATATCCATCCCTATTTCTCCGACCACCTAAGGTTCTTTGACCTTAAGGTGCTGAATCCCAAGGATTCGCCAAATACCGACGGACTGGACCCGGAATCCTGTCAGGATGTGGAGATTGCCGGTGTCTATTTCTCACTGGGAGATGACTGTATTGCCGTAAAGTCGGGAAAAATCTATATGGGATCCACCTATAAACGGCCGTCAAAAGACATATCCATCCGCAGATGCTGTATGAGGGACGGCCATGGCTCTGTTACCATCGGAAGTGAGATGGCGGGCGGGGTAAAAAACCTGACCGTTAAGGACTGCATGTTCCTGCACACGGACAGGGGACTGCGCATCAAGACGCGCAGGGGCCGGGGAAAGGATGCCGTGGTGGACGGGATTGTCTTTGAACACATCCGCATGGACCATGTGATGACTCCCTTTGTTATCAACTGTTTCTATTTCTGTGATCCGGACGGCCACAGCGAATATGTGCGTACAAAGGAGGCGCTTCTGGTGGATGAAAGAACACCTTTGATTAAGAGCCTGTGCTTTAAGGATATAGAGGCAGAAAACTGCCATGTGGCGGCTGCCTACATGTATGGTCTTCCGGAACAGCGGATTGAACGGGTGGAGATGGATCATGTCCGTGTCACCTATGCGGCGTCTGCCAGGGAAGGACAGCCCGCCATGATGGATGGCTGCAGCTCCCATATATGCCGCATGGGAATCTACGCCAACCAGATTGAGGAGCTGATTCTTACGGATGTAAAGGTGGAGGGACAGGATGGTCCAGCCATCATCACGGAAAATATCGGCCGTGTCTGCGGAAGCATTTGACAGAAGCCGGAAAACGAGTTAGATTGTATTCGTACGCCCGAACGGGAATGATGCAAATGCTTATAGGGGACAGCAAAGAGGGGGATATTATGGCAGTGACGATAAAGGATATCGCGAAAAGGGCGGGGGTTTCCTATTCCACGGTATCCAGGGCCTTAAACGGCATAGGGGCTGAGAATACGGAGAGCAGGAAGAACATACTGCGCCTGGCTCAGGAGATGGGGTATGTGCCCAACCAGGCCGCCATCAACCTGAAAAAATCCAGATCCTATGTAATTGGGCTGTACTTCTCTACCATCAGTAAGATGACATCGCCGTTTGTGCTCCACGACGTGCTGACAGGGGTTTACAGTGTTGCGGGAAGCAAGTATAATGTAGTGGTTAAAGGTATTGATATGCATGAGCCCGGAACACTGAATCCCAGCTATTTTGACGGAATCATCGTATTGTCCCAGCGAAGCGAGGACATGGAGTTTATGAACGAAGTCCTGGACAAAAAGATTCCCATGTCAGTCATCTGCCGTGCCGTGGACGTGGACGCGCCCAATGTGACCACGGATGAGGCCCTTGCCATGGAACGGGCCATGGACTATCTGCTGGAGAACGGACACCGGAACATCGGCATCATAGAAGGAAATCCGGGGCTGGATTCCAGCCGGCTGCGCCGCAGGGGATGGAGGACGTCCATGACCAGCCACGGACTGGATCCGGATGCCCTTCCTGTTATCAGCGGCAATTACCGGTATGCCAGCGGATACACCGCGGCAAAACAGCTTCTCACCTTCCGGCCCACGGCCCTGCTGTGTTTTAACGATGAGATGGCTTTTGGCGCCAGGACAGCCATTGTGGAGGCCGGCCTTAAGGTGCCGGATGATGTTTCCCTTGTGGGTTTTGACAACTGGGATATGTCAGGCTATTCGGACATGCATTTGACCACAGTGGAGCGCAACATGGGGGAGATTGCCAGGGAGGGAGCCAGGGTGCTGCTTCGGCGCCTGGACGAGGGAATCGTGGACAACCGGAGGATTTACCTGAACAATAAGCTGATAATCAGGGATACGGTTAAGAATCTGAATGTGGAAGAGAGGAAACCATCATGAAAAAGTTAGAAGAGTATGTAAGAAGCATACCGGATTTTCCGGAGCCTGGAATCATATTCCGGGATGTGACCAGCATCCTGCAGGACGCAGACGGGCTTCACATGGCAGTGGACAGCCTGATTGACATGGTCAAGGACCTGGATTACGACCTGGTAATAGGCCCCGAATCAAGGGGATTCATCTTTGGAGTGCCGGTGGCCTATGCGCAGCACAAGGGATTTGTGCCTGTGCGCAAAAAGGGAAAGCTTCCCTGTGAGACCATTTCCATGGAATATGACCTGGAGTACGGACAGGCAACCATTGAAATGCACAAGGACGCCATCCGTCCGGGCCAGAAGGTAATCATTGTGGACGACCTGATCGCCACAGGAGGAACCACTGAGGCAATTGTCAAGCTGATTGAGCAGCTGGGCGGACAGGTGGTAAAGATATGCTTTGTCATGGAGCTGGCAGGACTGAAGGGACGGGAGCATCTGAAGGGATATGATGTGGATTCTGCGATTATTTATGAAGGCAAGTAGGAAAATGAAATAGATTTGGTTACAGAAAGGGCCCATTAGATTGAAAAATGGGCCTTTTTGTTATATCTGTGCATCAAACGAACCCCAAAATTCATCTGATATTTCCTTGAACAAACCCCTTCCCCGTAGTACAATATTAATAATTATCTAAACAGACCAATAAATTTCAGAAAGACAGAGGATTACGGGCATGAGAAGATTACGGATGGCGTCAATAACGGCTCTTTGCATCGGAGCGGCAGTCTTGGCGGGCGGCTGTGCCGGGGAAAACAAAAAAGCTGAAATCCCCCAGGCGGAGGAATCTTCTGCCCTGACAGAGGAAAATGACAGCGACACTGCCATGACCATAGAGTTCTGGCACTATTATAATGATGCCCAGAAGCAGCATTTGGACCAGCTTGTAAAGGAGTACAATGGTACGCTGGGCCTGGAACGCGGCGTGGCCGTGGAGGCTTACAGCCAGGGCTCTATCGCCGACCTGACCAATAAGATAGACTTGGTGCTCAACGGCACCACCAATGATGTGGAGATGGCAAATATTGTGCTTGCCTACAGGGACATGGTGGTCAACACGGTAAAGCTGCATCCCGACAGACTGGTGGAGCTGGGCAGTGTGGTGCCGGAGGCAGATCTGGCACAGTATAATCAGGCATACCTTAACGAGGGTTATATCGACGGAAAGCTTTACATACTGCCGGTGGCAAAATCCACGGAGCTTCTTCTCATGAACCAGACCAGGCTGGATGAATTTTTGGACGCCAATCCCCAATACCGGGAGGAGAACATGGAGTCGTGGGAAGGGCTGGAACGGATGGCTGAGGGATATTTTGAGTGGACGGACAGCATGACTCCCGGTACGGACGGGGATGGGAGACCTTTCATTGGAGTAGATAACCTGGCCAACTATTTTGTGGCTATGAATCATGCTATGGGTTCGGACATCTACCATTACGATGAGAGCGGCACCATGGTGCCGGATTTGGATAAGGGTATTATCGAAAGGCTGTTCCTGAATTATTATGAGCCTTTTACAAAGGGGTATTACGGGGCAAAGGGCCGTTACCGCAGTGATGATGTAAAGCAGTCCTATCTGGCAGGCTGCATCGGATCCAGCAGCAGCGTCCTGTATTTTCCGGAAGAAGTGGCTGATTCCCAGGGAAATATGGTACCGGTTACAACAGGTGTCTACCAATACCCGGTGATGGAGGGGACCACCCCGACGGCAATCCAGCAGGGGGCCGGAGTGGCGGTGTTTAACCGCAGTGATGAGGAAAACAGGGCTGCCCTGGATTTCATACACTGGCTGACCATTGACAAAGGCTTTGAACTTGCCACCTCCATGTCCTATATGCCTGTGGACAATAACGGCATGACAGAGGAGCAGGAACAGCAGATTGATGACGCCAGGGTGCTGAAAGGGATTGAGACCGGACTTAAGCAGAGCAATTCATACCAGATGGTGTATGGGTTTGACTTTGAGAACTCATATGATGTCAGGACAGGGGTGGACGCGTGCTTTAGCGAGGCGCTGAGCCAGGGACGTATGGAGTTTGAGGAGTATCTGGCCAGGGGGATGTCCATGGATGAGGCGGCAGCTTCCATGGACTACGGCAGTAAGGCAGAGGCGTTTTATGAACAGGTAAAGACCATTTTTGAAGAATAGTGTCTGACAGTGCCTCTGTCTGGGGAATGGAGGATATCCCATGAAGAAACGTTTGCTGAGCAACAGGGTGAGGAACGCCATATTAATGGCCATCCTGCTGCAGAGCGTTATATTTGGCTTTGGACTGATGGTGACCGGAACCTTCTCGGGAACAGCCAACCGCCCTTATAAGGTGATGGAATCCCAGGTAGCGGAAAAGGACTCACTTATATCAGGATATATGAATAACTCCCTTCTCATCGCCAATACCATGGAGAAAGAGCTGGCAAAGATAAAGGATGACAGGAAGATACATGACAGACTGATTGACAATTTAAACCACGCATCATCGGTGGACGGCGTCTTTTATCTGGATTTGGACCAGAAGGAGGCTGTTATATACCGGGACGGGGAGCCGCAGATATTTTCGTCTGCCTATGGTGATATCTACTGTGTGGTGGGAAGCTCTAAGAGCGAATATCCCATTGCCCTCTCCAAGGATTGGAGTCCCAAGCTGACGCCGCAGGAATGGGCAAAGGCGGAACTGTTTTGGACAGAAAGGACAAAGGGGGGAAAATGGTTCTTTGATGATAACCGTCTGTATTATGTCATAAGCCAGGAGGTCTATGGAAGCCGCCGGATGATGGGGTTCCAAATCAGCGGGGAAGTGCTGGACTCGTATCTGGGCCTGGATAATCCTCCGTACAAGGGAATGCAGGTACTTCTCATGACGGATGAAAAGATTCTTTACAGCCGGGATAAGGCGTTCATAGGAACGGATTATGACTACAGGGAAGATGGCGGCAGGATTTCATTAACGTATAATGGAGCTTCCTACGACGGTGTGCGCAGCGTCCTGCAGGTTTATGGACATATGGAAGGCGGTTCCGTGTATGTGGGGGCGGTGTGCTACCACTCAGAGCTGGCAGAACTGTCCAGGTCCACCATTGTTATGGTGGCGGGGGTCTATCTGCTGTCCATCGTAATTGCCATCATTTTTTCGTATATAGCCATCTGGATGGTATTAAAACCAATTAAAAAGCTGCAGGAGGACATTACCTGCCAGAACCCGGAGGAGGTTCATTTTAGGGAAAGCGGAATAGAAGAGATAGACCGCATCCACCAGGCCCTTAACGATATGGCCGCAAAGCTGGAGCAGAGCTATTCCAGGTATTCCTTTACCCTGGAATCAGCCGGGGAAAAGGTGGGCAGCTTTGAGTATCAGGAAGGCGGCTCACGGGTCAAACTGAGCTCATCCATCCTGCAGCTGCTGGATATTGGGTCGGACCGCATGGGTTCCGACGGCTGCCTGGACTACGATGTATGGGAGGATATACTTGGCGGTTTGGAGCGGGTTATGGAACTGGAGGACGGATTTTCCTACACGGACAGGGCCTGCAATACCAGGGCCGTTTCCATACGCCAGAGACATGAGGAACACGGCGTGTTCGGCATTGTTATCGACAAGACGGACGCATATATGGAGATACTGCGTCTCAGGAATATATCCCAGCATGACCAGCTCACCGGCCTGTACAACGCGTCCTACCTTAAAAAGGAGGGGCAGAAAATACTGGACGGAAACAGGAGCCGGGTCAACGCCCTTGTTTTCTGTGATTTGGACAACCTTAAGTTTGTGAATGACAATTATGGCCATGAGATGGGAGACCATTACCTGAAGGCTATGGCGGACCTTCTGACCGGCATTGCTTTTGGGGAACAGTGCATGGCGGTCCGCCTGTCGGGCGATGAGTTTGTATTGTTCTTCTATGGCTACAGTGACAGAAAGACCATAGAGGATAAGGTGAGATCCGGATATGAGGGGCGCAGCTCCATCCAGCTGCCGGACGGCACCAGCCGCAGGATCAATGCGTCTATCGGCCTGGCCTTTGCCCAGAGGGAATCCGAGCGCATGGAGGACCTGATAAACCGGGCGGACAGAGCCATGTACCGGGTGAAGCGCACAGAGAAAAACGGGATTGCCATTTATGACAAAACAGACGAGGCAGGGCCGGTATAGAGCGTGTCTAATGACCGCGTTCCGGCCCGGCCCCGCTTTTTTCCAAGCGCCCCTTGCTTTTTTACATAAAAAAAATTATAATGTATCTTGACTATCCATAGGAAAAGGTGACCGAACATATGGCAAATGAGGGAACAAAAGAAAAACTGGATATCGAATTGGAAGCGCCGGCCGACTTTACCAGCCCTGAAGTGCTGTATCAGGACTTGATTAATACAATCCGCAAATATCATCCTTCAGATGATATTACCATGATTGAAAAGGCTTACAGGATTGCAGATGAGGCCCACAAGGAGCAGAAGCGCAAGTCCGGGGAGCCCTATATCATCCATCCGCTGTGCGTGGCTATTATACTGGCCGATCTGGAGATGGATAAGGAGACCATTGCAGCAGGGCTTCTTCATGATGTGGTAGAGGATACCATTATGACCCTGGAGCAGCTGACCAAGGAGTTCGGCTCTGAGGTTTCCTTCCTGGTGGACGGTGTCACCAAGCTGACACAGTTAAACTGGGATAAGGACAAGGTGGAGATTCAGGCAGACAACCTGCGCAAGATGTTTTTGGCCATGGCAAAGGACATCCGCGTTATTATTATCAAGCTGGCGGACCGTCTTCACAACATGAGGACAGGTCAGTACTGGAAGCCGGAGAAGCAAAAGGAAAAGGCCAGGGAGACCATGGAAATTTATGCCCCCATCGCCGACAGGCTGGGCATTTCCAAGATTAAGATTGAACTGGATGATCTGTCCCTTAAGTTCCTTCAGCCGGATGTATATTACGACCTGGTGGAGAAAGTGGCCCTCCGCAAGGATACAAGGGAGGCCTTTGTCCAGGAAATCGTGGACGAGGTCAAGAGCCACATGGAGGATGCGGGCATTGAGTCCACGGTGGGCGGACGTGTGAAGCATTTCTTCAGTATCTATAAAAAGATGGTGAACCAGAACAAGACTCTGGACCAGATATATGATTTGTTCGCAGTGCGTATCATGGTGGAGACCGTGAAAGACTGCTATGCCGCCCTGGGCGTCATCCATGAGATGTATAAGCCTATTCCGGGCCGTTTCAAAGACTATATAGCCATGCCCAAACAGAATATGTACCAGTCCCTGCACACCACCCTCATAGGGAGCAACGGACAGCCCTTTGAGATACAGATCCGTACCTATGAGATGCACAGGACAGCGGAATACGGTATCGCCGCCCACTGGAAGTATAAGGAGAGCGGAAGCGGACAGGTGGCTGCGGGAAGCGCTGAGGCAAAGCTCAGCTGGCTGCGCCAGATTCTGGAGTGGCAGAGGGATACGGACGATTCCAAGGAATTCCTGAGCATGGTCAAGGGAGATTTGGATTTGTTCTCCGACAGTGTGTACTGCTTTACACCGTCAGGGGATGTAAAAACCCTTCCAAGCGGTTCTACACCCATTGACTTTGCATATTGTATACACAGCGCCGTGGGCAATAAGATGGTGGGAGCCAGGGTCAACGGCAAGCTGGTGCCCATTGAATATGTGATTCAAAACGGCGACCAGCTGGAAATCATCACTTCCCAGAACTCCAAGGGGCCCAGCCGGGACTGGCTGGGTATTGTGAAGAGCACCCAGGCTAAGAATAAAATTAACCAGTGGTTCAAGAGCCAGATGAAGGAAGACAATATCGTCAGAGGCCGGGACCAGATAGAACGCTACTGTAAGGCCAAGGGCATTAACTGGTCTGATATCGGCAAGCCTGAATTCATGGAAAAGGTCATGAACCGGTATGCCTATAAGGATTGGGATTCCGTTCTGGCATCCATTGGACACGGGGGCCTGAAAGAGGGCCAGGTCATCAACAAGATGATGGAGGAGCGGGAGAAGAAGTTAAAACGGGAGATTACGGATGCGGATGTGCTCAGCGGCATAGCCGACACAGCGGGAAGGGCCGGTGAGGCCAGTGTCCGCAAATCAAAGAGCGGTATCATGGTCAAGGGGATCCATGATCTGGCGGTCCGTTTCTCCAAGTGCTGCAACCCGGTGCCAGGGGATGAAATTGTGGGATTTGTCACCAGGGGCCGCGGGGTTTCCATTCACCGCACGGACTGTGTGAACATCATCAACCTGCCGGAGGATGAACGGAGCAGGATGATTGACGCGGAATGGCAGATGGCGGAGGGCGCCAGCAACAATGAGCAGTATTCCACGGAAATCAAGATATTTGCCAATAACAGGATTGGCATGTTTGCCGATATATCCAAGGTCTTTACGGAGAAGCAGATTGACATTACGTCCATGAACGTAAGGACCAGCAAGCAGGGCAAGGCCACCATTATCATGACATTTGACATTCATGGGACCGATGAGCTGAACCGGCTGACCGATAAGATACGTCAGATAGAAGGCGTCCTGGATATAGAGAGAACAACAGGATAGCTGTGATGAAAGGGGAAGGATATGAGCGATATTAGGATTAAGACATGTGTACTGGGACAGGTGAGTACCAACTGTTACCTGGTTTATGATGATCAGACCAAGGAGGGTGTGGTCATTGACCCGGCTGACAACGCTCCTTATATTCTGAACAAGTGCAGCGAGCTGGGAATCACTCTCACGGCAGTCCTGCTGACCCACGGCCATTTTGATCATATCATGGCTGTGCCGGATGTAATCAGGGCATTCAGGGTAAAACTCTATGCCTATGAGGCAGAGGAGAATATGCTGGCAGATACAAAGCTTAATATGACCGGAGGATTCAGAGGACCCCAGACCAGCCTGCATGCGGATGTGCTTCTTCACGACGGACAGGAGCTGGAGCTCCTGGGAACCAGGTGGAAGGTGCTGTTCACACCGGGACATACCGCAGGCTCCTGCTGCTTCTATCTGCCGGATGAAGGAATTATCTTTGCAGGGGATACCCTGTTCCGCGGTTCCTACGGCAGGACGGACCTGGCTACAGGGAATACCATTCGTATTGTCAGCTCCATTGTGGACGTACTTTTTGCGCTGCCCGATGATACCATGGTGTATACAGGCCACGGAGACCCCACCACCATTGGATTTGAGAAGCAGGGGAATCCTGTGCTTACAGTAAGAGACAATATCCTCCGGGTAAAAGGACCGGATGCCTTCAAGCAGGAATAAAAGAAGGTTTATAATAGAAAGCAGGTTTTGTATGATTGGACTTTTAATACAGGATAACCAGTACGAACAGGACATCAGAGAACTTCTGATGTCCTTTTATCCAGGTGAGGCTTATGTTCATGAGGTAAAGGACGGGGCGGACTTTTACGTGGAGACGCGGCTGGGAGACGGCGCGGTTTCCATCTATATATGGGAAAATGCAGCTGCCACGGAGGACTGCGGCGGAGATAAGACAGGGCCGGAGGGCTGCGGCGGGGGAGCGGCCGGGCCGGAGCCGGGAAAGGAGCAGGCGCCATCATGCCCGGAGGGTTTAAAGGGCTGGATGTTAGGGGATTCCTGCACCCGTCCCTCGGACCTTTCGGATCACTCCGCCACCAAGAATGTCATAAAGAAAATGTTTTACCTCATGCTGGCAGCGCGCACGGGAAAGGAAATGCCCTGGGGTTCCCTGACCGGCATCCGCCCCACCAAGATCGCCCTCACCAGGCTGGAGGAGGGCTGGAAGGAGGAGGATATCCGGTCCTTTATGAAGGAAACCTATCTTGCCAGCGATGAAAAGATAGATTTGAGCATTGAGATTGCGGCCAGGGAGAAAAAGCTTCTGGAACCATTGGATTATGAGCGGGGTTACAGCCTGTATGTGGGGATACCATTCTGCCCCACCACCTGTCTGTATTGTTCCTTCACCTCCTATCCCATCGGGAAATGGAAGGGGCGCACAGGTCTTTACCTGGAAGCGCTGTTTAAGGAACTGGAATATACGGCCCGGAAGATGGAGGGAAGGCCTCTGGACACGGTCTATTTCGGCGGAGGCACTCCCACATCCCTTTCAGCGGAGGATTTAGAAGCTCTCTTAAGCAGGCTTGAGCAGCTCTTTGATCTGAGCCGGGTGCTGGAGTTCACAGTGGAGGCCGGGAGGCCGGACAGCATTACGATGGACAAGCTTAAGGTACTGAGGGACCACGGCATCACCCGTATTTCCATTAATCCCCAGACCATGAACCAGAAGACCCTGGACCTGATTGGCCGCCACCACACCGTGGATATGGTGAAAGATCGGTTTTACATGGCCCGGGAGCTGGGATTTGACAACATCAACATGGATCTGATTATGGGGCTTCCTGAGGAGAATATGGACGATGTGCGGCGCACCCTGGAGGAGGTAAAGGCTCTGGCGCCGGATTCCCTTACAGTCCATTCCCTGGCCATCAAGAGGGCGGCCAGGCTCAACATGTTCAGGGAAGAGTACGGCGGGCTGAAGATTCAGAACACTCCGGAGATGATTGAGCTCAGCGCTGCCTGTGCCCGCCAGATGGGTATGGAGCCCTATTATCTGTACCGCCAGAAGAACATGGCCGGCAATTTTGAGAATGTAGGGTATTCCCTGCCCGGCAAAGCCTGTATCTACAACATCCTTATTATGGAGGAGATGCAGACCATAGCGGCCTGCGGCGCGGGAACCACCACCAAGGTGGTCTTTCCTTCTGAAAACCGCAGGGAACGGTGTGAGAATGTAAAGGAAGTGGAACAGTATATTAGCAGGATTGACGAGATGATACAGCGCAAGGAGCGCATCCTTTAACCCAGGCCGGGGCCCGCGGTTTATATGGACATATACGGCGCGGAAGCGTAAATGCCGGAGTCATGTAAAAAGAGACATGGTTCCGGCAGATTTTATTATAACGATTGAGTTAATAACCATCTGATAAGGAGAGATATCGTGAAGAAAAGAGAGCGTGTATTTGCGGCAATGAAGCATGAACCGGTGGACAGGATTCCCTGTTACTTTACCACTCATTTTGCCAGGGAGGCAGCCTTTGGGCAGGCAGCGGTGGAAGAACACCTGAAGTTTTTCCGGGAGGTAAATCCGGATATCCAGAAAATCATGAATGAACATCTGGTTCCCAACATGGGCTCCATAAAGACGGCGGAGGACTGGAAATGCATCAGGACCATTACTCTTAAGGATAAATTTATGGAGGATGAGATTGAGCTGGTCAAGAGGGTCCTGGACCGGTGCGACAGGGACGCCTTTAATATCGGTACCCTTCACGGCATCGTGGCTTCCACCATCCACCCCATTGAACCGGATTACGGCTATATGCCGGTGCGGCAGCTGCTCTGCAGCCATTTAAGGCAGAACAAGGGCCCGGTGCTTGACGCCATGAAGCGGATTGCGGACGGACTGTGCCAGCTGGCGGGGAAATTTGTGGAACTGGGTCTGGACGGCATCCTCTACGCGGGTCTGGGAGGCGAGCGGTTCCTGTTTACGGACCAGGAGTTTGAGGAGTATATCATGCCGTTTGATAAGCAGATTATGAAGGCCTGCCTGGAAGCGGGAGGACATAACATCCTGCACATGTGCAAGACAGATGTGAATTTTGACCGGTACGACAGTTATAAAGGACTTTACAGCATTGCCAATTGGGGCATCTATGAGACGGGAATGAGCCTGGCGGAGGGCAGGAAACGGTTTGCGGACTGCGCCATTATGGGCGGCCTCTCCAACCACAAAGGACCACTGATAGAAGGGACCCCGGATGAGATTCGCCAGGAGGTAAGGCGCGTCATGGCAGAAGCCGGTGAGACAGGCTTTATCCTGGGCACGGACTGCACCATTCCCATGGGAGTGCCTTATGAGCGCATGCGGATTGCGGCAGAGGCCATAAAATAGGGTCCAAATAGGGAAAAATCTATGAAAATGCTTGCAAAATCATAAAAGTTGCTTAAAATAAAGATATTGAACAAAAAACAGGATTGGAGAACGCGTATGGCATTAGCAAAGAAGCCGGTCACCGGCATGAGGGATATCACGCCTGCTGAGATGCAGATTCGTGAGTACGTGATGAATCAAATCAAAGAGACCTATAAAAGCTTTGGATTTACCCAGATAGAGACACCCTGCGTAGAGCATATCGGAAACCTGACCAGCAAACAGGGCGGAGATAATGAGAAACTGATTTTCAAGATACTGAAAAGAGGGGACAAGCTGAACCTGGAAGGGTCAAAGGAAGAGAATGACCTGGTGGACAGCGGCCTGCGCTATGACCTCACCCTCCCCCTTTCCCGCTACTACGCCAATAACGCAGCCAATCTGCCAAGCCCCTTCAAGGCCCTCCAGATGGGCAGCGTGTGGCGTGCGGACCGTCCCCAGAAGGGCCGTTTCCGCCAGTTTGTACAGTGTGACATTGATATCCTGGGAGATGCCACCAGCCTGGCTGAAATTGAGCTGATTCTGGCTACCACCACTGCCCTTGGAAGAATCTGCCCGGACAACGGTTTTACGGTCCGTATCAACGACAGAGGCATCCTGCGTGGCATGGCCCTGTACTGCGGTTTTGCGGAGGAGTCCATGGACCAGGTGTTCATCACCCTGGACAAGATGGATAAGATAGGATATGAGGGTGTGGAGAAGGAGCTTCTGGAATCCGGCCACAGCCCAGAGAGCGTAAGCAAATATCTGGACATGCTTAAGAACGTGACAAAGGATTCGGCCGGTGTAAGGGCCCTGGGACAGATGCTCTCAGAGGTGATGCCTGCCGATGTAAGCGAAGGACTGGCCCACATCATGGACACAGTGACGGAGGTGGCTGAGGCTGATTTCGGCCTGGAGTTCGACCCCACTTTGGTCAGAGGCATGTCATATTATACAGGAACTATTTTCGAGGTCTCCATGGAAGGCTTTGGCGGCTCCGTGGCAGGCGGCGGCCGGTATGATAAGATGATCGGCAAGTTTACAGGCATGGAGACACCGGCCTGCGGATTCTCCATAGGCTTTGAACGCATTGTAACCATTCTTATGGACAATGGATTCACTGTGCCCGGCGCTTCTGACAGGAAGGCGTTTCTCTTTGAGAAGGGCGTGGACAGCGCCAGGCTGGCAGCCGTAATCCGCGAAGCCATGGAAGAGAGAAAGAAGGGTGTGCAGGTTCTGGTTGCCCAGATGAATAAGAACAAGAAGTTCCAGAAGGAACAGCTGGGCAGGGAAGGATATACGGAGTTTAAGGAATTTTATAAGGAAAGCCTGAAGAATTAAGGAAAATAAAGGAGATAAGACAATGGCAGAATCAATGGTTGGGTTAAAGCGTACCCATAGATGTACGGAAGTGACCACTGCCCATATCGGTCAGGAAGTGACCGTCATGGGATGGGTTCAGAAGAGCAGGAACAAGGGCGGCATCATCTTTGTGGATTTGAGGGACCGCTCCGGCATCCTTCAGATTATATTTGAGGAAAATGACTGCGGCGCAGAGAACTTCGCAAAGGCGGAAAAGCTGAGGAGCGAGTTTGTAGTTGCCGTTACAGGACGGGTGGAGGCCCGCTCCGGCGCGGTAAATACCAACCTGGCCACAGGAGCCATTGAGATCAGGGCTAACTCCATGCGCATTCTTTCCGAGTCCGAGACACCTCCTTTCCCCATTGAGGAGAACAGCAAGACAAAGGAAGAGCTGCGCCTGAAGTACCGTTTCCTGGATTTGAGAAGACCGGATCTCCAGAAAAATCTTATGATTAGAAGCCAGGTGGCTACCCTTACCAGGGCATTTCTGGCATCAGAGGGATTCCTTGAAATTGAGACACCTACCCTGATTAAGAGTACGCCTGAGGGGGCCAGGGACTATCTGGTGCCCAGCCGCGTGCATCCCGGTTCCTTCTATGCCCTACCCCAGTCCCCGCAGCTGTTCAAGCAGCTCCTCATGTGTTCCGGTTATGACCGTTACTTCCAGCTGGCCCGCTGCTACCGTGATGAGGACCTGAGGGCAGACCGACAGCCTGAATTCACACAGATTGACATGGAGCTGTCCTTTGTGGATGTGGACGATGTACTGGATGTAAATGAGCGCCTGTTAAAGAAGCTGTTTAAGGAAATCTGCGGTTTTGATGTGCAGCTGCCCATTCCTCGCATGACCTGGCAGGAGGCCATGGACCGCTTTGGATCTGATAAGCCGGACCTGCGTTTTGGTATGGAGCTTAAGAATGTTTCAGAGGTGGTTAAGGGCTGCGAGTTCGCAGTGTTTAAGGGCGCTCTGGAAAATGGCGGCAGTGTGCGCGGCATCAATGCCCAGGGGCAGGGACATATGCCCCGCAAAAAGATAGACGCTCTGGTGGAATATGCCAAGGGCTTTGGCGCCAGGGGTCTTGCCTATGTGGCAATCAGCGAGGACGGCACCGTCAAGTCCTCCTTTGCAAAGTTTATGAAGGAGGAGGAAATGACTGCCCTGATAAGCGCCATGGACGGAAAGCCGGGCGACCTGCTGCTGTTTGCCGCTGACCGGAATAAGGTGGTATTTGATGTCCTGGGAAATCTGCGTCTGGAACTGGCCAGACAGCTGGATTTGCTTAAGAAGGATGACTTTAAGTTCCTGTGGGTGACAGAGTTTCCGCTTCTGGAATATTCAGAGGAGGAGGACCGCTACGTGGCCATGCACCATCCATTCACCATGCCCATGGATGAGGATTTACAGTATATTGATTCTGATCCCGGCCGGGTTCGTGCCAAGGCATATGATATTGTGCTGAACGGCGTGGAGATGGGCGGCGGATCGGTCCGTATCCATCAGGCTGATATCCAGTCCAAGATGTTTGAGGTGCTGGGCTTTACGCCTGAGAGGGCCGGAGAGCAGTTCGGCTTCCTTCTGGAAGCATTTAAGTATGGTGTTCCGCCTCACGCAGGCCTGGCATATGGCCTGGACCGCGTGGTGATGCTGATGGTGGGAGCTGACAGTATCCGCGACGTGATCGCGTTCCCCAAGGTGAAGGATGCTTCCTGTCTGATGACAGAGGCGCCCGGACAGGTGGATGAGAAACAGCTGGAGGAGCTGCATATCGCGGTTGCCGCTGAGGAAGAGTAGTATTATATATAAGATTATCACATGGAGCTGGTCCTATGGGCCGGCTCTGTTTTTTGGCTTTGACGGTCAGAATGCAATTTTCAAACAATAATTAAATTTTCAAACAAAACAAAATAGAGAAAAAAGCAGTTGACATTTTTAAATCGGAGTATATAATGTAAATATAAACATATGAACAATCATTCATATGAATGAGAAAAATAAGAGAGGGAGGTTATGAGCCATGGCGATAAACGATGTGGAGTGCTGCGATTTTTACCAGGTCCATGAGAATGTGGTAAAGGCAGTCAATGATAAGATGCCGGATGAGGATAAGCTATATGATTTGGCAGAGATATTCAAGGTGTTTGGGGATTCCACCAGGATCAAAATATTATATGTGCTCTTTGAGGCTGAGATGTGTGTCTGCGACATTGCGCAGCTGCTTAATATGAACCAGTCAGCTATTTCCCACCAGCTGAGAATTCTTAAGCAGAACCGCCTGGTAAAGAGCCGCAGGGACGGAAAGGCAGTATTTTATTCGCTGGCGGACAGTCATGTGAGGACCATCATCAACCAGGGCATGGAGCACATAGAGGAATAGACTTTGAGGCAGATGCCCATGGCGCGGGGATGGGATATGGAATATAAATAAAATAACAAATATGGAGGAGAATAATATGAAGAAAAAATTCAAACTGCAGGACCTGGATTGTGCCAACTGTGCAGCCAAGATGGAGGAAGCAATCAAGAAGATCGAGGGTGTATCAGATGCCACGGTGAGCTTTATGGCCCAGAAGATGACCATAGAAGCAGATGACAGCAGGTTCGATGAAATCATGAAGGAAGTGGTGTCTGTGTGCAGGAAGGTGGAGCCTGACTGCGTTATCCTGCTTTAAGCGAAGCAGTACGGCACCGGAAAGGAAACTGATATGACTAAGAAACAAAAGGCAATGCTGTCCCGTATCATAGCAGCATTCATCATTTATATTACCCTGGCAGTGACAGACCATATGGAGATTTTACCGGAGTGGCTTGGGTTGTGGGGAAAGATGGCCCTGTATCTGGTTCCCTATGTTCTTATAGGATGGGACATTGTATATAAGGCATTCCGCAATATCCGCAACGGCCAGGTGTTTGATGAGAATTTCCTGATGACAGTGGCTACCTTCGGCGCCTTTGGCGTGGGGGAATATTCGGAAGCGGTTGCGGTCATGCTGTTTTATCAGGTGGGAGAACTGTTCCAGAGCTACGCAGTAAACCGTTCCAGGCAGTCCATCACGGAGCTTATGGATATCTGTCCGGAATATGCCAACATAGAGGAGGATGGCCAGTTAAAGCAGGTGGAACCGGACGATGTGCAGGTGGGAGATATCATCGTGGTCAAGGCCGGGGAGAGAATACCTCTTGACGGCAAAGTCGTGTTTGGGAACTCCATGGTGGATACCTCAGCACTGACCGGTGAATCCGTGCCGCGCAAGGTGGCAGAGGGGGACGATATCATAAGCGGCTGTGTCAACGGCAGCGGCCTTCTGCGGGTTCAGGTCACAAAAGAATTTGACGATTCCACAGTGGCAAAGATTCTGGAACTGGTGGAGAACGCCAGCAGCAAAAAAGCCCATGTGGAGAACTTCATTACACGGTTTGCCAGATATTATACCCCTCTGGTGGTAATGGGGGCCGTGCTCCTGGCTGTGATTCCTCCCCTGTTTTTTGGCCAGTCCTGGTCCGAGGGTGTAAGAAGGGCCTGTACCTTCCTGGTAATCTCCTGCCCGTGTGCCCTGGTGATTTCCGTGCCCATGAGCTTTTTCTCAGGCATTGGCGTTGCTTCCAAGAAGGGTGTGCTCATCAAGGGAAGCAACTATCTGGAGGCTCTGTCTGAGATGGATACCATTGTCTTTGATAAGACAGGTACGCTGACCAAGGGAGAATTCAAGGTGACTGAGATTCACGCGGTAACCGGCAGTCCTGTCCCGGAGGCGTCTGAGGTACCGCGGACCAGGGTGTGGGCGGCCAGCCAGCCTTCTGATGAGGGAAAGCGCTCCCTGCTGGAGCTGGCGGCTTTGGCGGAGAGTTATTCGGACCATCCCATTTCGCGTTCCATCAAGGATGCCTGGGGAGATGCCATTGATATGAACCGTGTCAGCAATGCACAGGAAATATCCGGTCATGGAGTTCAGGCGGAGATAGACGGTCATACCGTACTGGCCGGCAACAGCAAGCTGATGAAAGAAATGAATGTGGCGTATCAGGAGTGTATGAGCATGGGTACGGTTGTCTATGTGGCACTGGACGGCGTATACTGCGGATACATTGTCATAGCGGATTCCATCAAGGATGAGGCCTTTGAGGCAATTAAGAATCTTAAAAAGGTAGGCGTCAGAAGGACAGTCATGCTCACCGGCGACAAGAAAGAGGTAGGAGAAGCAGTGGCGGCCAGGCTGGGTCTGGATGAGGTTCATGCGGAGCTCCTTCCGGGGGATAAGGTGGCAAAGGTGGAGGAGCTGCTGGCCCAGCAGACCGGAAAACACAGGCTGGCCTTTGTGGGAGACGGAATCAATGACGCGCCTGTTCTCTCCAGGGCGGACGTGGGCATTGCCATGGGAAGCATGGGTTCAGATGCGGCCATCGAGGCAGCGGATATTGTGCTTATGGACGATAATCCTGCCAGAATCGCGGATGTGGTCCGCATATCACGAAAGACCATGTCCATTGTAAAGCAGAACATCGTATTTGCGCTGGGAGTCAAGGCAGTGGTGCTCTTAATGGGTGCTGCGGGCATGGCCAACATGTGGGAGGCAGTGTTTGCGGACGTGGGCGTGTCGGTTATTGCCATTCTCAACGCAATGAGAGCCCTGTCCCTGTAATAAGCGCGCAGCCCTTTAACAGCGAAGAAAGATTTCGCCTTCAGAAGCATGAAAAAAGCGTATCGGGTACATGAAAATACATGACAACCCGATGCGCTTTGTTTGATTCATGGCGGAAAATATTGTATAAGTGATGACAGCCAAACATGGTCAAACCATTACAGAAGGATGTCCTCCAGGCTCCGTTTTGGCACATAGTGAACCTGATTCCCGTCACGGTAGTATGCGGTGGAGCCGTCTTCCTTTACCGGCACCAGTACCACTTCCTCCTTGGGCTTTCCAAGGGCCAGCACCAGGTCTATGCTGTAATGCTCCGGATCAAGACCCAGGAGCCGTCCAATCTCTGACCGCATGCAGCTGCCAATCATACAGCCACCATATCCCTTTTCCGCGGCAGCCAGCATGATGGTCTGGGCCGTGATTCCATCGTCCCACTGTTTGTTTTTCCCGATAGACAGGTCACAGGCAATGACGATATAGGCTGAGGGTCTCTCGCCCTCCTCTGGTCCCTCCCAATCCTTCAGGGCGCCCGCCCATGCAGTATACGGGAAGATACCGGCACATTCCTCGGGCGTGCACAAAATTTTGAATTTCAGGGCCTGGGCATTGGAAGCAGAAGCGGCCAGACGGGCCGTATCCACCATATCAGCCAGTTCACTGTATGGGATAACAGTATCCTGATAAAATCTTCTGTAAGAGCGGCATTGTTTCACAAGGTCTTTAAGCATAGGCTTCCTCCTAATCCGGCAGTTCGTGGCCGTGGGTGATGTGGCGCTTGATGGCATCGAAGCTCTCAGCGCTCAGGGTGTGTTCCATGCGGCAGGCATCCTCAGCAGCTGTCCTGGGGTCCACACCCAGGTAAATCAGCCAGTTGGACAGCAGTGTATGGCGTTCATACATGGTGTCCGCTATGGCCTGTCCGGATGGCGTCAACGTGATATGTCCCTGGTCGTCCATCTGGACATATCCGTTCTGGCGGAGATTCTTCATAGCCACGCTGACACTGGGTTTGGAGAAGCCCAGCTCAGTGGCAATGTCGATGGAGCGGACATAGGGCTGTTCCTTGGCCAGCATGAGTATGGTTTCCAGATAATTTTCTGCTGATTCCTGTATTTTCAAGTCTGTAAATACCCCCGTTTATTTAGTATGATAGTTCTAAGTGTAACATATAAAAAAACGATTGACAAGAGAGTTAGAAAGTGCTAATCTGTGAATGGAGTTAGAAATAGCTAACCTACAAAAATACGGCAGAAGAAAAAGGCGAAGGGCCGTTAAAGAGCCCGTGGCAGATGTGGAGCCTGGAGCAAACGGAGAACCTGTGGCAAACGGAGAGTCCGGGAATAAACAGGAAGGAAAGGAGGATATATATGAATCTTTCAACATTAATTATTCTGGTCATATTGGCTGTGATTATAGGGGCAGTGGTCCGTATTATGATAAGGGATAAAAAGGCAGGTAAGGGATGCGGCGGATGTGC
This sequence comes from Enterocloster bolteae, assembly GCF_002234575.2. Taxonomy (NCBI): domain Bacteria; kingdom Bacillati; phylum Bacillota; class Clostridia; order Lachnospirales; family Lachnospiraceae; genus Enterocloster; species Enterocloster bolteae. The sequence continues at coordinate 6,221,760 of NZ_CP022464.2, read as the reverse complement.
CGGCGGATGCGGTGGCTGCGCGGGTTCCTCCATGTGCCATGGATACCATGAGCACGGGAAACGCGAGGGGTGACGCCGGGATGAAACGGTCAATAGGATTAAATGTATAAAAGGAAGTTCCGCGGGGCAGGTATCGGCTTAAGTCTCCCGCCCGGAACTTCCTTTTTATTATTTAATCCTGTGACTGGTTTTTACTCGGATTTAATTTCCTTCCACATGTCATTGTAGATGGTGTCCACATCATCCCCCAGATACTGGATAATTTCGCACTTCGGCAGCTTATCCAAATCAGGGAACAGGGCCTTGTTGTTTTTGAGGTCGTCGTCCAGCAAATCATAGGCGCCTGTGTTTGGCGTTGCGTAGGTAATATATTCAAAGTTCTTTTTGGCAATATCAGGGCGGCACAGGAAGTCAATCCATTTCTCTGCATTTTCCTTGTGCTCCGCGTTGGCGGGAATAACCCAGGAGTCGATCCAGTAATTGGTTCCCTCCTCGGGAATTACATACTCCAGGCTGTAATCCAGACCTTGTTCCGCCACAGCATCCTGGATGTAGAGCATTTCACCGGAATAAATCACGCCCACAGCAGCCTCGCCGCCAATCATCTTATCCCTTACCTGGTCAATGACATAGGCCTGGACAAGAGGCTTCTGCTCGATCAACAGGTCGCGTGCCTCGGCCAGCTCATCGGGATTGGTGCTGTTTAAGGAGTATCCCTTCATCTTCAGGGCCACGGTAAACGCGTCTCTTACACTGTTCTGCATAAGAATCTCGCCGCTTAAGCGCTCATCCCACAAATCAGACCACTTGGTGGGAGCGGGAACACCCAGCTCCTCCAGACGCTTGGTGTTGTAGAGAATTCCCATGGTTCCCCAGCAGTAGGGTACGGAATACTTGTTCTCAGGGTCAAATCCCTTGGAGATATCCAGATACTGCTGGCCGATCTCCTTATAGTTAGGGATGTTGTCAAAGTTCAGCTCAGCCAGAAGGCCGTTCTCAATCATGCGCTGAATCATGTAGTCGGAGGGACATACTACATCGTATTTTACAGCGCCGGCCTCAATGACAGGATACATCTCCTCGTTGGTCTCAAATACATCGTAGACAACCTGTATGCCGGTTTCCTCCTCAAACTGGGTGATGACGTCCTCGTCAATGTACTCGCCCCAGTTGTATACGTTTAACTTGTTGTCTTCCTTGTTTCCTCCTTCGGGTGAGGAACCGGACTTGCCGCAGCCGGTTAAAAGGGCGGCGGACAGCACTGCCATGGATGCGGCAGCAAGGGTGATTGCCATTTTCTTTTTCATAATCGTTCTCCTTTAATGTCTGAATTCGGTTATGCCTTTTCCGGCTTCTTAATGGACCGGAAGTTAACAAAGATGAGAAGAATCAGCACGGTCAAAAATATAATGGATGACAGTGCGTACATGGACGGCCGTATGCCGCGCCTTACCTCGCTGTAAATCAGGGTGGACAGGGTGTTAATGCCCGCGCCCTTTGTGAAGTGGGTGATGATAAAGTCATCTAAGGACATGGTAAACGCCAGCAGGAAGCCGGAGAGCACACCGGGCATGATATCCGGGAACCCCACCTTGAAAAATGCGTACAGAGGGGATGCGCCCAGGTCCAGGGCGGCCTCGTAGGTGTATTTATCCGTCTGCTTAAGCTTGGGCATGACGCTTAGTATGACATAGGGTATATTAAATGTAATATGGGATATAAGCACGGTCTTAAATCCCAGGGAAATACCAAAGGCAATGAAGGCCAGCATCAGGGATATACCGGTTACGATGTCAGCGTTCAGCATGGGGATGTTGGTTACGCCCATGACAATGGTTCTGGGCACGGTCCGCATGGAACTGATGGAGATAGCCGCTGCCGTGCCTATGACTGTTGCCACCAGGGCCGATACAAAGGCTATGATTAACGTGGTGGTCAGGGCGCTCATGATAGAGCGGCTGTCAAACATCTGGGTGTACCACTGCAGGGTAAATCCGCCCCACTGGGTCCTGGATTTGGATTTGTTGAAGGACAGGACCATCATGGTAAGGATGGGGGCATAAAGGAAGATCAGTATGAGCACCATATAAAAATCCGATATGATTTTCCGCAGTACTTTTGAACTCTTTGTCATCAGAATGCAGTCCCCTCTCCGTTTTTATCGTATTTGGCTATCATGGCCATGCTGATTAGGATAAAGACCATGAGGACCAGTGAAAGTCCGCTTCCCAGATGCCAGTTGCTTCCCCTGGTAAATTCCTGTTCAATGACGTTGCCGATGAGCAGAATCTTGCTGCCGCCCAGCAAATCGGAAATAACGAAGGTGGTCAGGGAAGGGACAAACACCATGGTGATGCCGCTGATGATGCCCGGTATGCTTAAGGGGAACCATATCCTGGTGAAACGCTGGAAGCTGTTGGCTCCCAGGTCCATGGCGGCATTTATAATATTATCGTCTATTTTGGACAGCACATTGTAAATGGGAAGCACCATAAAGGGCAGGAAGTTATATACCATGCCCAGCACAATGGCTGACGGGGTGTTAATCATGGACTGGGACGGGAGGTGAAGCCAGTTAAGGATACCGTTAATGACTCCGTTTTTCTCCAGCAGTGTCTGCCAGGCCAGGGTTCTCAGAAGGAAGTTCATCCACATGGGAAGGATGAATATGAATACAATGAATCCTCCTGCCGCGGCTCCTCGGCCCCTTAGTATCATGGCCAGGGGATACGCTAACAAAAGACAGAGGACCGTGCTCACTAAGGACAGTCCAAGGGAAAGCCACAGAGCCTTTGCGTGGTCCGCAGAAGCAATGGCAATGACATTTGCCATGGTCAGGCCGCCGCCCTTGTCAGTCAGCCCGTACCATATAATCATGGCCAGCGGAATCAGTGTAAAGCCGGCCATCCAAATAAGATAGGGACCTGATAACAGCGCCTTGCCGATGGCGGCGCCTTTTTTTTCGCTATTCATTGACTCCCAGCGCCTCCTCGTCTTCAGAAGCAGGCTTGTTCATGATCTGGATCTCAAAGGGCTCCACATGGATGCCCACCTGCCGGCCTACAGGAAACATATCGGTGGAATGCACCAGCCACTCGAAACCGTCCGGGGTGGTTACCTCCATCTCATAGTGGACGCCCTTGAAAATCAGGTGGGTCACAACACCCTGGAGGGTTCCGTCCTCAGGCTTTACAAGGTCAATGTCCTCGGGCCGGATAACCACATCCACAGGCTTATTATTGCCGAAACCCTTGTCAACACATGCAAAGCGGGCGCCGAAGATTTCTACCAGTTCGTCCCGGATCATGGTGCCGGGTACAATATTGCTCTCACCGATGAAGTCGGCCACAAACGCATTTTCAGGCTCATTATAAATCTGCTCAGGGGATCCCATCTGCTGGATGTATCCCTGGTTCATGACCACGATGGTGTCGGACATGGTAAGGGCCTCCTCTTGGTCGTGGGTCACATAGATAAAGGTAATTCCCAGCTCATTCTTAAGGCGTATCAGCTCGTACTGCATATCCTGGCGCAGCTTTAAATCCAGCGCCCCGAGGGGCTCGTCAAGAAGCAGCACCCTGGGTTCGTTCACAATGGCCCGGGCAATGGCGATACGCTGCTGCTGGCCGCCGGATAAAGAGTCCACGGTCCGTTTCTCATATCCGGGCAGGTTCACTAATTTCAGGGCATATTTGATTTTGTCATCAATGTAGGACTTTGGCTTGTTCTTAATCTTTAAGCCGAAGGCAATATTTTCCGCGATGTTCATGTGGGGAAACAGCGCATACTTCTGGAATACGGTATTCAGCGGGCGTTTGTTAGGTGGAATCATGGAGATGTCCTGTCCGCCGACGATTACCTTTCCTGTGTCAGGGGTAGTAAAGCCGCCTAATATACGCAGGGTAGTGGTCTTGCCGCAGCCGCTGGGGCCAAGCAAGGTGACGAAGCTGTTCTCCCTGATGGAAAGGTTCAGGTCGTCCAGGACCAGCTCGCCGTCAAAACTTTTTGATATGTGCTGTAAATCAATGAAAGGCTGGCTCATGATAATCAAAATCTCCTTTTATCTTAATGTGATTAAAAACTTGGCGGCGAGCTCACCCACAGAAGAAGGGCCCCGTTCCTGCTTGTCAGGTAATGTTTCTTATCCGGCGTGAAGTAGAAGGACTCCCCTTTCTTTGCCTTGTATGTCTTGCTGCCTATGTGGATGGATATGCTTCCCTGGAGCACGTATCCGAATTCCTCACCTTCATGGGGATTATCAGGATAGGTGGAGCCTCCGGCCTTTAAGGTGAGGAGGATGGGCTCCATCACATTTTTCTGGGCATTGGGGATAATCCATTTGATTTCATTATTTAAGTCTGTATCAATTTTCTCAAAATAATCCTGTTTACCAAATACTACCTGTTCATCCGGCGTTTCATTGAAGAATTCACCGATGGTGGTGCCCAGGCACTGAAGAATGTCCATCAGGGTAGCTATGGATGGAGACGTCAGGTCACGTTCCAGCTGGGAAATGAATCCCTTGGAAAGCTCGGCCCGGTCAGCCAGTTCTTCCTGGGTCAGACCCTTTAACACCCGCAGTTCCTTTAGTTTACTTCCGATTTCCATGGAGCTCCTCCCTGTCTCGCGTTTCTGAACAAAAAGTTTACAAATACTAACTGACTATAAAAATAAGCAAAAAGTTTAGTAATAATAAACAAGCGCGAATTTCATTATACATTAAATCAGTGGTATGTCAATACCTTTTTGAAAGATTTGGCAGATAAGTTTAGGGACAAGTTTAGGGATGAACAGCGGGGGAGAATTTCACAAACTTCCAGTTAACAAATTCACAAATTTATGATATGATGTTTTTAGTCTAAATTGAAATGAAAACCGACGTAAATCAGGGAGGTACAGACAGGTATGAGCGGCAAATATATGGCATATGTAGGATCCTATTCCTACACCGGAAAAGCAAAGGGAATCACAGTGTTTGACGTGGATGTGAAAAACGGAACATTTAGGGAGAGGTGTGAGATGGAAGTGGACAACTCCTCCTATGTCATTGCTTCCAGCGATGGGAAAACCTTGTACTCCATCGCGGACGAGGGAGTTGTATCCTTCCGGATCCTGCAGAACGGAAGCCTTGCAAGACTGAACAGCGCTCCCATCCGCGGCATGAGGGGCTGCCACCTGTGTACTGATATGGAAGATAAATACGTGTTTGTGTCAGGCTACCATGACGGCAAGACCACGGTCTTAAGCCTTAACAAGGACGGTTCTGTGGGGCAGATTGTGGACGAGGTGTTCAACAAGGGATACGGCAGCGTGGCAGAGCGCAACTTCCGCTCACATGTTACCTGTACCAGAAGGATGCCCGACGGCAGGTATGTTCTGTCGGTGGACAACGGAACGGACCAGGTAAAGGTATACCGTTTCAACGACAAGGATAAGAGGCTGTTTCAGGTAGATGCCATCCACTGCGACCTGGAGTCGGCTCCAAGACATTTCCGCTACAGCTCCGACGGACGTTTCCTTTATCTGATGCATGAGCTGCAGAATGTAATCTGCGTTTATTCTTATGAAACCGGTGACAGGGCGCCTGTGGTTGAGAAGATACAGACTATTTCCACCACCT